>JAMBLJ010000001.1 GCA_023336815.1 Actinomycetes bacterium
CGTGGCTATTGAATCTGTGGAAGATCTGCGGGCGCATCTCGCGCTTGCGACAAGGGTAGAGCTCTCAACGATTCCGCTCTACCTCTTCGCGATGTATTCGATCAAGGACCAGGAGTGTGACGCGGCGAGGCTGATAGCGAGCGTCGTGGTTGAAGAGATGCTTCATGTGTGTCTCGTGAGCAATGTTCTTCTCGCCGTGGGGGGCGAGCCGGACTTCGGATACGAAGCCATTCCCGAGTATCCGGGCTTGATGTTGCATCACACACCAGACCTCCCTCTCGTTCTCGAACCGTGTACTCGTGATCTCGTCAGGAACACGTTCATGGCGATCGAAAGCCCGCGGGCGCCGTTAGCCCCACCAGAGGATGACGTTTACGAAACATTGGGTCAGTTCTATGCGGCTCTCGAAGAAGCGGTGGACACCCTCAATGAGGAGGACGACCTCTTCGTGAACCATCAGCCAGGTCGCCAACTCTCTGACCCATCGTTCTACGCGCCGGTCAAGTTCGATGCGGAGGACAGTGGCGGTCTGATGCTTGTGAGCGACGACGCCAGCGCGGACGAAGCGTTCGAGATCATCATCGAACAGGGTGAGGGTCTCAGTGATCATCGATGGGCTGATCCGGACCATCAGGAACTCACACATTTCTACAAGTTCGAACAGATCGCCTCCGGCCTGAGTCCGATCGGTGATGTCTGGCCGGTGAGATCGAGCCCGAAGTCTTCTGACTTCCCCGAGCCCATCGCAGAGGTATCGCAGTTCTTCAACGCCCTGTACGGACTGATGTTCGTCACGATGCGTGACCTCTTCTCAGGCGAGGAGGATCAGGGTGCAGTTATCGGACGGTTATACGGTCTCATGACGGGGTGTATGACACCGACTGCCAGGTACCTCGTTGCTCAGCCGATCTCTGGCGGAGAGCATGCTGGGCCGACGTTCGAGGTCTACCACTTCGCCGATGATCCCTGGAGCGAGACCATCCGTCTCGCCGATTCAGTCGTTCATGACCACCCGGAACTCGAAGCGGTTGTATCCATCGTGCACGATCTGGGCCGTTGATCAGACGGCAAGGCAGAGCGACATGCATGTCGCCGGTCGGCGTCCCGAACGGCGGCGCCTCAAGTGCTCGGGCCCGTACCTCCATCGTTACACTTGACCCGATGCGTAGCGAACTCTTGGAGCAGCGGTGAAGCGTGTAGAGGACCTTCGGTTCATCACAGGTACAGGCACGTACCTCCAGGACATTCAGACCGACGATGCCCTGTGGATCGCTCCTGTGCGATCGATCGTTCCGCATGGCAAGATTGAGGAGATCGACGTCGACGGAGCACTTTCGGCTCCCGGAGTGGTGGGCGTGTACCTCGCCGACGATCTCGACACTGCTCCTCTGCCTCTTGGTGCTCCCGATCTCGAGGAGTTCACCCGTCGGCCCATGATCGCATCCGATCGTGTCTTGTACGTTGGCGATATCGTTGCGGTGGTTGTTGCACAGAGCGATCGCGAGGCCAGGGATGCTGCAGACCTCGTGTGGGCCGATATCGAACCTCTCCCCGAGGTTTCGACACCCGAGGACGGAGCTGCCGAGGACGCACCCCTGCTCTATCCCAAGCTCGGGACCAATGTGGTCTACGACCGGGGTGACGGCGATGACGACGTACTCGCCGATGCCGACGTCATCATCGAGTTGCGTGTTGTCAACCAGCGGGTTGCTGCGGTCCCCCTCGAGACGAGCGGAGCTGTGGCCATTCCCCGTGACGACGGAGGTCTCGATGTTTGGCTTGGAAGCCAATCGGCCCACGGTCATCAGCGTGCCCTGTCGATCGTCCTCGATCTTGACCCTTCGCAGATCCGTGTGCGCGTTCCCGATGTCGGTGGGAGCTTCGGAGCGAAGATCACCCTGTATCCCGAGCAGGCCATCTGTGGAGCGCTCGCACTCAAGCTCGGTCGCCCGGTCCGATGGCATGAGTCGCGAGCTGAGAACATGGTGACGATGGCTCATGGTCGGGCGCAGACGACCGACGTCCGTCTCGGAGCAACCCGGGACGGTTCGATCACAGGAATCTCCCTTCGGTTGACCCAGGATGCGGGTGCCTATCCACTGTTCGGTGCCTACATGCCCGTCTTTAGCCGGCGGATGGCTGTGGGGCCGTATGTGATCCCGAAGGTCGAGTTCCTGTGGAGATCGGTCGTAACGAATACAACACCGGTGCACGCCTATCGCGGTGCCGGACGACCAGAGGCGACCATGGTGCTCGAACGCGCCATCGACCGGATGGCACTCGAACTCGATATGGATCCGGCTGAGCTCCGTCGTCGGAACTTCATACCGAAGGATGCCTTCCCGTACACGACGACCCTCGGTGAACGGTACGACTCCGGTGACTACGAAACAGCGCTTGATCGAGCGCTCGATATCGGCGGTTACCAGGAGATGAGAGCGGAGCAGGCGCGGCGACGTGAGGCTGGTGACCGTATCCAGCTTGGCATCGGCGTGAGTTCCTATGTGGAGATCACGGCTGGAGCCGGGCGTGAGGACTGGGGCGCAGTGGAGATCGATCCCGACGGGGTGGCAATTGTGTACTCGTCCGGTGTATCCCACGGCCACAGTCACGAGACGACGTTCCCCCAGGTTGTATCGGCGCTTCTCAAGATCCCGATGGAGGACATCCGATTCGTCCAGGGTGATACGGACACGATCCCGCGTAGCGGCGGAACCATGGCTTCGCGGTCGCTCCAGATAGCAGGCTCGGCTATCCATGCCGCTGGCGGCAACGTCCTCGACAAGGCGAGGGAGATCTTCGCCTTCAATGCCGAGGCTGCCATCGAGGATGTTGTGCAGTTCGAAGACGGACGCATCGGCGTATCGGGTGTACCCACATCCGCACTCACGCTCGCCGAGATCGCAACGATCGCGGCGGTGCCAGAGGATCTCCCGCCAGGCATGGAGCCTGGTCTGCGAGGGGAAGAGACCTGGAAACAGACCGAAGCGACGTTCCCCTTTGGTACCCACATGTCCATCGTTGAAGTGGACACGGAGACGGGTGCCGTTCAGCTTCTCAAGCATGTTGCGTTTGATGATGCAGGAACCATCCTCAACCGCACCGTTGTTGATGGACAGGTGCACGGGGGTGTCGCCCAGGGTGTAGGGCAGGCCCTCTTTGAGGGTGTCCAGTACGACGAGGCCAACCCTCTCACAGGGAACCTCGCCAGTTACGTCATCGCGGGGGCGGCGTCGCTCCCTTCGATCGATGTGGCCCATACCGAAACGCCAACACCAGAGAACCCGCTCGGAGCGAAAGGTATCGGAGAGGCGGGCACCATTGGCTCTGCCCCGGCAGTCGTCAACGCCGTCATCGATGCCCTTGCCCTCTTCGGGATCGACCACATCGACATGCCCCTGACCTCGGCAGCGGTGTGGGCAGCGATCAACACATCGCGCTAGTTGGGATCTCGCCGCTGCTGGTTCACCCAGACCTGATCTCTTCGAG
>JAMBLJ010000002.1 GCA_023336815.1 Actinomycetes bacterium
CGCCGTACCTCCCGAACGTACGATGGCGTCGAACTTGTCAAGGCCTGCTGCACGCTCTTCGCGATACCGTGAGACGATGAACAACGAGTAATCGATGCCGACCGCGAGGCCGATCATCGTGATCATGTTCGTGATGAAGAAGTTGAGTTCGAAGACCTGGCCCAGAACCGCAGCGAGTCCCATCGACACAGCGATCGAAACAACACCGAGCACGATCGGGATCACGCCTGAGACAACTGTGCCGAACACGATGATGAGCACGACGAGCGCGACCGCGATGCCGATCATCTCACCAGTCGCAAGATCTTCTTCTGCGACCTTGTTGACATCGTTGGACACGGTCTGTGGCCCTGCCACGAGCGTTTCGAACCCGACAGGTTGACTAATCGCATCGATGGCCTCACCAAGTCGTTCAGCGTTCCCCGATGTCACGTCTGATCCTTCTCCAGAGAGCACAACGGGGAGCAGAACAGTATGGCCGGACTCGCTGACAGGCCCGTCAGAGGTCAGATATGAACCAACTCCGACGACAACATTGTCGTCAAGCGACGCGACTGTGTCCTGTACGAGACTGACGTAGGCAACGAACGCAGGGTCTCGGGCCGTCAATTCATCGCTAGAGATGATGACGAACTCCGTATCGGCCGACCCGCCTCTCACTTCCTCGATCAGCGCAGCGGCACGTGTGGACTCAGGACTGTCCGTGAAACGAACTGAAGTTGTGAGCGCACTACCGAGCAACTGTGAGGACAGGATGCCTGCAGTGATCACCAGGAAGACCCAGACACCCACTGTTCTCCATGGGTGCAACGCACTTGTTCGTGCGAGTAACTGTGATCCGAATTTCATTGGATTCCCCCTCTGGGTGGTGTACGATGTAAGCATACATCGTAAGTTTACAGTGTAAATATATACGTACAGCGTAAGCTAGTCAACAACAACTTGGAGATTTCTTTGACCTACGATGGAGCCATGCCTACACGGACCCGCGAGACGCTCACGAGAGACCGCATCATCGACGCCGCTGTGATGTACACAGACGCACACGGCATCGACTCGCTTTCGATGCGCAAACTCGGTGCGGAACTCGACGTGGAGGCGATGTCGTTGTACAACCACGTTGCAAACAAGGACGACATCTACGACGGCATGATCGACCACGTCTTTGCATCGATCCCCCTACCCGAACAGGACGGCGACTGGCAGGACGAGATCCGCCGCATCGGTATGGCTGTCATGGACGCCTTCACCACACACCCCTGGACGGTCAACCTGCTCATGATGCGGGGCAACTTCGGTCCGGCAGCACTCCGATTCACCGACCGCGTTATCGCGACACTCAACAGCGCTGGATTCAGTGATGAGAATGCCCACCACGCGTGGCAGATGCTCTCATCGCACACAATGGGCTATGCCTTCCAACAAGCAACGAACCCCGGGGTGGCGCACCACCACGGAACCGATGTGTCAGATCAACTCGAAAGCGTCGCCAGTGAATTCCCCAACGTGGCGCGCCTCGCTCCCCTGCTCGCCCAGTGCGAGTACGGAACGGAGTTCGCGTTCGGCCTCGACATCATTATCGACGGCCTCGCCGCCCGCCTGAACTAACATCGCCGCGCACTCAGGACTTTGGCGTCCAGAACCGCAATATATGGCGCCTCTGGACGCCAAAGTCCTGATGGTGGGTGCTAGGAGGGTTAGCTGTTGTTGGCTGTGAGGATGATCCCGAAGATAAGCAACCCGAGCATGACCGCCCAGAAGATCAGGCCGATGAGGAGGAGAATGCCCTGGATCTTGAAGATGGTCCGGAGACTGTCTGTCGATGCGA
>JAMBLJ010000003.1 GCA_023336815.1 Actinomycetes bacterium
GACGAATCCAAAGAGGTAGCCCCCGGTGGATCCGATCGCTGTGGTCCACCCACCGCCGGCCTCGGCGTAGAAGGGGAGTCCGGCCGCTCCCATGAGCCAGTAGATCAGCTGGCTTCCTGCACCTGCACGTGAACCGAGCGCCGCACCTGCGAGGAGCACGACGAACGTCTGGCCGGTGATCGGGACCGGTGTGCCAGGTACGGGGATCACGATCTGAGCGGCCAACGCCGTCAGGAGCGCGAATCCGACCATGAGGACCGCGGTTGTCACCGCTGTACGCGGTACGACGACGTTCGCGATCGTCCTGGACGGGTAGGTTGCTTGCATCGCTTGTGCTCCTGTGGTCTAGCTGGTCGCGTGAGAATTTCGTCCAGCACGATGATGAACGTGCCGATCAGTCATGGATGAGACATCGTCGGGACTTCATACGTTTCATGGCAACTGCAGGAGCATCCGCTGGCTTGCTTGCTGCTCTTCCCGCCCCAGCGCGTGCACTCGCCGCACCAGACGGGGTTGTGCCAGGTGGGAATCGGCAGTCGACAGCTCATCGATCACAATCATCCGGTGCTGCGATGGGCACGATGCGAATCCCCGACATCGGTCTCGACGAGACGGTACGAAGTGGAATCGCCATCGAGGTGATCAACAAAGGTGTTGCACACTGGGCAGGAACATCGGAGCCCGGCGGTGAAGGCAACATGGTGCTTGCCGGCCACCGCACGACCTATACACGTCCGTTCTACAACCTCGACCGACTTGACCCTGGCAACATGATCTACGTGACCGGTGCCAACGGGTTCGATGTGATGTATCGCGTGAACGAGACCTTCATTGTGGAGCCCGAAGACCTCTGGATCACCTACGAACGCGGCAAGTCGATGATGACGATGTTCGCATGTCATCCCAAGGGCTCAACGAGATATCGCATCGTCGTGACAGCCGACCTCGTCGCCGGCGGACAGATGTCGTGACCGTGATCCGAGACCGCATCCCAAGTAGGACCGCGCAACGCCATCACGGTGCTGCCACCGAAACCTTCACACACAGGTAACCTCGCCCAATGGACAACGTGGTGACAGAAGAAACGACTGACGACTTCGCAGGCGTTCCACCGAGCGTTCAACCCCCAGCTTCGTACCCGAAGTGGCCATGGGTCGTCGCAGGGATCTTGATAGCCATTGGTGTATTCATCGCTGTTGCCTGGCCGATCACCGTGCCCTACTACACGCTCAGCCCCGGCCCCGTGTACGACACGTCGGACTTCGTCACCGTTGAGGGTGGGACGGTGAGCGATGACGGCGAACTGTTCTTCCTGACCGTCTCTCTCAAAGAAGCCAACATTTTCGAGTACGCCGCTGCGCAGATCGATCCGCGGGTGGATATCCGTGAACGAGAAACGGTGCGACCGATCGGTGTATCGCCCGAGCAGTTGCGGAGGGAGAGCCTCGCTGCGATGTCGCAGTCGCAGCAAGATGCGATCTTCGTTGCCCTTACCCAACTCGGGTACGAGGTTACGTTGATCGGAACAGGCGCGCTCGTGATCGATACGGTGCCCGACGCTGCGGCGGATGGCATCCTTCTTCCGAACGATGTCATCATCGAGATGAACGGTCAGGTCGTTGCCTTTCGCGATGACATCATCAATCAGTTGGGTGACCTCGAGATCGGCGATCTCGTCGAGATGATGATTGAACGCCCGGATGAGGGTTCCGAGGACTTCGACGACCTTTCCGTCGAGATCGTGCTCGGACCGCATGTTGATGACCCCACGAAACCCATGATCGGGATACTCCTCGACAACAACACCCCGATCGTGGAGTTCCCCGTTGAGGTCGGCATCGAGTCGCAGAACATCGGCGGGCCGTCTGCTGGCATGATGTTCACCCTCCAGATCATGGATCAGCTCACTCCTGGTGAATTGACAAGCGGCGAACGGATCGCCGGCACAGGAACTATCTCGCGAGATGGCACCGTTGGCCCGATCGGCGGAATCAAACAGAAGGTGTACGGTGCCATCGATGCCGGTGCTCGAGCCGTGCTCGTTCCTGCATCCAACTACGACGCCGCGGTCATCGCTGCCGGCGACGACATCGAAGTTGTGCGGGTAGAGACGATCGAGGATTCGCTCGAGTTCCTCGAGACACTCTGACAATCCGCGGTCACCGGCCCCTCAAACGGTACGCTCCCGCGTATGGCCGATGAGGTGACTTCAGGCGAGATACGAACTCGCCAATTCGATGTTGTACGAAAAGGGTACGATCGTACTCAGGTCGAGGCTTTCCTCGCTGCGACTGCCCGTCGCATCGAGGAACTCGAACGCGATCTTGCTGGGGTGTCCGCTGCGGCACTTGCGATCGGAATCGATAGTCCGGAGGCGCTTGCCCGCGAACTGAGCACCATCGGCGGCGACGTAGGGAACATCCTTGAAGCCGCCCGCGCTACGGCAGAGGGAATGCGCGTGAGGGCGACAACAGACGCCACCGAATGGACAACGACAGCTCGTTCCGATGCGTCACAGACGGTGTCTGACGCTGGTGAGCAGGCGCACTCGATGCGTGCAGCAGCGTGGAATGAAGGATCATCCATGTTGCAATCGGCGGTCGCCGTAGCCCAACAGGTCATCGGCGACGCAAAGGAAGAGGCTCTCTTCATCCGCGCTGAGGCCGAGAGAGAGGCGATCCGTCACACCGGGGACGCCAAACGCGATCGCGAAGAAACCGTTCGATCTGCAAAGCTGGAGGGCGAACAGATCATCGAGAACGCGAGATTCGAGAGCGATGGCATGTTGGCTGCAGCGAATCAGGCGGCCGAACTCGCCCAGGAGCGGGCCCGAGCCCTTGAGGATCGCAGAAGTGAACTTCTCGCTGAGCTCGAAGCGGCGAAATCGTCGATCGGTCAGCTCGAGTCGGAGATCGAGACGAAGCGACAGACGCTTGAAGAACCAGCCGAACCAGAAGTGCTCGACGATTCGGTAGCAGGGAAGTCGCGAACCCATCATGCAACTGATGGTGGGTCGGTGCGGATCGTCTCATCAAGCAAGGCCGTGAACCTCACACCGGTCGATCCGGACTCATTTGTTGCCGAGGTCGTCGCGCTGAGGGAACAGACGGCGGAGATCAGTCAACAAGAAGCCGACATCCGACGGGCGAGAGAAGAAGCCAACAGACGCCAGATGGCAGAAGAGGCCGTCAGCTATCAGGCGAGGGAAGAAGCCGACAGCCGACAAACGGCAGAGGAAGCCGTCAGCCATCAGCCGTCAGCCGTCAGTGAAGAAGAGGCGATCAGTGCGGAGGGCCAGGCAACAGAGGAGACCGACCACAGTGGGGCTATCGACCCGATTGTTGTCGTTGGGTCTGCGCTGGAATCTGAAACCGCTGTGACGATTGAACCAGAACCAGAACCAGAACCAGAAGCCGAAACCGAACCGGAACCGGCAGCTGGTGCTGATGAGCGGGATGCCATCGGGTCGTTGTTCGCGCAATTGAGGACCGAAAGGAAAGTTCAGTTTTCGCCGACTAAAGAGGTCCACGGTTCACAGGCTGAAGAGGTTCACAGTTCACAGTCCACAGTTGACAGCAAGAAGGAAGCTGTCAGCCGTCAGCCGTCAGTCGCCAGCGAAGAAGTCGTCAGTGAAGACGAGGGTGTGGATGGTGGCGTGGATGACGTGGCCGTTTCGCTGATTCCTATGCAAAATGCGGCGCTTCGGGAGATTAAGCGGTCACTTGTGGATCTCCAGAATGACACATTGGAACATCTCCGCACCGACTCCTCGTGGACACCGGAAGAAGATTTCACCGAAGTGTTCGTTGCTTCGTTCGCGGGTCTGGCTCTTGCGATCGGTGGAGATGGTGACGACGTCGGCGCCGCATCGGTATTCGCAACTGATCTTTTCGACGCTCTCGAATCAGTCATCACCGATGCGCGCGCCGCTGGCTCTGGTGACCGAGCCGTTGCCGCAGCAGCATCGAAGGTGTTCAGAACATGGCGATCCGACGAGGCCGAGCGCCGTGTCGTCGCTGCCGCTGAGGCTTTTGCGAAGGCCCCGTCAGATGTTTGATGGGGCTCGGCCCCGCAATCCTGCCACTGCCATAGAATCCCCCTCGTGATCAACAGGGAACCCGTTACGTATCGTCAGGGATCTGCCATAAGGCGGATCCTCACCATCCTGGTTGCGGGAGGGTTCTTCATCCTGCTCGCCGGCAGGTGGCTAGCCACGCTATGGACCGATTTCCTCTGGTACGACGAGCTTGGAAGCGGTGATGTGTGGGTCACGCTGACTTTCACCAAGGTGTGGCTGATACTCGGAGCAACGGTCCTTGCCTTCGTCGTGTTCTGGCTGAACCTGTGGATCGTTGATCGGCTGTCGCCCCGGAGCCTCCTTGCCCTCACGGGTGCACCGGACGAGGAGCTCCTTGAGCGGTACCAGCTGTGGATCGAGCCGAGGGCCTTCCTTGTTCGTTCGGTCTTCTCGATGCTGTTCGCTTTCCTTGTTGGCCTCGGTGCAGCCGCCTGGTGGCAGGACTGGCTGCGATGGCGCAACGGGGTGTCTTTTGGCGTGGTCGATCCGATCTACGCAAACGATGTGTCGATGTATGTCTTCGGTTTGCCGCTCTATCGTGACATCTACGGCTGGCTGTTCCAGCTTCTTCTTGTAACGACCCTCATCGTTGTCGCTGCCCACTACCTCAATGGCGGCATCAAGGTCACAACACCTGGGGAGAGGACGTCGGGCGCGGTCAAGGCGCACATCTCCGTACTGCTCGCAGCCATCGCCCTCCTCAAGTCGGCCGGGTACATCTTCGATAAGTGGGAGCTTCTGTACTCGAGTCGTGGCCAGGTGTTCGGCGCGTCGTATACCGATGTCAACGCACAGATCCCCGCACTCAATCTTCTGATCTTCATCTCTGTTGCCGCGGCGATCATTCTGCTTGTCAACGTGTGGTTCCGTGGCTGGATGTTGCCGGCCGTTGCGTTCGGCATCTGGCTTGTCACGTCGATCGGTGTTGGTGGTATCTATCCCGCTGTCGTTCAGCGGTTCTCGGTGGAGCCGAATGAGCTCCAGCGTGAGATCCCGTATGTGCAACACAACCTCGATTTCACGAGGCTCGGATACGGGCTGGACAAGGTCGATGTGCGTGAGTTCACCGCCTCGACGGAGCTTCAGGCCGAGACGATCGAGGCGAATCGTCCAACGATCGACAACATCCGGCTTTGGGACCCAGGGGTGCTCGCACAGACTTACCCGGAACTCCAGAATATCAAGACGTACTACAACTTCGCCGACATCGACGTCGACCGGTACGTGATCGATGGCGAGCTCACGCAGGTCATGACATCGGCCCGCGGGCTGGATGAACGCCTTATCCCTGGAACAGGCTGGGTCAACGAACGTCTCATCTACACACACGGTCTTGGTGCGGTGTTGAGCCCTGCCAACGGCGTGACGAGTGATGGATTCCCCGACTTCCTCATCGAGGACATCCCACCCGTCAACCTCACTAACTCAGAGAACCTCGACATCGACCAGCCGCGCATCTATTTCTCCGACTCAGCCGAGAACGACTTCCTGATCGCAGGGAGCAAGGAAGGCGAGGTCGACATCCCTCAGGACGGATCGGATACGACCGCAACTAACTCGTATGATGGGCAGGGCGGTGTGCCGCTCGGGAACATCTTCCAACGGGCTGCCTGGGCGCTGCGCTTCGGTGATCTCAACACGTTGATCTCGAGCCAGGTCGAGAGCACGAGCCGTGTGATGATCGCCCGCAATATCAAGGACAGGATCGCACGGATAGCGCCATTCCTGTACGCCGACAACGATCCGTACATGGTCATCTCTGAGGGTCGCCAGTTGTGGATGATGGATCTCTACACGGTGACGGACCGTTTCCCGTATTCGGAGATCGCTAGCACAGCCCGCCTGAACCAGGGTGCGGACCTGCCGAGGAACTTCAACTACATCCGGAACTCAGTCAAGGCAGTCATCGATGCCTACGACGGGACGATCGACATGTACATCATCGATCCGTCAGATCCGTTGATCCGCACCAACGAGAAGATCTTCCCTGGGTTGTTCAAGCCCATTGACGAGCTCCCTGAGGACCTTGTCGGTCACGTGCGGTATCCCGAAGACCTATTCCGAATCCAGACCGACGTGTACAAGCTGTATCACATGACAGACCCGACCGACCTGTTCCAGGTCAACGATCCATGGCAGATCGCTCGTGACCCTTCGAACAGCCCCAAGGCGCCGCTACGTGGCACGTTCGGCACCGACCCGATGCTTCCCTACTACTTGTTGATGGAACTGCCCGAGGAGGATGAGTTGTCGTTCCTGCTCATGCAACCTTTCACACCGGCAGCGCGGCCGAACATGTCAGCGTTTGTCGTTGCCAAATCGGGACCACTCGAGGAGTACGGGACTCTGATCTCCTACACCATGCCTGAGGACCGCCAGGTCGATGGACCCGGACAGGTTGGAGACTTCATCGAGCAGGATCCGAAGGTGTCTGCTGAGTTCACGCTGCTCGGCCAGGTCGGCTCTGATGTCATCAAGGGCAACATGCTCGTTGTCCCGATCGAGGACTCGCTGCTCTACGTCCAACCGATCTATCTCGCTGCCGATACGGGCGGCGGCCGTGGGGGTATCCCGCAGTTCAAACGTGTTGTTGCGTCGTTCAATAGCAAGATCGAGATCGCGGATTCACTCGACCAGGTTCTCATCCAGCTGTTCGGAGCCGCCAGTGATGTCGGCGATGGTGATACTGGTGACGGCGACGGCGATACCGGAGGTGGGGGAGAAGTCCAACCACCGACGGGCACGGTCCAGGAGCAGGTCGAGATCTTGCTCGCTCAGGCCGAGGTTGCCTTCGTCGAAGCCGACATTGCCCTCCGTGCTGGCGATCTGGCGGAGTACCAGCGTAAGGTCGACGAAGCCCGTGCCCTGATCGAACAGGCCAACACGATCATCGCCGAAGCGGCAACTGCCGCAGCCGAATCCGCCTCGTTCAGACCACAGACACCAGATGTGAGAAGCCAGACAGCGGTCGGCTAGCAGTCGCTCTCGGCCCGAGCTTGTGGAGCAACGCCAGTCGTCGATTCGGTGAACGGTGAACTGTAAACGAAAAGCTTTTCGTCACCTCAACTCATCCAACCTTCTCTCGAAGAAGCGTCGCTGGGCGTCGCTGGTGGATGTGTCCCTTGCCTGTTCGTACGCCCGAATGGCTTCCGACGTTCGACCGAGTTCTTTGAGGAGGCTCGCCCTTGCCGTGTGGAAGTAGGGGTATTCATCCAGTCCAGAGATCGCATCGACCATTACAAGTCCTTTCGATGCGTCCGTGGCTTTCGACACGGCAACGGCGTGGTTGAGTTGCACGATCGGCGAGTTGATGTGTCTGCGTAGTGAGCAGTACAGCGCGGCGATCTGATCCCAGTCCGTGTCGGAGGGTGTGGCAGCTTCGATGTGGACTGCCGAGATGGCAGCCTGGATCTGATACGGCCCGGGGGTCTCCCTGGCAAGCGCTCTGTCGAGATAGGTGGTGGCATTGGTGATGTGACCCTGATCCCAGAGGGTGCGATCCTGGTCGTCGAGCAGCACTGCATTGCCCTCTTCATCAGTGCGAGCGGTGCCCCTGGCCTCATGGAAGTGCATGAGCGCGAGCAGACCGAGCACCTCAGGCTCGTTCGGGAGGAGCTGGTCGATGATCGTTGCGAGGCGAATCGCCTCCGCTGCAAGTTCGGGTCGTCGCACCGCATCGATAGATGACGAGGCGTACCCCTCGTTGAAGATCAGATAGATGACAGCGAGAACGCCGTGCACCCGATCGGGGAGCTCAGCGTCTCCTGGGACACGGTACGGGATCCCTGCGTCGCGTATCTTGCGTTTCGCCCGCACGATCCGTTGGGCCATCGTGGTTTCGGGCACGAGGTAGGCGTTGGCGATCTCGACGGTCGTGAGTCCGCCAACCGTCTTGAGGGTGAGCGCAACCCGTGCATCGATCGACAGTGACGGGTGACAGCAGGTGAAGATGAGCCGCAGCCGGTCGTCGCTGATGATGTCTTCGTCGAGGGTCTCGTCGCTGACGTTGGCGAGGGTCTGTGCGATCGCCTCGTACTTGCGTTGAAGGTTCCTTGTCCTGCGGATCCTGTCGACAGCTTTGCGGCGTGCTGTCGTTGTGAGCCATGCCGCAGGGTTACGTGGGATGTCCTCCGTCCACGCACCGAGCGCTGCGACACACGCATCCTGGAGGGCATCCTCAGCGAGTTCGAGATCGCCGAGATACCGGGCCAGACCCGCAACGACAAGGCCGTGCTCCTCACGGAACACGGCCTCGATCGCTGTTCGGGACTGGGTCACACGTCAGCCAAAGTCGATGAGTGGGCGGATCTCTATGGTGCCAGTGTTGACACCGGGGATCTTGGCCGCAACACCGATGGCTGCGTCCAGATCGTCCACCTCGATGAGGTAGAAGCCACCGAGCTGTTCCTTCGTTTCGGCGAACGGCCCGTCGGTAACGGTCTGCTCACCGTTGCGAACCCGCACGGATGTAGCGGCCTCGATGTTGTGGAGGGCTTCGCCGCCACGGTTGACGCCCTCGCTCGTGATGTCTTCGGTGAACTTGTAGTACCCCTGGTAGACCTCGTTGAACTCTGGCGAACCTTCAGCCGGTTGGAGGGCTTCGTCTCCGTAGATCAGCAGTGCATACTTCATTGGGTCTCCTTGATCGTGGAACCGACGCCTCCCGCCGGCTCTCTGTGGTATCGACGATTGGGTTGCAGGGTTTTCGACACCTCTCATAGTGTGGCACGGGTGGAACGGTCACGCTCGTCCGCCGCCTACTCGGTGTCGGCTCCGATCTCGAGGGGCGGAAAGTTGCTCCAGGCTCGAACGTGTTCCCATACGAGTGCGCCAATGAGTACGGCGGCGACGATCAGAGCTATGGTCAGCGCCTCGAGCGAGGCACCGACAACGCCGACTCCCAGAATTACCACCGCTGCCAGTGTCCGCTCGATTCCAATACGGTGCACCGCCCGAAAGCCGGTTGCGACCATCCCGAGCAGGACAAGGGCGACACCCGACGTGAAGGCGAACCGCACCGCCGGTTCGAGCACATCTGACGGGTGCGCAACGATGTCCTCAGCAGCCACTGCAAAGAAGACGATCCCGACGACGATCGGATAGTGGAGCAGGGAATATCCATCCCTCGCAAAGCGACCCCTCGCCTTGCCATGGAGAGCGGTGAAGCGTGCCTCCACGTACGGCGCAGCCTTGTCGAAGTACGACCACCACAGCCCGGCGGCGATGATGAATGCAAGAGCGAAGGCGGCCGTGTGGACGGCGTCGCGCGGGACATCCGTTGCCGTGAAACCGATGCCGACGACCGACTCACCGAGAGCGATGATGATGAACAGGCCGAATCGTTCAGCGAAGTGTTTGGCGTCGATGGTCCATGTGCCCCGTCCGGCATTGAGGGCGCTCACCAGATCCAGCAGAGCGGACGCTATCCACAGCGTCCATAACCATGGAGTGGGGAGGAACCCGCCGACGAGGACGAGTGCAGCGGCAGCCATGGAGATCGGGCCGAAGGTAAAGAACGATTCGCGTTGAGCTGGAAAGTCCTTCGATGCCACCCAGTAGAACCCCAACGCGAGAATCCTGACCATGAAGTACGCGACGCCGAACTGGGCCGAACTGTCACCGAACGCATCGGGAACCGCAACCGCCATGAACAGGGTTGTACCCATGGCAGCCAGCAGAAAGAGCCGCGTGGGTGTGCCGTCCGTACCCGTCCAGTTCGTTGTCCACGTGTAGATAGACCAGGTCCACCACAAGAGTGCGAGGAGGAATGCGCCTTTTGCGAGACCTGCTGGTGAGGCATCGCCATGGATCGCGGCAACGACCTGGGTGATCGCGTACACATAGACGAGATCGAAGAACAGCTCCAGGGTTGAAGCGTTCCTTTCCTCGCCACCTGGCGTTGCGTCTTGGTCAGTCACGGACGCAATCCTACATAGCCGAAGGTTGCGGCTTCACGAGAACTTCACACGATCGATCGTCGCCGCTTCATCCCTGGTTGGTTCGATATAGGGAGTCAACCGAAAGGAGCACACCATGTGGAAATCGACCATGGTCGTCATCGGTGGAGCCGCATTAGCCGTTTCTCTCCCGTTTGTCGCCCTCGCAGTCACCACAGGTGAGGAGGCATCAGACGTCGCACCGGCGACTGTTGCAACAGACCAGGTGCAGAACACGCTGGCCTACCAATACGACGACGAGCTCGTCGATCCAGCACTGGACCAGGTCCAGGCCCAGATCGAAGAGCAACTCCAGATCCAGGATCCCCAGGTCGTGCCGGTCACGCCGGCTCCTGTGGTCGCTCAGGACCAGACCATGATTCAGCAGCGACTGCGTGAGCACATCGAAACAGGACCGCCCGAAGGTGTCGATCCCGTGCAACAGCGTCTGCAACAGCATGACCAGCTGAGGCTTCAGGATCCAGATCACGCGGTGAATCCGGATGCGCCGATGGGCCAGGGCGGACCTCCCGCCGACATGGCTCCTGGGGATGCGACCCAGCATCGGGGCAACCCCGACGCTTCCATGGCCGGTGACGGCACCGGGGACTGTGTCAACGAAGAACCGTTGGGCACAGGGCCACATGGGCCAGGTGGTGCGAACAACGGATAACGACCCGCACCGCGAAAGGAAGGGCGTGCCATCCCTCTCCCGGCACGCCCTTCCTAAGCTTTGTCTATTGGCCTTTGCTATGGAATGTGTGAAAACATGAACACCTTGAAGATCCTCGTGGTCGATGACGAGCCAAAGATCCGCAGGATCATCTCGTCGTACCTCGTCGAGGACGGGTTCGATGTTGC
>JAMBLJ010000004.1 GCA_023336815.1 Actinomycetes bacterium
CATCGTCGTTCGCGTCCGGATGCCTGCGAACGCGTTCAGTTTCAACTGCCCACGACGGCCCTGCCAACCAAACCAGGCGATCAAACCACCACCAACAATGAGAAACATTCCAACGATCCACACAACCCGAGCTTACGACGCTCTGCAGCCGCTCCCATGCCAGGCAGGGACCTCGCTACATACGGGCGGCCACCTTCGGCGGGAAGCCACCCGTTGCGATAGGGCCCCATCGCTCGATGTGGAGTCGGATCAGACACTTACCCTGATCATCCATTGCCTGGCGATACTCAGCCCAGTTCGGGTGGTCACCTGAGATCACCCTGAAGTACTCGACCAATCCCTCCACTGCTTCGGGCAGGTCGACGATCTCGGCCTGAGCATCGATGTGGACCCACTCACCCCCGAAATCATCGGACATGACCACGATCGACGCGAGAGGGTTCCGTCGGATATTCGCAACCTTGGCGCGTTCGGGATAACTCGACACGACGATGCAGCCACCGGTATCGAGACCCATGGTCACGAGCGAAGACTGTGGTCGGCCGTCACGACGGGTTGTCAACAACACGCCCTGGTGTCGCGTTCGAATGAACTCGTCGAGCTCGTTTCGGTCGACGGTTCGGTTGGTTGCGATCGACACCATGGCTACTCCAAAGTTGCTTTCTGCCGACCATGGTGGCACACCGCGGAACTGAGGCGGCGGCGTATGCTGTCATCGGGTTGGCGAGATCCAGAGCGATCTTCCAACCCGGCCTGGAAGGATCTGCATGACATCCCAAGAAGAACAGCCGCCACCTGACGGCTCTCACATCAAACACCAGCTGGTCGGCTGGGGTCTCGTCGCGATCCAGGGCGTGTTGATTGTCGGGATCGTCTTGACGCCCACATCAGACGCCTGGCCGCTCTCCGATGTCGGCGAGAAGATCGCAACCGGTCTCACATGGGCTGGTATCGGTGTTGTGGTGTGGGCCGTCCTTGTGTTCGGGCGTGGAGTGACACCGTCACCGATGCCCTCATCAAAGGCAACCCTGCAAACCAGGGGTCCGTACCGGTGGATCCGTCACCCGATGTACACAGGGGTCATCGTGCTGATGGCAGGCTCGGCCCTCGGCAGACGCAACTGGATCGCTGCCGGACTCTGGGTAGCACTGATCGTGTTCTTCGTCGCGAAGATGAAGTGGGAGGAACGCCGGCTTGTCGAAACGTACCCCGGCTATCAGGCATACAAGGACACTGTCCCCGCACTGATTCCCTTTCCGCGAGGAAAGTCACCCGACACGACCCAACCTCGAACCTGACGTCGGGTCTACCCTCCCATCGACCATGCAATACACGACACTGCTCTTTGACCTCGACCATACCCTGTTCGATTTCGATGCCTCAGAGGAACTCGCCTTCGCATCGACGCTTGCCACGGCTGGTATCCATAGCCCAAACGGCCACCTCGAAACGTTCGCGTCCATCAACGTTGCTCTGTGGAAGGACGTCGAACGAGGTATCCGCACACCCAACGAAGTGCGCACGTTGCGATTCGAGCAGTTCATCGACACGATGGGACTCGACGCCGATCCCCACGACATGGCGGATCACTACGTTGTAGGGCTTGGAGCCAACGGCGATCTGTACGATGGCGCACGCGACATCCTCGAGGAACTCGCTCCCCACGCCACGCTCGCGCTCATATCCAACGGTATCGGTGAGGTGCAGCGAGCACGCATCGAGAGGCTCGATCTGGACCGTTACTTCGGTTCCGTGGTCATATCGGGTGAGGTCGGCACCGCTAAACCTGGGACACGAATATTCGAGCTCGTGTTCGACGACCTCGGGGGACCGGACAAGGCAACGGCCCTCATGATCGGCGACAGCCTCACATCGGATATGCAGGGGGGGATCAACTTCGGTATCGACACCTGCTGGTACGCACCGGAAGGGTCGCTGCCCCCCGATCGTGATGTGACCCACCAGATCAGCTCGCTGGATGAGATCGCTTCCATCGTCGGCATCCGGTGACCGAGACCACACACACCACTATTCCAGTCATTCCCAGCTGTGACGATTCTCATGATCCTTTCAGGTGTAGCAAACGAGAACCTGGGATAGATTGAGGGACGCGGGAACGCTCACACATCCAATCGGAGTTGTATTGACATGAAGAAACTGATCATTGCCTCAACGATCACCGTCGTCATGTTCTTCGGAGCGTTCGTCGTGCTGGGAATCAATGCATCCAACACACCCGCTGTTGCCCAGTCGGGCGAAGCAACCGTCGAGGAAGAGGTACCGCCATTCGTAGATGACGTCCTCGCGCGTCTCGTCGATGCCGGCATCCTGAGTGACGACCTTGCCGATGAGATCCGGAGGAAGGTTCCCGGTCTGATGGGTTTCCTTTCACCGCTCATCGATGAAGGCACCGATCCGCAAGATCTCGACTTCGATGGATACCTCGACGAGTTCTGGGACGACTTCGATAGCTCTGACTTTTTCGGCTCTGACGGCTTCACGTTCGAGGAGTTCGGACTTCCTGACGGATTCGACCTCGAAGAGCTGATGGACCAGTTCGATGGCTTCACGTTCCCTGATGACCTCGAGAACTTCACGTTCGAGGACTTCGAGCTTCCTGAAGGTTTCGTGTCGCCTCACGATGTCAACCCGGACGCATCAGGACCCGGTCAGTTCCCCGGCCATGGATTCGGTTTCCTGTTCGACGGTGACCTCCTTGATGGACTCTCACCAGACGAGCTGCGAGACGCAATGGAGAACGGCACACTCGAAGACCTCATCAATACGGATGACATCATCTCCGACATCGAGAACATGCTCGACAAGGCAGTCCAGGAAGGCGATCTCACACGCGAACAAGCCGATGCGAAGCTCGAGCGGCTGACCCAACGTATCGAGTCCTTCGAGAACGGCGAGTTCCGTCCCTTCGGGCCAGGCGGAAAGGGCCCACACGGATTCGGTGGCTCCGGACCGCATCCGTTCCGACCCGGAATCGCTGACGACGCCAAGGCCAGCGCCTAGCTACACGTCGAGATCGACGATCAAGGCTGAATGGTCTGAACCCTTGACAGGGGTCACTGTGGTCGTGATCGGTTCCACACCGGAGACGAAGGCATGGTCGATGCGCAGCAGCCTCGGTCCCCACGTCTTCAACGCCCAGGTTCGCTTAGCGGTACCGGTCGCAGCAGCGGCATCGGTCCCAAGTTGTGTGAGGAGTTTGTACTCCGGCCAGGCGGGGCTTGCGTTCATGTCTCCGATGATCATGTGTGCACTCTGACGACCATCGAGGAACGTTGCTATCTGTTCGATCTGGCTGCGCCGTGCGGCTCGTGACGTACGCCAGGGCCGGTCAATCGGGTTGACGAGATGAACGTTGAGTACATCGAGCGGCTGGCGGAGTTGTGGCCAGTCCCCTGGCTCGAGGCGGGCCACCCATCCTGATCGAGTCTCGAGGTCGAGTCGTTCCACGACAGCGGGATGCCGCGTAGCGATTCCCATACCGAAGAAGTCGCCAAGCGGTTCAAGGTGTCCATGAGGGAGGAGATCACGAACGACCTCAGCTGATCGTTCACCGAGTTCCTGGAGGGTCACGACATCGGGCTCGGCGTCGGTGATCACCCTTCTCAGATCATCGGGGTCGGCGCGGTCGACGAGCAGGTTGATGGAGAGGATGCGCAGCGGGGCCATGAGGCGGGGAGGCTACCCCACAAGCAGCGGAACACTTCCACCTCATGGAGGTTCCTGCCTTCACACTACGACGCTGGCCACCACCGGCCCTCCGCAGGGGAGAAGCCGATGGTGGCCATGGTCAACCCGGAGACATCACACCCCGGGTTAGCCGGATCACACAGAGACCGGGTAGTCGATGCCCCCAGACACCTTCACAACTGCCGACCACGCTGCCGTTTGGGCTGTGGCGTCATGGATATGGCTCTGTTGCATCGCCTCGATCGGTCCGGTCATCTTCTTCGGGGCCGATGCAAAGAACTGTCCTGTTGTGCCATCCTCAAGGTTGGCAACCTCAAGGTATCGATTCGCGGCGACCGGAACGGACGCGGACATTCCGAGGCGCTTTGGTGCAAGCTTGAACAGAGGAAGCATCACGTACTTCAACACCCCGCTCGCATTCCGCCCTGCATCGGTACCTGGCGCGCTGCCTGGAGAAACGGTGTTCACCGTCATCCCTTCGGGGAGCTTCGTGGCGAGCTGGGCGCTCCACCACGCAACGAATACCTTCGCGTTTGAGTAGGCAGTTGCCGACTTGAACTTGATCGTATCGCCCCGGATCAACGCCTCCGCACCCGCAGACATGTCGCCATCGAAGTGTTCATTCGCGAAGTCGCCGAGGTCCGTCGGGTTGAACGTCGGGACGTCTCCACGGGCCGCCTCTGAGCCAGCGATCACGATGCGAGCATCATCAGCGAGAAGCTCATTCTCGAGAAGCTGCATCGTCAATTGGTGGTGACCGATGAGAGAGGAGGCGAACGTGATCTCGATGTCCTCCTGGGTCTTGACGAGCTGTGACCCTGCGACCATGCCTGCGTTGAGGAGCAGGAAATCGATGGTGTCGTGTCTCCGTGCGAGCTCGGAGGCAGCCTGCTGCACACTTTCGGACTTGTTGAGATCGACGACGAGCGTCTCGAACACATCCTTGCCGGTTCGTTCTCTCAGTTGCACAGCAGCAGCTTTTGCGCGTGCGGCGTCACGGCCCGTGATCGTGACCCGTGACCATCCTGCTTCGGCCAGTTGACCTGCAGCTTCGAATCCGAGTCCGGAGGTTGCTCCTGTTACGAGCGCTGTTCGTGTGTTCATAGTGTGTTCCTCTTTCCGTTCTGTCCGCTGTGCCACGATTGTGGGGTATCAGCGTTTGTCCATTGTGTTTCTGTGTAGTCGCGCAGACCGTTGAGACCTCGTTCGAACGCAGCGGTGAGCTGTCTGTGGACGATGAGTCGATCGATCACCGGGCCGAGCGGTCCGAGTTTGACCTCGTAGTCGAACACCGCATCGACACTGGTGCCGGAAGTGATGTCGTTCAGGACGATTCGGGCGAGACCGTTCTTGAGTGGCGGGGCGTCCTCAACCGAAAACGCAACGACCGATCCGACGCTCCATTCGACAACAGATTCCGTCATCCATCCCGTTGGGTGGGTGAAGCACCTCCGTCGCGCACCGATACCTGAGACCTGGTCAGACAAACACTCCACATCGTCGATGCCTGGGTTCCACTCGACGACAGTGCGTATGTCTGCGAGTGCATCCCACACGACGTAGCGGGGTGCAGTGATCACCGTTTCGATGTGTAGCGGTCCCATGTCTGCTCCTTTCCCCGCAACCATCCCGCAGCCCGCTGTGCAACTGCTGTGGTTCGAATGTGGCCGTCATGTGGCCATGACAAGACGGGGTACAGTCGACAGATGCACGTGAAGATCCTCGGTCCAATCGAGGTTGCCAGCGATGATGAGACCATCACCCTCGGCGGCCCGAAACAGCGTGCAGTCCTTGCCGTATTGGCAACGAGATACGGCGAGGTCGTGTCGTCAGACGAACTGATCGACGCCGTGTGGGGAGACGACCTCCCTGCGAATCCGCTCAACACACTGCAATACCAGATTGCACAGCTTCGAAAGCTGCTCGAGCGCGACGCAGCTCAACCACAACACCTCATTACCCGCGCACCCGGCTACATGCTCGACTCCGCCACAACAACTCTCGATGCGAACCGGTTCCAGACTCTCGTGGACGAGTCCAGGGCGAGCGCATCTACGCCGGGGGACGCGATCGCCCTCAAGCTCGTCGATGACGCACTGGCTTTGTGGCGTGGCCCCGCGCTGGTCGACTTTCGCTACGAAGACTTCGCCACGAGCGAGTCGGTCAGGCTCGATGACCTCCGACTCGCTGCCGAGGAGTTGCGAGTCGATATCTCTCTTGCATCGGGACAACACAGCGCGCTGATCGCACGGCTCGCTCAACTCACCATCGACAATCCGCTCCGTGAAGGTCTCTGGACGCGCCTGATGCTGGCTCTGTACCGTGATGGGCAGCAGACCGAGGCACTCCGCGCATACCGCCGAGCTACGGAAGTGCTCGCCGATGTTGGTGTGGAGCCATCCCAGCCGTTGCGAACGCTCGAACAGCAGATCATCGAACAGGACCCTGCACTTGATCCACCCCAGCAGCAAACGCCAACGCCCGATCACAACATCCCGGTACCGCCGAACAGCCTGATCGGACGCGCCACAGCTGTCGAGGATCTGGTGGAGCGACTCGAGGACGGACGACTCATCACACTGACCGGTCCGGGTGGATCAGGCAAGACGAGACTCGCGATCGAAGTCGCGACACGATCCCTCGGTCGTTTTCCGGGTGGTGTGTGGTTCGTTCCGCTGGACGAGATCGACGAACCGACATTGCTTGCAGCCTTCACCGGTGAGACGATCGGGATACGAGAACGTGCATCGCGAGATGTCATCGACAACCTCACGAGCAGTCTGGGCGATCAGCCATCTCTCCTTGTTCTCGACAATGCCGAACATATCCTCGATGCTGTCGCCGACCTCGTGGGCAAGCTGATGGCGAGGGCCACATCACTTCGCGTGATGGCTACGAGCCAGGCACCTCTGGGCCTGAAGGGCGAGATCGTATTCGGAGTTGACCCGCTCACACTCCCTGGAAGCTCGGCATCGATCTACGACAGGTTCGAGGACGTCGATGCCGTGGCCCTGTTCGTTGATCGTGCCCGAGCCTCCGGAACGTCCGTTGAGGATTGGGATGCGAGCGCATACGCCGCGGTAGCGAACATCGTCGCCGCCCTCGATGGAATGCCTCTTGCGATCGAGCTTGCGGCCGCCAGGACGCGGGCTATGTCGCTCGCAGAGATAGCAGATGGTCTCCAGAATAGGTTCGAGCTCTTGAGCGGCGGACCGCGCGATGCGCCCCCACGCCAGCGCACGCTCATGGGGACAATGGAGTGGAGCATGAGCCTGCTCACCCCGAAACAACGATCGATCGCTCAGACGATGAGCGTATGCACAGGGGACTTCGATGCAGCGACCGCCGCGTCGATGACGGGGATACCGATCACCGAGCTGCGACACGAACTCGGTGTCCTCGTGGAGCGATCCCTCATCACACGAACACCGGACGTCGCTGGCACCGCCCGCTACACGATGATCGAAACCGTTCGACACTATGGGATCCAGTCGATGTCCGAAGATGATGCGATGGCAGCGCGAGTCGCTCACATGAAGACCTTCGCCGCCTTCACTACCGCTGCCGGTGTGGGGATATGTGGACCTGAACAGATCATGTGGCTCGAACGATTCGATGCTGAATACACGAACATCCGCACGGCACTTGCGTGGGCGCTCGAATCACATCACATCGAAACCGGTCTTCAATTCGGTGCCAACCTCGGTCGCTACTGGGACTGGAAGGGTCTGCTCAAGGAAGCATCGGAATGGATGATGCGCTTGACGGACGCAGCACGATCGCCGACACCCTCGCTCGTCTCGGTGCAAGCATGGAGAGCCTTCCTTGCATGGGAGTTCGGAGACATCGAGTTGGCGAGGTCTCTGAGCGGTGAGGCTCAGGCGACGGCTGCAACGCTACAAGACCCGCTCGCTGAGGCGAACGCGCTTTCGGCCAGGATCCTGTTCACGAGGTCTTCGGGTGATCTTGATGGTGCTACACAGATAGCGAAGGAGGCGATCACCCGACTCGATGACGTCGACGAGAAGTGGATGGCCGCGTGGTCGGTGAGTGCCCTCACAACGATCGCCATCGCCGACGGTGATCCGACCTCCGCTTTCTCATACGCAACGGAGACCATTGCACGCTTTGGTGACCTCGGTGATGAACGTTGCGTCGGGTGGGGGCATACCGCCCTTGCACAGATCAGCCTCATGCAAGGCGACCTCGACGATGCTCGGACCAATGCACGAATCGCGCTGGCTGCGTCATCACGAACGCGTGACGACAGGAACATGTCCTTGCTTCTCGAACTTCTCGCAGAGATCGCACACGAAGAAGGTGCATACGAACGGTCGGCGACTCTTTGGGGTGCCGCACGCCCCCTCATTGAGAACCGTGGACTAACACGGTCGATCTCGCATCAAGACGAACCGTTCGATCTCGAGGCCTCACTGAGGGATCGCCTCGACACTTCGTACGACGCACTGTTCGAGGAGGGTCACGCCGATCCACGATCGGTGATCGATTCGGAGCTCGATCGTTTGGAGTTCCCTGTCTCAGAGGCCAGCAGGTAGACGGCGCTCAGCCGTTCCACTCCCTGATTGCCGCAAGGAAGTCGTCACCGTACGTTTCGATCTTCTTGGCACCCACTCCGCTGACGGCCAGGAGCTGGTCATAGGTGGACGGCTTCTTCGTAGCCATCTCTTTGAGCGTCGCATCGTTGAACACCATGTAGGCGGGGAGCCCACGATCACCAGCGAGTTGCCGTCGAAGGGATCGCAACTCTTCGAACAGATCCTGAGATTCGGCAGGGAGTTCCTCACTGACGAACGTCCTCTGTGGCCTGGGCGCTGCGATGCTCGCTAGGTCAGGTCCGAGCACGGTGCACATGTCACATGAGATATCGCAGCGCTCCATACGTTCCCCGAAGTAGCCAGCCAGGTTGGCGTGTCGACAGTTCTGTGACTCCGCGAAATCGTACATTCGTCGGATGTGGCGAACCTGCGACGAGTTGTCATCGCTCCCTGACACCATCCGCTCCAACTGGATCACATCCGCCCAGGAGTAGAACAAAAAGCAGTCGCTGTCGAGGCCATCACGCCCTGCCCTACCGATCTCCTGGTAGTAGCCCTCAACGGACTTCGGCATGTCCCTGTGGATGACGAACCGGACGTTCGACTTGTCGATGCCCATACCAAAGGCGATCGTTGCGCACACAACATCGATGTCATCGCGGATGAAATCATCCTGAACACTCGTTCTCGTTTCGGGGTCGAGACCAGCGTGATACGCCAGGGCCTTGATGCCGAGCGAACGGAGATACTCGGCTGTCGACTCAGCTGACTTTCGGGACAACGTGTAGACGATGCCACTCTCGCCGGGCCGAGAGACGCAGATCTTGCCGATCGAGTCCCTCACTTTGATCTGAACACCGTCATGTGTGCCCTTCTTGTACACATGCAGCTTGAGGTTCTCCCGAAAGAACGACGTCTGCACGATCACGGGATCTGCAAGATCGAGTTGCGTCACGATGTCGCCACGCACCCTGTCCGTCGCTGTCGCCGTCAGAGCGAGAACCGGAACACCGAAACGTGACTTGAGGTGAAGAAGCTGTCGATACGCGGGTCGAAAATCGTGACCCCACTGCGAGATACAGTGCGCCTCGTCCACTGCGATCAGGCGAACGTCAGCGTCGTCGAGCACCTGACCAAGAGAACCGAGACCCTCAGGTGCAACGTACACGAGTTCGTACGCACCGTTTCTCAGCCGCTGGATACGATTCGCTCGTTCTTCGAATTCGATACTCGAGTTGATGAAGGTGGCGTTGATGCCCATGTCAACAGCGGCATCCACCTGATCCTTCATGAGCGCTATCAACGGGGACACCACAAGCGTTGTGCCACCGACGAGACGAGCCGCGAGCTGATAGGTGAGCGATTTGCCAGAACCGGTCGGCATGACAGCAAGACAATCGACCGCTCCGATAGCTGCCTCAACGACATCCTGCTGTCCCGGTCGAAACGCCGTGAACCCAAAGGTGTCTGCGAGTTCCTCAAAGATCTCGTCACTCGTGACCTGTCTGGGGGTACGCATAGGTTTGTGCGGCGGCGTCGCTGCAGTCGTGCGCGGCTGCTCGGGGTCGACCCAGGTGCCCTGCATCGGAGGTACGGCAACGTCACCACCCGCCTCACCCGCAAGCATCTCCCAATAGGAGTCGTCTGCTCCTTGGTCGCCGTTGGGATTGGAATCACTCACGGAGCCAGCATACGGGGAATCGGTGACACGATTCCTACCAGGAATGTCGCATCCACACGTTCGGCTCGACGTACACCGCATGGTTCTGAGAGACATCCACATGGATCGGGACGAGGGCGCCAGGGACCTCGATATCCCCACTGCGGTCGAACGATACGCCAGTCCAGTCCGTCCACTGAGCGATCGTTCCCGTGATCGTCATTGAGGTTGGACACACTGAAACCGTCTCGGCACCGAGACGAGCATGGACACGCATCCAGGGATCCTCTGGCAGCCCATCGTCACGGGTTCTCGCAACGTACTCCTCCATGGGGACACGAGGGAAGAGGTGCTTTCGACTGGGACGGACAGGTGCAACAAGTTCCTTGAAGCCCAAACGGTCAACGTTGCGTGTCATCGCTTCAACCATCGGCGTCGAAAACCCCTCACCCTTGAACGCCGGATCGATCACGACCTCGAGCGCCGACACATGTGTTGATGGAACACCGGCAAGACGATCGAAGTGTCCCCATCGAACGACGGTATCCCAGCCGCCTTCTGGCAGACCCCCTCGACCGTCGCGCTCCATCGAAAATGCGACCGTCAGCCCGCGGACAACAACCTTGCCGTCGATCAACCCGAGCAGTACGTGTTCAGCCCAATCATCCAGGTACTCGTAGTACAGGAAGGCGATCGGATCGTGGAACATGAACACAGGCCACGACTCTGCAAAGGAGTCGGGG
>JAMBLJ010000005.1 GCA_023336815.1 Actinomycetes bacterium
GCCAGAGGTGCATTGATGGGTCGCAGGACATCTTGTTCCGTCGGCACGACCACATCGGCAAGGTTCTCAGCCATCGTCTTGCCTGTCACGGTCATCACATCGCCATGGAGCAGGCCAGCATCGAGGAGCACCTTGAGCACGACGGGTACACCACCGATGCGGTCGAGATCGACCATGTGATATCGACCGAACGGCTTCATGTCACCGATGTGTGGGGTCCGTCGTGAGATCTCGTCGAAGTCCTCGAGCGTGAGATCGACACCTGCCTCATGGGCAACGGACATGAGGTGGAGTACGGCGTTCGTCGAACCGCCCAGAGCCATGACCGTGGTGATCGCGTTCTCGAAGGCTTCGCGTGTCATGATGTCGCGTGGCCGGATATCCGCTTCGAGGAGGGCGATTACTGCCTCGCCGGACCGCCGGGCGTAGTCCTCGAGTCTGCTGTCGACAGCCGGCACTGACGCCGATCCGGGCAACGAGAGTCCGATCGCTTCGCCGACGGCAGCCATGGTGTTGGCCGTGAACATGCCCGCACACGATCCAGCGCCTGGGCAGGCCTTCTGTTCGATGCGGAGCAACTCGTCGTCGCTGATCGAACCCTCCGAATGGGCACCGATCCCCTCGAATACATCAACGATCGAGATGTCCTTGCCATCGATATTCCCTGGGAGGCTCGATCCGCCGTACAGGAAGACCGACGGAAGATTGTGGCGAGCGGCTGCCATGAGCATGCCAGGGAGAGACTTGTCGCATCCCGCGATCGAAACCATCCCATCGAATCGTTCGGCGTGCATGACCAACTCCACCGAGTCGGCGATCACCTCGCGCGAGACGAGCGATGCACGCATGCCCTCGTGGCCCATCGAGATGCCATCTGACACAGCAATGGTGGCGAATTCGAGACCGACGGCACCCGCTTCTCTGACACCGATCTTTGCGAAGCCAGCCAACTTCGGTCCTGTCACGTTGCATGGCGTCACTTCGTTTCCAGCAGAGACGACGCCGATCTGGGACCGCGAGAAGTCGTCCTCACCGAGGCCAACCGCTCGCAACATCGCTCGGGCTCCAGCCCTTGCGGGTCCGATAGTTACTTCCTGGGAGTGGATCTTCTTCGACATGCGCACAGCGTACCGGCCATCTGATACCTGGACCTCACCCACTGACTATCCAGCATGCGAACCTAACATTTGCGTATCATGTCTTCACCCACTGAAACCTTCCCGGAGATACCCCGCGTGCAACCTGAACCACAGGTGCCCCAGCAGCCCAAGAAGCGACGCTGGAGCGGTGCCCAGAAATTCATCCTGTTCCTCCTCGGGCTGCTGGCGGTTGGTGTTTTCGC
The DNA here is from genome assembly GCA_023336815.1 of Actinomycetes bacterium. Classification (GTDB taxonomy): domain Bacteria; phylum Actinomycetota; class Acidimicrobiia; order Spongiisociales; family UBA5794; genus JAMBLL01. The sequence goes on from JAMBLJ010000005.1 coordinate 1,343, forward strand.
CGGGTATGGATTTCTCCGGTACACCGAAGGAAAGATCGAACGGATCGAGGCATCCGAGCTCACCTCGCTGCAAGCGACGACACCTGTTTCGGGAGCCCCTGTCAACTTTCTCATCGTTGGCGTCGACGATCGCTCCACGCTCCCCGATGACTGGGATGACTACTTCGGCGAGTTCGCTGGGCGGAGGACCGATGTCATCATGGTGGCTCACCTTGTCCCAGGTCAGGGCATCCAGATGCTGTCGATTCCCCGAGATCTGAAGTCGGACATCCCGGGATACGGTACGAACCGCATCAACGCTTCCTACGTTCTCGGCGGTCCCGACCTGCTCGTGCAAACCGTTCAGCAGGAGACGGGGATCCCGATCAACCACTATATCGAGATCGACTTCGCCGGAGTGGGCGCCATCGTCGACTCGCTTGGTGGCGTGACCATCGACTTCCCGTATCCGGGCAGAGATGCAAAATCGGGTTTCGCAATCGATGCAGGTACACACACCCTCAATGGTGAGCAGGCGGTTGCATTCGCACGCTCACGCCACTACCAGGAGCTCCAGAACGGTTCGTGGACGGGTACCGGTGGCGGAGATATCGCCCGCACCGGAAGACAGCAAGCTGTACTGATCGCATTGTTCAGCCAGGTCACCTCCCCGTCGAGCGCATTCAACCTCCCAAGCTTTCTCCCTACCTTCGCCGATCAGATCACAGCCGATGAAGGTCTCACGCTCGGATTGATGGCTGACCTCGGGAAGGATGCACTGACGATGCAGTCCAAGAACATCGACAACATGACGTTGCCCGTCAAGAACTCAAAGGGCAACGATGGGCGAGCCTACGTGGTGCCGATCGACGCTACGAAGGCGGTCATCCAAGCTTTCCTCTCGGGTATCCCCTTCCCGCGGGGGTAACGTCGGCACTCCGTCGGCAGCGACCCTCGTGAGCCTCAACACTCTGACTGCCTTCACCGGTCAGTGAAGCACCCACGCATTCAGCGTCAACGACAGATAGCAGACAGCAGACCGGGATCTCCTGTCTGATATCTGGCATCTGTCATCTGTGCTCTGTCGTTAAGCCATGACCCGGATGGCGTCGATAAATCGGTCGACTTCCTCATCCGAGTTGTACGCATGAACGGAGGCTCGCACGACGCCCTCGAGATCTCTTGCATGCATGTCGACGGGTGCCGAAAAGGCTGTCGATGTTGACACGTTGATCCTCTGTTCGGAGAGCAGTTCGCGGATCTCGAGCGTCTGGCGGCCTTCGATCGTGAACGAGACTATGCCCCCCTTCACCGATCCAAGATCGTGAACGGTGACACCTTCGATCTCCTCGAGCACGTTCCGCATCGACGTGCTCATGACGCGGATTCGGTCCCAGATGGCTTCTATCCCTATGTCTGTGGCGTAATCGATGGCAGCCCCGAGACCGACCACGTTGTCGTACGCCTTCTCCCAGGTCTCGAAGCGATGGGCGCCTGCAGCGAGGTCGAATCGATCCGGGAGGACAACCGGTGCGCTCTCCGTCTCTACGAACACGGGGTCGAGGGATTCTGCGAGTTCGTCCGTGATGTACAAGAATCCGACGCCGCGCGGACCCCTCAGGTATTTCCGCGATGTGGCGGTGAGCATGTCGCACTTGATCTCGTTGACGTCGATAGGCATCTGACCGATCGTCTGACACGCATCGAGCAGGTATCGCACACCGTGACGGGATGCAACATCGCCGACATCCGCAGCCGGGTTCACCAGGCCGCCGTTGGTTGGCATGTGATTCATCGTGATGAGCGCGGTGTCTGCCTCCGTGACCATGGCCTCGAGAGCCTCAACGTCTATCTCGCCGCTCGATGTGTCAGGGGCGACATCGACGACAACACCAAGCCGATCCCTGACCTGGAGGTAGGCGGCCCAGTTCGAAACGTATTCGGACGTCGTCGTGATGATCCGGCTGCCCTCGGTCAGCCCAAGGGAGTAGAAGAGCATGTCCCATGCTCGTGTAGCGTTGTCTGCCAGCGCCACCTCGGATCGTTCTGATCCGATGAGGTCAGCGATCGACGAATACACGGCCGCGATCTGGTTCCCTCGTTTCCGATGCGTCTCGTACCCTCCGTAGAGGATCTCCTCCTGGCGGTAGTCCTCCACGGCGTCGATCACTGGCGTCGGCATGAGTGCTGCACCGGCGTTGTTGAAGTGTGCGACCTTCCTGACACCAGGTGTGTCTGAACGCAGCAGTGGAACGTCGATCACTAGATGATTCTGCCTTCCATCCCACCCGCCACGGTGACGATCTGACCGGTCTGATGCGCCGACGCAACGTCCGACGCAAGCACAAGGATCTGTCGCGCCACGTCACCAGGTACAGCAAGTTCCTTGCGCGCCATCGTCGCGGTTGCAGCCGCGATCGTGTCGTCGTCGATTCCCGCTGCAGCTCGCTTCGGTGTGATCGTCCAGCCTGGCGCTACAGCGTTGACGCGGACACCATCACCGATGCGAGCAGCCTCGTTCTTCACCGATGCGAGCAGACCACTCATGATCGCGCCCTTGGCCGCCGCATAGTCGGCGTGCCCCGCCTCACCGAATTGTCCAGCGGTGGAGCCAACGAGAACGAGCGATCCACGCTCGGTCGTCGCGGCATGCTTGAGGAATCCACGAGCTGTGAGGAAGGTGGCAGTGAGGTTGCGATCCATAACGCTCCTCCAACGATCGAGCGGAAGATCCCAGAGGGCCTGGTCTTGTTGGGGGTACCAACCAGCGTTCGCAACACAAACGTCGAGACCGCCCATGACTTCAACAGCTGTCGGGATAAGGACGTTCGCTTGATCCTCGATCGTGAGATCTGCACCGATCGCAACACCACCAACTTCGTCAGCGAGCGCCCGAGCGGCGTCGCCACTGGTGTGGTAGTGGATGGTCACCTGTGCGCCCTCGCTGGCGAAGGCCCGCACGATCTCCGCACCGATACCACCAGCTCCACCCGTAACCAGAACACGGGCATTGTTAAGACCAAGATCCATAGGAAAGAGAGTAGACAGCTATCGGCTATCAGCTGATGGCTTCCTTCTCCCCTATTCTGTTCTCACCTACCCAAAGGATTCCATGGAACTCTCCGACGATGTCAAAGCTGCGCTCGACGAGAAGGTGTTCGTTCATCTTGCCACGATCATGCCTGACGGCTCACCCCAGGTGTCGGTCGTATGGGTGGCGAGGGAGGGAGACAAGATCCTTTTCTCAACGGCCGAGGGACGCGTCAAGACGAACAACATCAAGCGCGACTCCCGCGTTGCGCTCTCCTTCACCACAGAGGATGCGTATAAAAACTACGTACTGAAGGGCCGTGTCACGAATTTCGTACAGGATGGCACATGGCTCATCGACGATCTTGCACACAAGTACATGGGATCAGACAAGTACGAGTGGGGCAAACCTGGCGAGGTGCGTGTCAACGCAGAGATCGAGATCGATTCCGTCGGTGTAAACCACTAGTGGTTGCAGGATGCACATCGATGCTAAAGATCTCGTCGCCGACCTGAGATCGCAAGATCTTCGGATCACTGAACCGAGACGCCGCGTGTGTGAGGTGATCGCCGCACGCCATGGTGAGCACCTCAGTGCAGTCGCGATATACGACATCGTCCAGTCCGGATCGCAGAGCCACATCGATCGAGCGACGGTGTATCGCACGCTCGACGCACTTGAGGACGCTGGCTCCATCCGCCACAGCCATATCGGCCATGGGCCGACGGTCTACCACCTTTCCAACGAGTCACACCACCAGCACCTCGTGTGCGAACGATGCGGCAATACTGTCGCCGTTGGCAAGAGCCAACTCGGTCCGTTCCTCGATGCCATCGCCGAACAGACAGGGTTTCACGTCGATGTCGACCATTTCGCCCTCGGCGGGTTGTGCCGTGAGTGCAGCGATGCCGCACCGGCGGACAGCTCCACATCTGACGTTGGGCAGTGACCTGGTCGTCAAGATCAAGGATGCAGCACCCGCGGCCGCGGGTCCTACTCGTCGGACTTCTCGGCAGAGTCCCGCGCCCTCTGGGCTGAAGCAGCATCCGACCGGCTTGCGGTCGCGCGATCGCGAAGTTCTGTGCGCGCAACGGCGGCGGACTGCTCATCCACGAAGGACAGGTAGCCGCGCCAGCGGTCCTCGGTGAGGTCGCCGCTGTCGATCGCTGAGCGAACGGCACACCCGGGCTCGCTGCGATGGGCACAGTCTCGGAACCGACAGGTCAACGCAAGATCCTCGATATCAGAAAAGAGCGCTTCGACACCCTCACCATCTGCGTGAAGCCCCAGCGCCCGGATACCGGGATTGTCGATGACAAGTCCGCCGTGAGGTAATCGGTGGAGTTCGCGATGTGTGGTGGTGTGTCGGCCTTTCGCATCGGTCTCGCGTACGTCGGCGATCCACGCAACCTCATCGTCCATGAGAGCGTTCACCAGAGACGACTTGCCTGCTCCCGACTCCCCGATGAAGGTCGCGGTGCGGCCAGAGAGAGCATCGAAGACGTCGGGGATTCCGATATCTGCTGTGACACTCGTGAGAAGGACGTCGAC
>JAMBLJ010000006.1 GCA_023336815.1 Actinomycetes bacterium
AGGATGTCCCCTGCGGAACGCAGCTCCTCAGTTGTCTCGAGAAGTGGCACGAAGCCAAGCGCCGCAACACCACCTGGCACGTCGATCAGGCCAACCTCACGGGCGAGAACCGCGGCGGCAAGGACATCGTCGATGTCGGTCGTCATGGAGATGACATAGCTCTCGATGACATCGGGTCCGTAGCGATCCTGGACCGACCGAACTGTACGGAAGACGTCCAGCGTCGCAGAGGTTTCATCTGTGAGGTCGGCGGCTGTTGTGGTTAGGGGTCGCCGGCCTGAAAGCTCAGCGGTCAACGCCTCAGCCCGACCCGATGGGGTGAGTTGGCGGTAACTTTCATCTATACGATCGAACAGCTCACCAAGGGCGGCATGATGTTTCTCAGCATGCTGGCGGATGTCCATCGTCGCGAGACTGAACCCGAAGGTCGCTGTTGTCCGCATGACGCGAGCCACAGCGCCGTCAGCGATCAGGCGGCCGTCGTGATCGACAAGCGAGTTGTAGATCATCTCAAGGTCTACAAGCAGCTCCTCGACCGATCCGTACTCGACATCAGGAGATGGCCGTGATCCCGTCGCCATCCGGCGTCGAGTATTGATGAGACGCTCATGGATATACGCAAGCTTGAGCCGATACGGCTCCTCAGCATTGAGTGATCTGAATCTTTCGAACACCTGAGGAAAGAGACCTCTCTGCAGAAAGAGGTCGCTCTTCAGCTCGTCGTTGATCCCCCGGATTCGCGAAGACGGCGACAGCTCTGATGCGAGTGCTTCGATCGAATCGATGAGATCACGCATGGCATGATCATGCTGCGCGGCGAGGACATCGTCCGTGACAGCCGCAGTGATGAAAGGGTTCCCGTCTCTGTCACCACCCACCCACGTACCAAAACGCAACGGACTGCTCATTGGCGAGACATCGATTCCCAGTCGCTTCACCTGCGCCGCGAATTCATCAACGACGTCAGGGACTGGACGTGCGAAGAGTTCATCCAAATAGTAGATGACCGAGCCCGCCTCGTCGCGCGGATCAGGCTTGTCGTGACGGAGCTCGTCGGTCTGCCAGATGAGGTCGATCAGTTCAGCAACCCTGCGGTCGATCCTTCCCGCATCCGCCTCTGTCGTTCGCGTGTCGAGCCTTTCTTCCACGAGATCAGCGATCGCGTTCAGTTTCGTCAGAATCGACCGGCGGGACGCCTCAGTCGGGTGCGCTGTGAACACCGGTCGCAGTTCGAGACGACCGAGCACTTCTTCGACAATCGCTGGATCCATGTTCGCTTCCTCAACCTGGTCGATCGTGTGCTCGAGCCAGCCACGTTGGCTACGGGTCCTCGCAGCGAACTCATCGAGTCGATGGGTTTGCTCCGCAACGTTCGCCAGATAGAAGTACGCCGTGAACGCTCGACCCAACGTGCTGAGCGTGGCCAGATCGAGCCCGTCGAGCAATGCGTCGAGCGACTCGTCGTTGACGTCGAGTTCGCCACCGCGGAGCCTGCGGGTTATCGCCCGAACCTCCTCAACAAGCGCGAGCAGGTCTGGCCCCTCCTGCCGGACAAGAGAGTCGCCAAGCTGATTGCCGAGACGACGAATGTCGGTTCGTAGTGCGAGGTCTCTCGCTTCGAGTTCCATTGAATCAGCGTACCCGGTAGCTAGCGCCACAATCGCCGATCGATGCCGCCGTGGTCAGGCTTCGCACCAGTCCTTGAACAACGTGAGACCTTCCTCGATCTGAGCTGTGTCGATACCCGAATATGCAAAACGAATGTACCGGCTCTTTTCGTCTGGAGACGGTCGACCGAAGTGGATGCGAGAACAGAACGAGACACCAGTGGCGTGCAACGCGCTCCTGCGAAAGTCCTCATAATCGTTGAGTCCCTTGCGCCCCATGACTTCGGTGACATTCGGCCAGAGATAGAAGGTCGACTCGGGGAGGAAGCAGGTAACACCATCGATACTGCTGAGGATGGTGGTCGCCGCATCACGACGGATCTTGAGGGTGTCGATCATTGCATGCACCTCACTCTGGTCTCCCTCGAGACCTGCAAGGGCACCGTATTGGATGAAGTGATTGGGACATGATTCATCGTTGACGTTGATCTTGGCGATCACGTCGACGACTTCTTTGGGACCTATTGACGCGCCAAGACGCCAACCGGTCATCGCGAACTTCTTTGAAAATGTGTAGAGGATGACGGTTCGTTCGGCCATGTCTGGTTGCTCGACGAATGATCTCGTGGCGCCCGAGTACCGCATGTCGAAGTACGCCTCATCGGCGAGCACATAGAGATCATGTTTACGTACGAGCGCTGCGAGTCTCTCGTGCTCCCCCTGGGGGGACTCGACACCCATGGGGTTCTGGAGATCGTTGAAGATGAGCAGGCGCGTCTTGTCCGTGATGCTCGCTTCGATACCCTCGATATCAAGTGTGAACCCCTCCGGACCCTCGATGTACGAGTAGGGAACTGCAACACCGCCCTGGAACTCGATCTGAGATTCGTAGATCGGAAAACCGGGGTTCGGATACAGCACCTCATCGCCAGGGTTCATGAGCGCCATGAGGAACTTCCCGATGGTCGGCTTTCCTCCCGGCTGCATGACGACGTTTTCCCAACCGTACGTGACACCATGTGTTGCTGTTACGTTGGCCGCAAGTGCCTCCCTGATCTCGGGTATCCCGGCACTCGGGTTGTACCCCGTCTTGCCGTCCTTGATCGCCTTGAATGAACCGTCGACCACCGTCGATGGCGTGGGCATGTTGAGATCGCCAAGGTGGAAAGGGAACACAGTGTTGCCCTGTGCCGCGAATGCGGCAGCCTCTGCGGATACCGCGAACGCTGTCTCCGTTCCGAGTCGGCTTATTCGGTTCGCGATGCGCATGTTTGGGCTCCTCATCTCAGATGCTGTCGGTGTAGGCGTGACACTAACCGGACGCCGTCTCACCAACATCCCCAGCGCGACGATTGAATAGAGATCGGTCTTGACGAGCTGTACGGAACAAGATTCAGGGATCCTGCGCACCGGGCTACCGCCCAACCTGCTAACGATCGGTTCGTGGACGTGTGGTGCCGTCGGTGGTTGTATCGCCAAACGAACCATCATGGTCGCGGACCGGTGACGGTTCGTCGCGAGGTGCTTCATCTACAGGAGGTGGTCTCGTATCGGATGTGGCTGGCGGAACGTCGTGCCTGACGACCGTTGTGTCGGTCGTCCCGGGGACCGTCGTGTCCGGCACGGACGTGTGTGGTACATCTCCATCACCTCTCCTCCCGTCCTCGGTGGGGTCGGGCGCGGGCGGAACATATGGTTCGGCGGGTCGAGACTGGCCATCGACCGGCGATCGATCCTCATCCTGTGGCACATCGGTCGTCGGACGATCCTGTGCGTTCCTGCGACCGACACGATCAGCTATCGCACGGAATTCCGTGCGAAGCTCATGTCCAGGCGGCAGTGTTGAGACAGCATCTCGTGCGTCGGAGACCGCCGCTGGTATCCGATCGAACTCGACAGGGTCGCCAACGATGCGAGCCAGTTCGTCGACGCGGTGTGCGGCGATGATGTCCTCATTGAAGATCGCTACGGCCGGCTCCACGATTCGCTTCACCGGATAGAGAACATCACCTGGCGTGGCACTTTCGGCCGCCAGCGCGGCTCCGATAGGAAGCACAACAACGGTCGCTGCAACGAGAGCAGGGACACGCATCCGCCATCGAGGAATCCGGCTCGGGGCAACAACGTCGACGGACCGAATGGCCTCCGAGATATTCGCCTGATGCCGGGAGGCAGCCGCATCGCTCACGTTGATCGCGAAAGCACCCTGCATCCGCTCTGCGATTCCGGCGTTTCGACCGCTCATCGTTTGTCCTCTACCTTCTTCATAGATGGGGACGTCGCAGAGCCGTTGGATTCGACGCCCTCGATCAGTTTCCTGAGACGTCTTTCCGCTCGTTCCGTCGCTGCATAGGCGGCCGGTCGTGTCATCTCCATCACCGTGGCAACCTCCGCTCCCGAAAGACCGACAACATGCCGCAAGGCGATCAACGTTCGTTGGCGCTCTGTGAGTTCTGCGAGGGCACGTTCGAGGACTGGATCGATCTCGGTCAGCTCGAGCTCGTCGGCCACAACCGAACTGTCGGGTGCCTCTGCCATCAGGGATTCCGGGCGTCTGGACCTGCGGCGAATCTCATCGAGGCAGTTGAACCGGACGCTCTTGAACAGCCACGCTCGAAGCGATCGACCATCGCCCTTGATCGTATGAGCCGAACGAACGAGCTCGAGAAACGCTTGCTGGACCGCGTCCTCGGCCAAACGTCGGTCTCGCAACATAGAGTATGCGAACGAGGCGAGACCTCCGCTGGTCAATGTGTAAACGTCGGTGAACGCGTCATCAGACCGCCGACGGATTCCGTCGACAAGCCTGTCGAGCTCGGGATACTCGCTCACCGGGCCGAACGCTCCTCACGTCGATACATCGACGGTAGCGCCCGACCCGAGAAACGACCCCGAATCGAAGTCAGGGTGTGCTCCCTACTGTGGAAACTGCCACAAACGATGGACATGGTGGTGATTCAGGCATCGATGGCCCCACCGATGGAGTTCGCGATGGGTGATCTCGCTCGCATCGATACCGTGGTGATAGAGACACCGTGCCAGAAGCCTGTCGTACTTGACATGCCTGAGGTCACCGTCCGGCCGGTCATCGTTCACGCGATCAGACTCATGATCACGAACCCTGTCCGTTACACGATCAGACTCCCGGTCCTTCACCCGGTCCGACACCCTGTCCGTTACACGATCAGACTCGCGGTCCTTCACCCGATCCGACACCCTGTCCGTAACACGATCAGACTCGCGGTCCTTCACCCGGTCCGTCACCTTGTCCAACACACGATCAGACTCATGATCCTGCGATCGCTGATCTGCAACCGCATGTCGTGGTGTGTCGATTGACTCTGGTCTCGTCTCTGACGCTATCGCCGCAGTTGAAGACCCGAGCACGGCGATCACTGTCGCCACAAAGACAATTCTTCTCATCGTCCCTCTCATTTCCTCGCTCACGTACAGAGACGCCACGGGAGGGCGGGATTCGATGCCCTCCCATCATCGATGTCTCGTATCCCACTCCGGCGCTGGTCGAAGTGTCCGTTAGAGTCGCTGCATGACGACGGCGAACGATCCGAAGATGCGAGCAGCGAAGCTCTCCTGCTGGTCAGGCGCAGTCGATCCCGAGCCGATTCCTGGTGGGTTGACGAATACGAACTTTCTCGTCCGAGACCGGGGTCGCAGCTACTTCGTTCGTATCGGTGAAGACGACCCGTTTCACAACATCCTGAGGTTCAACGAACTTGCTGCATCACGCGCGGCTCAGGCTGTAGGAATCTCTCCTGCCGTGATCCACAGCCAGGAAGGCGTGATCGTCACGGACTTCATCGAGGGACGCACCCTCGCCTCGGACGATGTGCGCGACCAGAAAACCCTTGCCAGGATCGTGCCTCTGATCCAGACCTGTCACCGTGATATTCCGACGAACCTCCGTGGGCCCGTCTCGATGTTCTGGGTGTTCCATGTCATCCGCGACTACACCGCAACCGTGTGCCAGGCCAACCAGGAAGCTATATCGGAAATGGACATGTTCCTGGCGAAGGCTGCCAACCTCGAGCGCTCGGTCGGGAAAACCAACATAGTGTTCGGGCACAACGATCTCCTGGCAGCGAACATCATCGACGACGGCGATCGGTTGTGGCTCGTCGACTGGGACTATGCGGGATTCAACAGTCCGCTGTTCGATCTCGCTGGTCTTGCGTCGAACAGCGAACTCGGAGCTGATGCCGAGATGCACCTACTGACCGCCTACTACGGACAGGACCCTGACAGGGATCTGCTCACACGATTCCACGCAATGAAGTGCGCCTCGCTGTTGCGTGAAACGCTGTGGTCCATGGTGTCGGAGATCCACTCGACGCTTGATGTCGATTTCGCCGCGTACACGCGTCAGAACCTTGCCCGCTTCGATCGCGAGTACGAAGAGTTGGAGCGAACGACGTGAGCGACCATGAGTGATGTTCCCTCATCGGCACGGGCTGTCATCATCGGTGGTGGAATCGTTGGGTGTTCGACCGCGTACCACCTCGCCAGGTTGGGTTGGCACGAAGTTGTTCTGATCGAGCGCTCGAAATTGACAAGCGGCTCGACATTCCATGCTGCGGGCCTCGTCGGTCAGCTTCGTACGAACGCGAACATCACCCAACTCCTCAAGTACAGCGTCGAACTCTACGAAACGCTCGAGTCTGATACGGGCTTGGCAACAGGGTGGAGACAGAACGGCGGACTCCGCCTTGCATCCAACGAGTCCAGGATGATCGAGCTCAGACGCCAGGCGACGACAGCCCACTCGTTCGGGCTCGATATGGAGATACTGAGCCCCAAGGAAGCCCAATCGTTGTGGCCCCTTATGGACGTGTCAGATCTCGTTGGCGCCGCCTACCTGCCAACCGATGGTCAAGCCAACCCCACCGACATTACGCAGTCGCTCGCCAAAGGAGCGCGGGACGCTGGTGTGACCATCATCGAGGATTGCAACGTCACAGGGTTCTCGATCATCGGCGGCCGCGTGGCAGGTGTGATCACCGACTCCGGAGAAGTCACAACGGACATCGTCGTGAACTGCGCAGGACAATGGGCACGAAGCCTTGGTGCCCTTGCCGGAGTCAACGTTCCACTCGTGTCTATCGAGCACCAGTACGTTGTGACAGAACGTATTGCAGGGATATCGCACGACCTCCCGACATTACGCGATCCTGATCGTCTGACCTATTTCAAGGAGGAGGTCGGCGGATTGGTCATGGGTGGCTACGAACACGATCCAAAACTGTGGGCCACCGAAGGCATCCCGAAGGGCTTCAACTACACGTTGCTCGAACCCGACTACGACCATTTCGCACAACATATGGAGCAAGCCCTCCAGCGCGTCCCAGCAATGGAGTCCGTGGGAATCAAGGAGTTGGTCAATGGGCCCGAATCGTTCACACCGGATGGGAACTTCATCCTCGGGGAAGCGCCGGAGGTCGCTGGGTTCTTTGTGGGTGCTGGTTTCAATGCATTCGGTATCGCCGCGGGTGGTGGTGCGGGAAAGGCACTTGCCGAGTGGGTCGTCGGGGGCGAGCAACCGATGGATCTCTGGGCCGTCGACATTCGCCGATTCGGTCCACCCCACGAGAGCATCGGGTGGGTCCGGGCCAGGACACTTGAGCTGTACGGCAAACACTATGCAATGGCATGGCC
>JAMBLJ010000007.1 GCA_023336815.1 Actinomycetes bacterium
GAAGTCAACATGGAGCCATCCGAAGTCGATATGAAATCACTGAGAGTCCTGACGGAGCGATTCCGTGATCTTGACGATCCCGAGGTCATGGGTAGAGCCTGGTCGTAACCGCCACCTGACATCTGACATCTGGATGGTTACACCCTTGCTGCAAAGACGATGAAGTCGTCATCGCTTGTTGGAGGGCGATCCTCGTGCTCGCCGAACACGGTTACATCTGAGAACCCCGCTTGTTCCAACAGCATCAACATCTCGTTCTCGAAGCACATGCCGATATCGAGTTGGTACTGTTCCTCTGCTTCCAGAGTGTCCTCTCGCCACCGCTTGATGTGTATCTCCATCGTCACCTGCTGTTCGAGCGGTTCGACAGCAACCAGGCGTGCGGACATGGCATATTCGCTGCCGTCAGAGGCGCGTCGCCTGCGATGAGGGGGTTCCTCCGTCTCTGGCAACGTAGCTCGCTTGTCTTTGGGCCAGTAATCCCAGTGCCCTGGATCGGCATACGGAACCTCGATATCGATCAGGAGCGTTCCGCCGGGTTCTAGGTGATCGCGCAGGCGAACCAGCGCCTCCCTGTCTCGCTGGCGGTCGCTCCCGAGCCCGAAGCTTCCGACTACAAGGATCGTTCTGTACTTGCGGGGAAGGTCGATGGCGTGCATTGCTTGCACATAGAGATTCGGTTCGAATCCCTCACGCATGGCCTTCTCGCTACACACCGCGATCATGTCAGCTGACTGATCACAGCCATCCACATCGATTTCCGCCCGCAGATACGGAAGCAGCAATCTACCCGCTCCACAGCCAGCATCGAGCACGGGTTGTCCACTCCGTTCGATGTGGGCCTGGTAGAAAGGGATCTCATGGGGTCGGAAATCGTCGTTGAACTCTCCCCACCAGGCCGCTACAAGTCCGTGATGCCACGTCTGTGGTCCGTCCCCCATCCGTTCGTTCCCCCTGCGCCAGAGCGATGGCCGTATCGACCGACCTTACCACCACACCACCAGGGCGCGTACAGCCCCACAACGGGCATCGGCGTATGCTGTCGTTCATTCGATGATCGGACATGAAATGGACCAAGACCTGCACATCCTCACCGGCGCACCCGGCACTGGCAAGACAGCGGTCCTCGGCCACCTCACAACCCCCATCCGGCGCATCGATGAGCCAGCCAGGGAGGTCCTCGCAGAGCACCGTGCCGCAGGCGAACAGGATGCTCAGGAGACCAGTACTGAACGATTCGTAGAGCTGATCCTTCAAAGATCGATCGCCAAGTACGAGACGGCTCTCGAATGGGGCGAACCGGTCATGTTCGATCGCGGTATCCCTGACTGCATCGCGTATGCGCTTCACCTCGGAGTTGACCCGCAACCCGCCGTCGAGGCCTCAATGGCTCACCGGTACAACGAGCACGTGCTGATCCTGGAACCGTGGGAGGAGATCTACACAACCGACGAGGAACGGAACATGACCTTCAACCAGGTGCTCTCGTTCCACGAAAGCGTTCAGGAGGCGTATCAGATCGCCGGGTACACGCTCGATGTCGTTCCAAGGGCAAGAATCGAGGAGCGCGCGAGTTTCGTCGACAGGTCGATTAAACGAGCGTAGTTACCCCGATGCGTGCAGACCTATCGCAGGGTTGCTACCAGATACCAGACAGCAGATTTCTTCTCTGCCGTCTGGCATCTGATATCTGATGTCCGTCCTACGCGATCGTGATCGAATGC
>JAMBLJ010000008.1 GCA_023336815.1 Actinomycetes bacterium
GGCGGCAGCGCCACAGCCAGCGTCGATGTGACCATGCGGGCCGTGGACGACGCTCCGGTGGCGATTGACAACGCCTACTTCGTTTTTGCAAACAGCTCGATCAATGTACCTGTTGACGGTGTTCTGGGGAACGATTCGGACGCCGAGGGAGACGCGCTCTCCGCGACACTGGTCAGTCCGCAGAGCCACGGTACGCTGAGCTTCAACAGCGACGGCTCGTTCAGTTATGCACCCGACGCTGGTTTTGAAGGCCTCGACAGCTTCACCTACCAGGCCCTTGCCGGCGGACTCAATTCGAACACGGCAACGGTAATCCTGTCTGTCACCTCGCCGAACTCACTGCTGTTGTCCTGGAGAGATGACGACATGCTTCGCGAACTCTTCGCGCCCTTGCCGCCAGAGGCGATTGACGATTCGGCGAACACGTTTGAAAACACGCCCGTGACCATCGACGTGTTGGTCAATGACAACGACTGGTATCCCGACACGCTCGTGGTAAGAGAACTCACTCAACCGGCCCACGGGACAGTAGCGATCGAGTCGGACGGGACGGTCACTTACACTCCCGATCCCGGCTTCAGAGGCGTTGACAGTTTCACCTACAGGGCCTATGACGGCTATAGCGACTCGAACGTGGCAGACGTTGTGATTCAGGTTTCGGCCGTCGATGATGAACTTTCTATCACCTCAATATCAGTCACGCCCACGCCCTCGATCAATGAAGGCCAAGTCGCTGATCTTACGGTTGAGTTCACCGACCCCGGTGGGATTGATACGCACCTGGCAACAGTAACCTGGGGCGATGGAACGTCTGAGGAAATCCCCGTTACGCCGAGTTCACCCTCTGGGCCTTCTCCCGATACAGGTGGCGTTGCCGGATCGGTACTGGGAAGTCACATCTACGCGGACGACGGCGAGTACACCATCACCGTGACGATTACTGACGACGGCGGAGCAACAGCGACCGGCGCGCTGATCGTGACGGTCCAGAACGTAGCACCGACCTTGGATCCCGGCCCGGACCAGGTGAGCGCAGAGGGAACGGAAATCGCTCTCGCACCGGCCTCGTTCAACGACCTGGGAACGCTGGACACGCACACCGCGACCGTAAACTGGGGTGACGGGTCGGAAACCGAAACCGGAATCGTGACCGAAACGCCGTTTGGGCCTCCAGGCTCTGCAGCAGGTGCCGATGGCACGATCACAGGCACGCACACGTATGCGACGACAGGGATTTATCAAGCGGCCATCACCGTTAGCGATGACGACGGAGGACAGATCTCCGAGATCGTGACGGTCTATGTGACTGGCATCGGGCTTCATGATGGGCTCCTGCAGATCGTTGGCAGTCGCGGTAACGACATCGTCACGATTACGCCAAGCGGTCAGGATCAGATCTTCGTGAATGTCACGTGCGAGCCACTTGGCAATACTCGCAGGTACTTCAACCTTGCGGACATCACATCGATCGGTGTGGACACGAGAGACGGGAACGACCGTGTGATGGTTTCGGAGCGACTCAGGATCCTGACGATGCTGCGCGGAGGGTCTGGCAACGACATTTTGCAGGGCGGCGGTGGCCGAAACCTGATACTAGGCGAGGAAGGAGACGATAGCATATCGGGTGGCGGTGGACGCGATTTCCTGATAGGCGGGCCGGGAGCCGATCAATTGCTCGGCTCGGATGGCGAAGATGCGTTGGTCAGTGGGACGCTCGACAACGGCCACGCCCAACTCAGAGACTTGTGGGACGCCTGGGGCAGTGATGAACCGTATGAGACCCGTGCGAAGGCCTTGATGGAGCAGTTCAAATTCCGGCAGGACGAACAGCGCGACGAGTTGTTCGGGGGTGCCGGCCCTGATGTCTTCATCGCTTCCGCTACAGATTCGCCGATGGACGTCACCCCTGACGAGATTTATTTTGTGCCACCGGCTAAGCCGACTCCGCATACGAACCCCGTGGAAGCATGCGATGTGAACAATGATCGCCTGGTCACTCCGCTGGACGCGATACTCGTCATCAGCGACTTGAATCGGCAAGGCGCCAGGCGACTCGACAGTGCCGCCTCGCAGTTGGGCGCGCTGCCGATGTACCTCGACGCAAGTGGCGACAATATTGTCTCCGCCGTGGATGCCCTGTTGGTGATCAACTTCTTGAACGCCGTCGCGGCGGAGCTTGCCGATTTCCCAGGTGCCGAAGGTGAGTTGTCACACCTGTACCAAGGGGGACTCTCGTCGAGCGAGATCGACCGTGTTTACCGAGAAAGTCCGTGGATGGAAGCTAGTTCGGTCGGAATGCCCGGGTATGCAAAGACGGGGGTAGATGCCCGGCAGGGCTTGCCCCGCCGCGACGCCAGGACGGATCGCTCCGACGACAACCGTTTTTTGAATCGACCTTCAGAGAACAACGCGTTCCGAGACGCAAGCGACTGGTGGGACGAATCATGGCCCAGCATCGAGGAGCGTGAACAGGCGCTGTCAATGATTGCCCGCGAAATCCAACGCGACTGGCTTCTGGAGACGAAACTGGCCGCCCTGCCCGGCATCTGGGCCGACTGATCACTCGATCTGGAAAGTCAGAGACCGGACAGCTGCCGGTGGTCCGGTTGTACCGATTGTACTCATTGTGCGTATTCTGCCACAATTTCTGATGCTCCGTTCCTAAACAGCCGATCCCCATTTTGTGTACGTCCACAAAGCTACCCACCTTTTCGTTAGGTTTCGCCTTTATTGATCCGTGCCGATTGCGCGGCGGAAGGACTGGTATCATGCGCAAGCTGAAGGCCAGGACAGTTGTCTTCGCAATATGCTGTTGCGTTCTCGCGTTTCCGCTACGCGGCTCGTGCGACGAACTGACGGTCAGTTACAGCTCAGAGAATCTGAGCATGGCGGAACGCTACGAGGAGCGGCTGGATACGTTGGAGGCGAAATTCGAGACGCAGCCGACGTCAATGACGTGTTGCTGTCCCGGTTGGTTCGCCGACATCGACTATTTGAACTGGAAGCCGCGACAAGCGGGTCTTGGTGTCGCTGTTCTTGATCCCGTGGGCGCCGGCGTGCCATCGGGCGGCCAGCCGATTCAATCGCTGAACTTCGGACGCAATAGCGGTCTACGGGTGGGAATTGGACGTCGAACCATTACCGGTTGGGACGTCGGGCTGAAATACACCTACTTCGAGTCAGACGACAGCCTCGCCTTTGCGCCCGGCAACGGCCAGGTGCTGGCGATGCTCTCCAGCCCTGCCACGGGCCTAACGAATGCTGATTCTGTCAACGCAGCGGCCAATCTGCGATTGAACATCGTGGACTTAGAGGCCGGTCGCTGTTTTCGCTTGGCCGAATGCGCCACAGCGCGGGCTTCGATTGGGCTCAGGTATGCAAGCCTGGATGAGGAGTTGCGTGTTCGCTATGACGGGGCTGCATTTGCGGGCGGGCTTGTAGATGCGCCGCATGACTTCAGTGGTTTCGGCGGGCGGATGGGCGGTGAGATTCACTGGGACTTGACCAACAGACTGAGCGTCTTCGGTCAACTTGGGGTCGCACTGCTGGCGGGCGAAATCCAGTCTTCCCGGCGTGAAGAAAACGCGGGTGCTGTTATCATTGACGTGACGGACGGAGTCGACCAGGTGGTCCCCATCGTCGATATGTCGGTGGGGGCAGAATGGCAGCGAGGGCCAGTGGGCCTTTCGGCAGGCTACGAATTGTCCAACTGGTTCAACGTCGTCGGAAGAACAGACTTCGCAGACAGCTTCAACGGCGGTTCTATCGATGATGGCGGAACTGACCTGGGTTTCGACGGGTTCTTCGTTCGACTAACCTATGTTCGTTGA
>JAMBLJ010000009.1 GCA_023336815.1 Actinomycetes bacterium
ACCAACTCGAGAAGGTCGCCCTCCAGGCAACCCACTACGACCTCGTCGTCGATCTCGGGCAGCCACCACGTACCCATATTGGCCCCGGCAAAGGGTTGGGTGACCCGAACCCAGTGTTCGCCGTTTGCGTTACTTTCCCTCGGATTGGAGCGGTGTAGAATCACTTTGATGCGGCCGAGCTTCTCTGGATCCACGTTGTCGAGCACCTTGGCGCCCCATAGTTGGGGAACACGCAAGCGATCGGGATTCGCGGGTGCATGCGCCATATTCAAGGGAAGGCACCGAAAGCGGTTGGCGTAGCCACCGCGACGGCCCTCCTGCATTCCATGTTCGATCTCGACGATGACGAACTTGCCACCGCTCTTGCCGGCGCCACCGACCTCGACGGTGCCGCCGAGCCCCAGACCAATGTCGAAGCTGCTACCTTCACCGACCAACAGATCGGCCCCCCAGGCCTGTGTCCGCGCCTTCAACCAATCGGAGAGTTCGGCGCTGTCCAGGGGATGAAATGACGGCGTGACCAGGCCGACATCAGGGAAGGCACTCTTGCTCTGAGAGAACGCCTTCTGCTGAAACTCGTGACTACCTTCGCCATCATTCAACTTGGCCTCTGCGGACACCTGGTCGGAGTGGGCAAAACTCCACGCAGTAGCCTCCAGCTTGCCCGAGCTCATGGCCATGCGGAGATTGAAGCTCGCGAGGGACGATCCGAGATTGACCGCCGCCCCCTTTCCCGTCGGAGCGGAAGTCGCATGCATCTTCTCGCCGTCGTAGTGCAGCCACAGACCGGCATCGCGACAGAGACGACGGATGAACTCGTAGTCGGTCTCATCTTGCTGGAGCAACAAGGGAAACACGGTGGCGGTGGAATCAATCGTTCCGACACTGGCCCCTCGATCGCTGAGGACGGTCTTCACCACCTCTGCGATTTTCGAGTCCAGGAAAGGGCGTGTACGCGAAACGTCGTCCATGAGCTTGGTGGGCCCATGGCCTTTCAGAACCACGGCGTAACCGTGTTCGTAGCTTCTCCGCCCCTCGATCTCGGTGATCGTGCCCTTGAAGGTCTGGGCTACGGAGTCATCGACCCCGAAGCTGATCTCCAGGACCTGACCCAGGGTGTCGTGCAGATCGTCGAGGACACTGTTCTCGAGGCTGCTCTCGCTCGCCGTGGCCAGGGCCAGACACTCGATCGAGAACGAACTGTGTCCGTCCAGACACTCACGGAGCTCCACATTGCCGGCTCGGACATTGCGATCGTTGATATCCTTTCCCGCGACCTTGATATCCCACAGGACGACGCCGAACGAGCTGTCGTTATTGGCAGGCGACATCGTTCACCCCCGGTTCTGGTGACGACGGGTCAGGACGAAGCGAGCCAGGTGCAACGCACCTGGTCGATCGAGATGTGATCTGCGCAGTATGGCGGCGTCAGACCCAGGTGCCCTGGCCCGTCCACTCCACACTATTGATGGTTATGGTGGATGCGGAGATTTCGAAGGTCTCGGATTGGGGCAGGTTCTTGTGCTTATTGATGTGGGGAACGTCCTCGCGATAGGACTTCACGAAACCATCCTTCCACTCGACGGTTCGCAAAACCTGCTTTTCCTTCTTGGGATCGAGGAATTCGATCTTGCCCGATTTGAAGTACTCCGAGTGGGGCTTCAAGGCCCAGGTCCAGTAATCGAGCGCCTCGTCGGACCGGCGCGTGATCTTGATAACGCCCAGCCGTGGACGGGCATCGACCGGGGCCCCATTCGTGTCCCTCTCACATTCGAGCCCAAAGCTCACATCAAGTACGTTGGCGACGGGATTGCCGTCGATCTCCACTATAAACTGCTTCGCCATGATCTCTCCTTAGGGCGTGGACATAGAACCAACTTGGGGGCGCCTGACTACTTGTTCTTCCAGTCGAAGAAGTGTTCCTCACCGTTGACCTCGATGGTCTCAGGTTCAACCACGATCGTTTCCTCGACGTGCTCCCCCGCGTCGTCGTAGTCGACGTTGTAGTGACGGATGTATCCGCCCTTCCACTTGAGGGTCTTCATGGCCAAGCCGTTGGCGTCGACGAACGCTACCTCGCCGCTCTTGCGGTTGGCATCGTCGGCGCTCGAAGCCCAATCGGCCAGATCATCAGCCGCATCGGCCACTCGACGGATCAAGATCCCATCGGAGATGAGGCCTCGAGTCGGCGCTCCATCGCGATCCAAGGCCGCGTGAACACCGAAGCTCACCTCCAGAATGTTCTTCAACTCGTTTCCATCAACGCTGACTTTAGGTTGGCGTGCCATTCTTACTCCTTATCACTCTTGGTCAAAATCCACGGCCGTGTTGCCGGCGTCGTCTTCTCGCACCTTCACGTTGAAGGTGTGGACCGATTGCTTGAATCCGAGCTTCATCTGGACATCGACCTCGTGGCGCGCGCGTTGCTCAGGCGTGGCGCGCACCTCCACCTCGGCCGAGTCCAGGGGTTTCGTGTCACCGACGCACTCATTGAGGAACTTGCGCAGATCCTTCTGGATGGCGGACAGCGTCTGATTGGTGATGTTCTTGAACGCTTGCTTGTTGAGGTAGTGGCAAGTGTTCTTGACGATCCAATCTTCGGTCCGGATGCGGGAGTAGGTATCCAAGCCCTCCTTGGCCGACAGATTCCAGTCGCCCAACATACGAACCTTGCCGTCCCAGTGGGCGGTCGGGATGATTCCCAACTGCTTCATCTTCGAGACCTTGTCGCGATCCAGGCGGAATCGGTCCTTCAGGGGTCCTTGGATGCCACCTTTCACGTAACCGGCGGAACTCTCGTGGGTTCCCATGGTTTCGTCGCAGTGGAAGACCAATCCGGCCAGATGTGACGCAGGGGAAACGAACAGATCGTCGTCCTCGAACCCATGACGCTCGCGGCTCATGAGGTGATTTCCCACCAGGGCCACGTACTGCTTGTTCGTGGTGCTTCCCTTGATGCCCTCGTATCCGGTTTCGATGACATCGACCATGTCGTCGTAGGTCTCGTAGTCTTCGACGTCGGTGAAGACCTGCATCTTGTACATCTCGCCCAGATCGCCCAGGCGATCCAACTCCTGGATTCCGCCGACCCAGCCCGGGATCACGAGGTTGGAGTACACGTTCTTCAGGCTGAAGAATTTGTATTCCTCGCGAATGGTGGTGGCCAAGGAGTCGAAGAGATCGCGGTCGTCCGAGTCCATCAACTGCTCGGAGTTCGCATTGAAGAACCAGGCGTCGACGTCGGCCCCTGGCTCTACCTGTGCATTGGCAAAGAAGCCGTCGAGGGCCCGATAGGCCTTTTCCACCGGACGGATCGTCTCGAAGGCGCCGGCCAGGTTTTCGTTGATCAGCTCTGCTAGCTGATCGTTCCGCTCGCTGGCCTTCTCCTGGATGTCATCCAGCTCGTCGGCGGACTCGATGGCCCGGATCCAGGCTCCGAGTCGCTGCTTGAGCAGCTTTCGGGGCTCGTTCCAGGTCTCCTTCCCGAGGAAGTCCTTGTACTGTGACTTCTTTCCGGGATCCAGCAGAGTCAACGCGGGAAGCTTCACGCCGCCGCTGACGGCCTTGGGCATCATCTTGCCCAGCCAGGTCAGGGTCTTCTTAGCATCACCAACCCCCACTTCCTGTAAGGCGGAAGCGTACTCGGCCGCATCCATGGGACCCGTTGCGGGGGCCTCTGCGTGGGTGGGCTCGGCCGGTTTGGGTTCGGGAGTCGAACTCTCCTCGGGATTCATCTCATCGGACATGCTTGCCTCCCTTCCTAGTGCTCGCCGCCGAGCGCGTTGAGGGCCGTCTTGAGACCACCGAGCAATTGATCGCGCTGCGCGGGATCACTCAGGGCCTTGCGAAGTGTGGCGTTGGACTTGAGCAGTTTCAGGAAGTCGGCGAGGATCAGCTGCTCGTTTCGTTGTCCCTCGAGCGTGGGCGACTGGCTGATCACCGAATCCACGGAGAAGTCCTTGATCGCGTTGAAGCGGATGGCGTCGGTCTCGGACTCGCCCTGATCGTTCTTCACCTCGATCTCGACGCCTGGCTCGTAGGTCGCGAAGACCTGGGCCGTCGATTTGCACTGGGTCAGAACAGGCTCCTCACCAGCGTTTTCGTTGAGGGGCGCTACGAATATGGTGCGGTTGCTATCCAGGATCTCGACGGCCATGCTGTCGTCGATTTCCTTGATATGATCCGCGAACATGTGCTTCATCTTCGCCATGTTGTCGGTGGCCTCCCGTAGACAATGGACCGGTGGAGGGTTACCCCCAGACTATAGCACTCAGGGCGAAAGCGGCTCCAGGGCGAAAGTGTCTTCGCAATTGGGGTCTGGTACCGAGTTGGAACGCCAACCCAGCCCCCTCGCACGTCATGACGACTCGCTCGTGCCTCGGACCCGGGCCAGTTCGGCGCTCTCAAGTGCTGCTTTGACACTGAGAAGCACCGAAGCATAGACTCACGGAGCCCTTGCGAGCCCCCGATGCTCGCCGGGCGCCCTTCTGAAATCAAATTTGGACCCCACCCCAGGAGCGCCCATGAACGCCCGCAATGCGACCCAGGGAGTCACCGAGGCCATATCCCGATCCGCCGACATCGCCAAGGAACGGGGTCACGGGGAAATTGACCCACTGCACCTGTTCTTCGCGCTTCTCGTCCCCGACGACGGTCGAAGCGC
>JAMBLJ010000010.1 GCA_023336815.1 Actinomycetes bacterium
CCTGGCGGAACATCGCCAGGATCATGACCTCAGTCGGCATCATCAACGTGATAAGGACGAGGAAGAACACCAGCCACTTGAACCTGAACTTGAAGTATACGAAGGCCAGTCCAGCCAGCAGCGAGAGAACGGTCTTCCCTACCGTGACCAGTATCGCCTGCTGGAAAGAGTTCATCATCGCACCGGCAAAATCTCGGTCGAACCACACCGTCTGAAAGTTCTCGCGGAGGGCCGAACCCGGAGTCAGCTGAATCGCGTATGTTTCAGGGTTCGTCTGGGTTGCCACGAGCATCGCGTACAGCATCGGGAAGGCGATCACAACAGTCGTGACGATCAGACCGAGGTGGTACGGCCATCGACGACCCCTGAGGAACGTCTTGCGCTGTACCCCTGTCGTAAGACCCTTCATCACGATCCCCCGTAACTAACGCGTTCACCGCTCGTCTTGAATTGCCACAGCGTGATCCCGATCACTGCAAGGAAGAGCAGCACCGACTGGGCGGCACCACGGCCGAGATCGCCGTTGTTCACGCCGATGCGGATGATCTCGTATATCGCGACCGAAGTCTTCCCCGCTGGTGCACCTTTCGTCATGAAGTCGATCGTTGCGTACACCTCGAAGAAGGCGTACGTGAGATTGGTCACAAGGAGAAAGAACGTGATCGGTGAAAGTGCTGGTAGAACGATCTTGGTGAAACGCTGCCAGGCTGATGCCCCATCCAGAAGCGCTGCCTCGATCTGATCAGTTGACACCGTTTGTAGACCAGCGAGGTAGAACAGAATGTTGTAGCCGATGATCTTCCAGGAACTAGCGAGAATGATCGAGAGCTGAGCCAGGATCGCACTCTCGCGGTAGTTCGGTACCTGGACTCCGAAGAGATTGTCCATTGTGTACGTGAATATTCCAGCGCTCGGATCGAAGATCATGAAGAACAGAAGCCCTGCCACAGCAGGAGAGATGGCATATGGCCAGATCAACAACGTCCGGTAGACACCGCCACCACCGATCTGACGAAAAGCAAGGTATGCGATCGCCAATCCGCCGATCATGCCGGTCGCAACGATCCCGACCGAGATGATGATCGTCGTCACATACACGGGTCGATAAGCAACCTGGCCGCCGCCGCCTGGAGAAAAGATCGCATACAGCGCAACGAACACCGACAGCGCAGCGATGGGGGTTGCGATGTCAGCAAATCTGCGACTCGTGCTGCCAGGTGTCGAGTGATTCGACCAATAGTTAGCGCCATACACAAGGGCGATTGCGATGAGGGGATATGCCACGAGCTGGAAAGGGTTCGTGATGAGTAGCTCGGTGAAGTTACCGAAACATACGTCGATCGACTTCGGGGCCCCAAGACGTGTCAGCTTGGTGGCAAGGGTGAACGTCGACACTGCGGGGACATAGAGAAAGACGATGAGAATGATAAGTGTCGGAGACAGGAGCACCCATGGCACCCACCACCCGAGCCGGAAGCCGCGAGTTCGAATCTCCCCCGCCATCGAGGAGCCGGCCTGGGTCTTCCCGTCGACACGATCGAAAACTGCCTTCATGATGGCCAACGCGAACCATCCGCCACCGACCATGAGCCCCCAGGCGAACAGGTGATCCACACTCGATGTGTTCTCGGCGAATCCGCACTGACCCATTGCGATCGGCGTCACAGCAGCTCCAAGCACCGCTACCGCCGATCCGATTCCGTAGCGTTGTACCGATGGATCCTCGATGTTTCGCCACACCCACAAGGGGCCCACGAGGGCGGCGATGACCAGTCCGACAATCAACATCTAGGACCTGGTGTCATCGATTCCCCATCATTCGTTGCGAATCGGAGGCAGGAACAACGTCCTGCCTCCGATCCTGCGTCGTGTTGCGATCAGCCTCCGAAGAGTGCTTCGTACTCTTGAAGCGACTTATTCGCTTCTTCATTGGCCTGTCCAAGGCGTTCGGCGACATCGAGATCGTTCACGAGGATGTCCTCGATCGCGAGCGTGATGACGTCACGGATACCGACGAAGTTTCCGATCAACGCACCGAGTGATGCTGGCGTGTTCTGCGCAGCGGCAAGCTGGTCAGAAGCGACCTTGGCATTCGGCTCGTCGTCGTACCATCCCTCGCTGTTCAGCAGGTCAACAGCATCGTCTGTGATCGGAACGTAGCCGGTCAGCTGATGCCATGCAGCGGCGTTCTCAGGGTTCGAGAAGAAGTTCATGAACGCAAGAGCGCCGTCTTCTGTCACCTGGTCCATACCGTCGACCATCCAGATCGTGGCTCCACCGATGAGGTTGCCGACGTAGTCAACGTCCTCGTTTCTCGGCATGAAGGATGCCTTGAAGTCGAATCCAAGATCGGCAGCTTCTGCCTGATGGATGAGCGTGTCAGAGCTCGAGTCGATCTGCATTGCGATGTCCTCTGCGAGGAACAGTGTGTCGACGCCGCCCCAGTCGCGCTGGAGACCGGTGTACGTGTAGTAACCAGCGTCCGTGAGATCCTTCATCCAGCTCACGTAGGCAACCATTCCGGGTGAGTCGATGAAGACCTCGGTGGCACGAGCAGTACGACCGTTGTCGTTGTTGGCGAGCAGCTCGCCTTGCTGACCGAGCGCTTGCTCTGCATGCCAGGAGTGGTTCGGCCACGAGATACAACCTGCTGGTGCCCCGTCCATGGCCATGATCTTTTCACATGCAGCGGTCACTTCGCCCCACGTTGCGGGGGGTTCTGTAACGCCTGCCGCTTCGAGAATCGACATGTTGGACAACAGCACCGTGCTCGATGTGTTCCATGGCATCGAATAGAAGGAGCCATCGACCGTGTAGTAGTCACGTGCCGCGGATACAACAGAGTCGAGTACCACGGGCTCGCCCAGGATCTCTGTCCTGCCAGCGATCGCATCGGTTACCGACTTGAAGATCTTGTTCCCGTCACCGTCCACTGCATCAAGTGCTTCTCTTGTGGCTGCCTCGAAGAAGTGGATGAGCGCCGGCGGCCTGCTGCTGTCCACTGCAAGCACTGCAGCGTCGAACACATCGTTGTACGAAGCGAACGACGTCACTCTGATGTTGTAATCCGGATGGGCCCCATTGAACTCTGCAGCCCTGTCCTGGGCATAACCGAGTCGTTTCTCGTCGGAGAACGCTACCCAGAAATCGATGTCGATGGTATCAGCTGAGCTTCCGCCTGCAACTGTCGTGTCGGTACTACCGCCAGCGGCCGTTGTAGTTGTCGCGTCGTCTCCACTGCTTGAGCATGCTGCTGCGACCAGGGCGATCACAGCGAGCAAAGTTAAAAGTCGATACTTCATTTCACTTCCTTGTTCCTGTCCTTGCCATAGGCAAAGACACCCCGGGATGGGAGGCTCCCATTCCGGCATTCGCGATGCTAGTCATGCGTGGGTAGCCACGCCATTCACCTGACTTGATTCTCGCTGCCACTGCTGCGAACTGCCGGTACTCCGACAGTCGTATGTCGGCAGATGATGCGTCAGTCGTTCGCTATGAAGACCGACTTGTACTCGCTGTAGTGTTCGAGCGCAGCCATACCTTGCTCCCGGCCGATGCCGCTCATCTTGACTCCGCCAAATGGCGCCTCGATGTGGACACTCGAACTGGTGTTCACGGAGATCATGCCTGTGTCGAATTCCCGCACGACACGAAGAGCTCTTCCGATATCACGGGTCCACACCGAGCCGGAAAGGCCGTAGTCGGAATCGTTTGCGATCGATACAGCGTCTGCCTCGTCAGAGAACGCCATGATGGCGACCACCGGTCCGAACACCTCCTCGCGCATGATCGACATCTCCGGCTTCACGTTGACGTACACGGTCGGCAAGAGAAAGTTGCCTCTGGCGAGATCTCCGGCAGGTCGATCGCCTCCACAAACGCGCACTGCTCCGTCGTCCTCGGCACGTTGCATGTGATCTTCGACCGACGAGCGATGCTCTGGGGTGATAAGCGGACCCATATCCGTATCCGCATCAGCGGGATCGCCAACCTTGAGCGAACCGGCTCGATCGGCGAACGCAGCCACGAAGCCATCGAAAGCCTGACGTTCCACAAGGATCCTGCTGCGTGCACAGCAGTCCTGCCCCGCGTTGTCGTACACGGCCCAGATCGAGGATTCGACTGCGGCCTCCATGTTGGCGTCGGCGAACACGATCGATGCAGACTTACCGCCTAGCTCCAGTGATACACGCTTGATATCGTCAGCGGCAGCCTTCATGACCCCGGCGCCAACATCCGTCGAACCCGTGAACGATATCTTGCGAACATCGTGGTGGGTGACCAAAGACGAGCCAACCGCGGATCCGGGACCGGGCACGACATTGAACACCCCAGGTGGAAGCCCCGCTTCGATCGCCAGTTCGGCGAGCATCAAAGCAGTCAACGGGGTCACACCTGCCGGTTTGGCGACAACCGTGTTACCGAGCGCCAGTGCAGGAGCAACCTTCCAAGCGAGGGTCAACATGGGAAAGTTCCATGGGACGATGACTCCTATCACACCCAGCGGTTCGCGGAACGTCAGCAACGTGCCGTCCGCTCGCGATGGGATCGTTTGACCGTGGAACTTGTCAACAGCTCCCGCGTAATACTCGAAAGTGCGAGCAGCGGCATCGACCTCTCCGAGGGCCGCTCCGATCGGCTTGCCCGCGTTCTGCGACTCGACCAGCGCAAGAGCATCTCGATTGGCCGTGATGATCCGGGAGATCCGCATAAGCACCGCACCACGATCCGCTGGTGTCATCGTGTGCCATTCCCCCTTAGAGAACCGCTTCTTCGCAACGATCACCGCACGGTCCACATCCTCCGCCGTGCCCCTCGAGACCGAAGCGAGCGGGATTCCTCGGGAAGGATCGAAGACGGTGTCCGTCTCACCAGATCCGCTCTCTGAACGGATCCCGTCGATCAAGAGACCCTGGTGTTCGATAGTCATCAGATCACTCCGCTGTCACGTAGGCGGATGCGATGCCGCCGTCTACAAGGAATTCTGTTCCGGTCACGTAGGAAGCATCCTCAGATGCCAGGAACAGTGCGGCCTTTGCCATCTCCTCCGCCAACCCGAATCGACCCATCGGGACGTGAACGAGTCTGCGGCGTCTCTTCTCATCGGTATCGAGCAAATTCATGAGGAGCTCAGTTCGCAGTGGTCCAGGACACAGCGCGTTCACACGAATCCCTTGCCGAGCATGGACGACGGCGAGTTCACGCGTAAGAGCGAGCACAGCCCCCTTCGACGCCGTGTACGCGACCTGAGGCGTCGCGGCGCCGAGACGAGCTACGAACGACGCCGTATTGATGATCGAGCCTCCACCGGACTCGAGGATGGCAGGGATGCCGTATTTGCATCCGAGGAACACACCCTTTGCGTTGATGTTCATCGTCAAGTCCCATATGGCCTCAGACGTGCTCTGGGAATCCCCATCGTCGCTGTGCATGATGCCAGCGTTGTTGAACATCACGTGGAGCCCACCGAACGCTTCCGTCGCGGCGTCGACCATCCGATGTGAGTCGCGGTCCGACGAGACATCTGCTGTGACCGCGATGGCTTCGCCACCGGCGGAGATCACAAGATCGGCGGTCTCTAACGCTGTATGTTCGTTCAGGTCCACGCATACGACCCTGGCGCCCTCCGCCGCGAACAACACAGCCGATTCTCGACCGATCCCGCTTCCAGCGCCCGTGATCAGGGCAACCTTTCCACTCAGCCTGTCCATCATCTACCGCCTCTCATGTGTACGTGTTCTGTTGTGATCCTGGAAGCCGACACCCTGACCGCAACAACCAGATCGGCTCAGATGTCGTTCTTGTTCTGTTCGGAATCGCGAGCCCAACCAGACGCAGCCTCAACTCCTATATACGGTCGAAGTACCTCACACGCTCCCAGTCGGTCACGGCAGCGTCGTACGCGGCCGCCTCGGCCGAGTAGAAATGCGCATAGTGATCCTGAACATCTGAACCCATCGCCTCGCGTATGAAATCGCTGTCCGCGAAGGCCGGGATCGCTGATGTCAGTGTCTGGGGAACACGGGGCAGATCACGGACCGCATACACATCGCCATTGAACATCTCGGGAGGTTCAGTGCCACGCTCGATGCCGTCGATGCCGGACGCAAGCGCACCGGCATACGCAAGATACGGATTCACATCCGCACCAGGGATACGACATTCAATACGGAGGCTTGGTCCAGAGCCCACAACCCGGAACCCAGCCGTTCGGTTGTCGTAGCTCCACGCGATGTTCGTCGGTGCCCAGGATGCTTCCTGGTACCGCTTGTAGGAATTCACGGTCGGGGCAAGGAGAGGCATGATGTCGCCAACACGGTTCATCCATCCACCCAGGAATCGCGTGAACTCGGTAGAACACTGGATCTCGCCGATCGTCTGGTCACCGGCGAAAGCATTCGTCCCGTCCTTCCAAAGACTCAGGTGAATGTGACAGCTGGATCCCGCTTGGTCAACTTCAGGTTTCGCCATGAAGGTCGCACTCACAGCGAGTTGGTCGGCTACATCTTTCATGAGCAATTTCATGATCGTGTGACGATCGGCCATTTCAAGGATCTCGGCATAACGAATGTTCATCTCGTGCTGTCCGCGTCCGGTTTCACCCTTTGAGTTCTCAACCGGAATCCCGGAGGCTCCAAGATGTTTCCGGACGGCTCCGTTGTAGAACTCCTCCCGGGCTCCCTGCATCAAGTGGTAGTCCTCGCTGTACCAGCCGACGGATGTGAGATCGTTGAACCCCTTCTCGGCAGCTTCGCGATAGGACTCCTCGTAGAGGTAGTACTCCAGCTCTGACGCAGCTTTGGCTGAGAACCCGAGCCCGTCCAGTCGCTCGATCTGCTTGCGTAAGATCGACCGAGGGGCAACAGATACAAGCTCCTGCGTGGTGTCATCGACAAGGTCGCAAAGAACGATGGCCGACGAGGGCAACCAGCTCGCGGTACGCAGGGTTGCCATGTCGGGGACCATGTGGAAATCCCCGTACCCGAGCTCCCAGTTCGCATATCGATATCCGGCGACGGGCTCCATGTCCATGTCCACAGTGAGCAGATAGTCGCAGCCGTGAGTTCCCGCGTCGGCGACCTGTTCCACGAAGAACAATGCGTCGACTCGCTTGCCATGAAGCCTTCCGTAGTGATCGGTGAAAGCCACGATGACGGTGTCGATCTCGCCACTCGCGGCCTGAGCATCCAGGGCATCGATATTGAGCATTCCTCGATCGGTGGTCATACACCATCCTCTGATCTGCAGACGACACGGGTGCCTGACATTAGCGGTGCATTCGAAGGTGCCGGCCCTCTCCCAGGCTGTGGTGCGATATCTACAATGTGAGACATGTCACACAAACAGACGGCCGAATCGGCGTTCGCTGCAGTGGAGGCGGAGCTTCGATCCATCTCAAGGTGGATGTACGACAACCCCGAAACCGCATACAAGGAATACGAGGCGTCTCAACGACTCGCGTCGTTTCTCGAAGAACGGGGATTCGACGTCACGTACCCCGCGTACGGACTCGATACGGCATTCGAAGCGACGACCGGATCATCCGGGCCGCGCATCGTCATCTGCTGTGAGTACGACGCGCTACCGGAAGTGGGCCACGCGTGTGGTCACAACATCATCGCAACAGCAGCGCTCGGCGCAGGAGTAGCTCTGGCATCTGTTGCGGACGAGTTGGGCATTCGCGTCACCGTTCTCGGAACGCCAGCCGAGGAAGCTGGCGGCGGGAAGGTCGATCTGATAAACGCAGGCGCATTCGAGGATGTATCCGCGTCGATGATGGTGCATCCGAGTCCGAACAACCGGCTCGACCCGCCCTTTCAGGCGAACCACAGTCTCAACGTCGAGTACTTCGGCAAGGAATCACACGCTGCGTTCGCGCCACAAGTGGGTATCAACGCCCTCGATGCTTTCGTCCAGGCATACATCAACGTCGCGACACTACGCCAGTCGCTCTACCCAAAGGACACGGTGCACTGCATCATCGATCACGGCGGCGATGCGTCGAACATCATTCCATCGCACACGAAATCAACGTGGGGAGTCCGTGCCGAAAGCATGGAACGTCTCGAAGAACTTCTTCCGAGGGTCAAGGCATGTTTCGAAGCAGCAGCGCTCGCGACAGGTTGCAGACTTGAACTCACCACGGTCAGCCACCCGTATCTCAACATGGTCAGCAACGACGTCCTCGCCTCGCTCTTCCGCGAGAACTCCGCCACACTCGGCCGGTCAATGCCAACCGCGGCGGAGGCGGGTGCGAAAGGAGGATCGTCGGATATGGGCAACGTCAGTCACATCGTTCCCTCGATTCATCCCATGATCAGTATCGCGTGCGGCGATGCGGTGAACCACCAGAAGGAATTCGCTGCAGCGACCGTCACAACGACAGGGGATATCGCGATTCGAGACGGTGCGCTTGCAATGGCATACACCATCGTCGATGTCGCCGAACAAGACGCCTGGGACAGACTCGGGTAACAGCCCTGCGCATCCCGATCGGATCGAACGACGCGCATGCCTACTGGTTAGCCAACCAGTCAGTGAGGAAGGTGGCCAGGCCCACAGCGTCATCGAGGTCGAACTGCGGCACGGTTGTCTGCCAGTGCGTATCTGTGGCGAGCGCCAGCATCTCATCGAAGTCACAGAGCAGCTCGTCGCTTCGCTCCGCGCGGTACACCTCGATCTTCGGAAATGCCCCCCGCTTGTAGCCCTCGGTGAGCACAAGATCGAAGTCAGCGCAGTGACGCTCGATGACCCCATCGAGGTCATCCGACCCAGCTTCTCTGCGAAAAGTCGCAACCTGGACCGGAGAGATTCCGAGAACCAGATCCGCACCGGCCTCTGCCATACGATGTGTGTCTTTGCCTGGCGTGTCGAACGAGCTGGTGTGGTGATGATGTTTGACAACAGCAACGCGAAGACCAGCTTTCTTGAGTTCGGGAAGTAGGGCCTCGATCAACGTTGTCTTACCGGTCTGCGAACGAGCAACGATAGATACGATCCGCTGTGTCGTTTGGTGATCGCTTTCCATGACTGGAAAGGTTATCAGCACCCCGATCGCACGGGGCGCAGCTGTTTGGAGCCGGCGTCGAGAGTCCGTCTATCGATCGTCCGGTCTGTGTTAGAAACTCGGCGAACCAACGCCTCCGTTGCAGCGTCCACCTGATTCAGGAGCAGATGAGGCGCCGGAGAACTCGTTGACGAACTGGTCCAAGCGTGTATCTGCCAGATCGTCGATCTGTAGCTGGCGACCCCAAGCAGAGACAGTGACAGACGAGCTCTGACCAGCAACAGGAGAGACAAGGACCTTCTCTTGTCTGCTCACGAGGCGTCTGAGCGTTGAGATCTCACCATCGCCGAGGTTCGGATCGTACGCCACCCACACGGCGCCATGCTCCATCGAGTGCACGGCGTTTTCAGCCCGAAGCTGCGTGTCGTAGAACCCGCAATTCTGCCAGATCGCATCCATCGCTCCACCAGCAGGCACCTCGTTGGCAGCGTAGATGGTGCCGTTGACATGTTCGGCACTCGCCACGGCGACCTGCTGCGTACCGTCAGGAACCCCGCGGATCTCGGGCTGCGACACCAGCACAACAGCGACAAGGCCAAGAACGAGAACTACACCTGCGATCTTCGCCATGCGTTTCGGCCACTCTGACTCACCCGGGAGACCTGATGCAACGCTCGTCTTATGAATTTTTCGTTTGTTGCTCACGGAACCACCCTTGGCGTGTGTTTCGGGCACGGAAGAAGAAACCCTCGTTGACGGACACACCAAGAACGACTGATCCTGCCGCGGCGGTCGGCAAATGTCGGAACTGTGTCACATTGCTCTGAGGCAACCAACCGGGTTCACAACGAATATGTCGAACGATCTCGTACGCCGGGTCTGTTACGCAGACGCGAACGTCTTTGCCGCATCGGCCGACGTGACACGTGCCGACGGCCTGAGTCGAATCTAGAAACTCGGAGACCCAACGCCACCGTTACAACGGCCTCCGGGCTCTGGAGCACCCGAAGATCCCGTGAACTCGTTCACGAACTGACCCAGTCTCGTGTCGCTTGGATCGTCGAGTTCAAGCTGCTGTCCCCATGCGGTTGCGATAATCGGAGCTGATTGCCCAGGGACAGGTGAAACGAGGACCTTCTCGTTTCGGGAGACGTACTGGCGCAGCTCGTCTGCAAGGCTGGAACCAAGTGCCGGGTCGTATGCGATCCACACCGCACCGTGCTCAAGTGAGTGCACGGCATTCTCTGAGTTGACCTCATCTGCGTAGAAACCACAGTTCTGCCAGACGGCATTGTGCGCGCCGCCGGCAGGTACTTCGCCGTCCTCGTGAAGTTGACCATCAACATGAGCTGGATCGCCAACAGCCTGAGTCTCCGTGCCATCCGGAACGCCACGAAGTTCTGGCTGGCTCAAGAACACAACAAGGACAAGAGCTACAACCAATCCGACTCCCCCGATCCACGCAAGCCTCTTGGGCCATGGCGACTCGCCTGGCATGCCCTGGGTTTTGGTCGCCGGAGCTTTCTGGATCTTCTTCTTGTTGCTCATGTCACCCTCTTGATCTTCGAGGCGTCAAACTAGCCTCGATTCTCGAATACCACCACGAAAACGGATCCGACACTGGCCGTATCTCAGGCCAGTGTCGGGGTTCCGTCAACGCGTGTGGGTTACCTGTGCTGGTCAGGCGTTGTATCCGAGGCCGGTAAACATGCCCGCTTCGTAGTGTCCTGGGACGAGGCAGGCCCCCACTGTGTAGTCATCTGTGTTCTCTGGGAAGGTGAACACGAAGGAACCTGACTCGCCTGCGCCGAGCTCGATGAACACGTCCTCAGCTTCAACCTCGTCGTGTCCTTCGCCTTCTGCCCCAGCCTCGTCGTGATCTTCGGTTTCAGCGGCATCATCCATCGTCGTCATCTCGTCGTCAGACATCGAACCTTCGTCATGCGCATCATGGCCGCCACCGACATGTTCATCGATGCGAGCCTGGTTCGAGATCCTGAACTCATGCGGTGCAACACCGCTGTTCGTCACGCTGAACTCGATCGTCTCGCCTGGTTCGAACGTAAGATCAGCTGCGATTGCGAACTCCGTCAGATCGACCTCGACCACACGATCGACGTCCGCAGCAGGTGCTGCTTCCCCGGAATCGTCTCCATCCTCTACGTGGTCGTCGTCGGCCGTCGCGTCTGCTGTCGCAGGGGCAGGGTCGCCTGTTGGCTGGAGGGCCTCCCCTTCAGATGTTGGCGTGGAGCACGCTGCTGCGACGAGTAAAATCGCCGTGCCGAGTGCGAAGAATGTCGTGAACCGTTTCCACATATCGATCTCCTTGGAGCGAGTGTTCTGTGTTATGGAAGAATCGTCTCGCACAACAGCCACGCTGCACAGTCGGCCATTCGGTGTGAACCCCTCACCCATTTGGGGGAGGTGCGGCTCTACTCGATGAGATCAAGCCTGAGTGCGACAGCAACCGCTTCGGCCCTCGAGGAAACATCTAGCCTCTCGAAAACGCCACGGACGTACGTCTTCACCGTTGCCTCGGAGAGACCAAGTTCGCGTGCGATCTGCTTGTTCTCCGATCCGTTGGCTATCAACTGAAGCACCTGTTGTTCGCGCGGTGACAGCTTTGTCGCTCGCTGCGGGGTGCCAACGACGTCTGCGAGCAGAGGCTCCATCAACGCGCGGTGGATGTACGTCTCGCCTTCCGATACGGCATGGATCGCATCGACGATCTCGTCGCGACCTGCGCTCTTGAGCAGGTAGCCCGATGCACCCAATTCGAGAGCTCTCCTCACGTATCCCGGCTGGTCATGCATTGACATCATCAACACGCCGATCTGAGGGAACTCAGCCGAAAGATGCTCGAGGGCATCAAGACCCGTCATCCCATCCATTCTGATATCGAGCAGAACGACATCAACGGGCGATGAAGCAATGAACGCGAACATCGCCTCAGCGGAACTCGCGTCTCCGACTATTTCCAGGCCCTCGACATCTGAGAGCATGAACCTCACGCCGTCTCGGACGACCTTGTGATCATCGACGATCAATAGATTCACGTTGGCTCTTCCTCCATTCTCGGGAGCCATGCCCGGAACCGTGAGCCACCCGACGGAAGAGCTCTGAGTTCCACATCACCGTCGAGCGCAGCGAACCGCTGACCCGTCGTACTCAGTCCAAGACCAGGGTCACTGGAGATCGCACCCACCGCTCCGTCGTCGACAACATCAAGCACAAGCCGGTTGCCAGAACCATAGAGCGACACCTGAATATGACTCGCGTCGGCGTGTTTACGGACGTTGGTCACGGCCTCCCTTGCCGCGCGATAGACCTCCGTTCGACAGGTCGATGTCGGTTCGAAATCGATGTCGATGCTGAGATCAACGTCAAGGTCTGTCTCGAGTCGCGTGAGCTCCGCAAGCTCTTCCAGCGCAGTCGCAAGACCGGCATCGGCGGCGAGCTCGAAGTGGAGTAGTCGTAGCTCGTTTCGTAGCGTTGTATCCATGTCCCGAACGACATCCGAAAGGTGGCCGAGCTCGATCGATACCGGGTCGGCAGGGTCGAGTTTGGCCCGGGAGCCTTCGAGACCGTAGAGCAGTCGATACATCGGCTGGCCGATGTCATCGTGCAGCGCACTGACCACCCTGCGCCGCTCTTCTTCCTGCGCAGAGAACGACGACGAAAGAAGACCTTCGGCCTGACGGCGTCTGCGATTGACCTCTCTCGTGCGAGCAGCAACGCCGACCGCCATGACGAAACCGATCGCTGCTAGGCCAACCGCGATCGATACCCACGTGCTCCTTGCGATCTGGCCAAGCGCCAGATTCAATCCGCTTGCGTTCTGTTCGACCTCGAAGACGAACATGGGCTCACCACCATCATGTGATATCGGTACGTAGAACTCGATGAGTTCCCCGTGACCGCGATCGAAGGCATGCGCTGGATCCGTGAGATCCGATACATGGGTCCCCTGGCCTCCATCGAAAGCGAGCGATGCGTGCGATGGAAGGTCAAACCGTTTACCGATGAGTTCCTTCGCGTCTGAATACACGATCGTTCCATCCGGTGCCCACATCTTGACGCGGACCGTTTCACCGCCAAGAAGGTTCACCCGGACAGCGACATCGAATTCGGCATACTCGGCTCTCGACGGATCATCCGAAGGAAATGGAGGGAGATCGTTCACGATGGCGGATACCATCGCCGCACGCGCATCCAACAGATGACCCCGTGCGGACCGCGTGATCGAGAAACCGAGCACCACGGTGACGCCGAGTGCGAGCACGATCAGCACCACGGCCAGCCGACCCAGACCGCCGATCTCGACCCAGTCCGATCGAAGGGATCCGACCGAACGCCTTATGCGCAGGGTTAGTCCTCGGGTTGCCATGCGGACAAAGGTACAACGCCTGAGTCTTCACGACCCCGAGACACTGTGGAGATGAGACGATAGAAGGCGCCGCGGGGGTTGAGGTGTCGATCGACCAGACCATGACGCGGGTAGTAGCCACGGTCGTGGTCCATGAACCCATCGATGAGAATCGAGCAATTCTGATGAACCATGGCTGCAACGGCGGCCTCCACGACCCGATCGGACACCGCCTGATCATCGTCGAACGTCTCGGATTCGTCTGCCAGTGGGAGCCGAACCAGCACCACAGCGCGTCGACCGAAGCGACGTGCGATGTCGATCGCAGTGACCACACCGCTATCGACATCGATCTCCTGGTCGATCCGAAACACGAGTTCCGACACAGTCTGATCTGAGTCGGCACGATCGAGGTCGCTGATGAGTTCGATGTTGTCCGTGGCGAAGCCGGAGATGACGAAATGGTGGACCCCATCCCCTGGTGTGCCTATGGGAACGATCGGAGCCATCGCAAGATCAACATCGACGCCAGCACCACCAACGGCAGCGATCGTCGCTTCGAAATCCTGGGGAACGGCGCTTATCTCCCATCGATCGATGATCGTCGAGGCGGAGCGAACGAGGTCGATCAAGTTCTGTCGCGGTGGACCAGCCGAGTAGACGGAAAAGTGCATTCCGCGGCGGACGAGTTGCCTCACTCGGTCGATGACCTCGTCTGTTGCGAGATCATCCAGTGGAATTCGCACGGACTCTATGCGCGCCTCCCACAGAGACAGCAGTGTCGCATCGTTTCGGATCCTCTTGCGGGCATATGCATCGAGCCCTGCCGTCGGAAAATCCGTGATACTGGTCCAACTGTGCGACAGCGTGACACCGAGCGGATTCGACCAGCCGGGGTCGAGGAAGGAGCTGATATCGACAGGCAGTGACGAGACCGCCGTGATCTCACCGAACGAACGTACAGGCCGGATCTGGTGTCCCGAAGCATCGATATCAACGACGAATATCCCGAGCTTTGCGGGATCGTCACGACCGTTCTCCCACACGGGAGCAAGAGCGGCGAGCTCGGCATAGTCGGGCCGGACGAATCCGGTCGATGGTGCCACATACATCTCGGTGGCGCCATGTTGGTTGTACATGAAGTTGTGGACGTGTCCAGAGAACACCGCTTCGACACCGGAGGCAACTACCTGGCTGAGGAACCACGATCGGGCAGGTTCACCGATGTTGTCGTAGTGCTCGTTCTCGTCGGCATCCCGCACGAACGGTGGATAGTGCATGAAAACGAAGGAGCGTTTCCCTGCTGCATGGGCATCGGCGAGGTCCGCCTCGAGCCATCGTACCTGGGCGCGCTCCCGCTCGAGCCCGGAGTTCATCACCTGCGCATCGACGATGACGAAGTGGTGGCCGGCAGCGTCGAACGACATATATGAAGGTCCCCAGGTCGCTTCGAACCGCGGATAGTTCTCCTCAGAAACGGCAGGAACCGCAACATGGGCATTCGGCTTGTCGCCGACATCGTGGTTCCCAGCTACGAAGTAGATTCGGGATTTCAAGCCGTCGTAGACACTCCCTGCGAGACCCAGGGCGACATCGTGGGCGTCCTCCACGGGTAGGGGATGCACGATGTCGCCAAGATGAACGATGAAAGCCGGCTCGATCGTGTTGCATAATTGCACAACCAGCTCGTTCCGTCGTATCAGGAGAGCGTTCGAGGGGTAGGCATCAGTCTCCTGATCCTCTGGACGGATGTGTGAATCCGCGATCACAACGAAACGAAGCATGCGCGTACCGTAGTCCTCTTTCTGTAGTCGATGACTCAGCAGTGACCATGCGGTCAAGTCAGATCGTGGCCGAAGCCCCAAGGAGATCATATGTGAGCGTGTGCGCCCCAGGCTCTACTCCGAGAACGGATCCCTCAGGGACCTCTAGCCAGTGTTCATCTGTGATGGGTTCAGACGCAACCACGACTGCTCGATAGTTGTCATCGGCGGACGGACAGTGAGAGGTGCCACACGTCGCACAGTCTCGAATGCCGCGCCTGAAAGTCCAGAAGAGCGAGTTTCCCCAGCGAGTAGCGGCGAGGTGTTTCCCGTCGCTCAGGAGAAAGTTCAGTTTCGGTGATCGGGGTGCACCCGAGAGTACCGAGAGGTCGACCAGCTTCAGAACGGCTTCAGCAAGGAGTTCAACGATGGGATCGAGACCCGGTGCGGGACCCTCCGGATCGAGACCGTATCTCTCCATCCGGTTGAGAAGCCAGAGGAAAACGAGTTCGCTATCTGTCTGGCCATCGGGCGGTCCGTACGGACTTAGATCGAGCCTGGTTCTGACGTGGTTGAAGGCACTCACAGTGCCGTTGTGTGCAAAGGCCCACGCACCACGAGTGAAGGGGTGTGTGTTCGCCTCCGAAACGCTCCCAACAGTGGCGGAGCGTACGTGAGCGATGGCCGATTCCGACCAGATTTCGGATGCGACCCGTGCGAACTCAGCGTCGGCAAACGCTGGCATCGTACTCTTGATCACCTCGCGCTCATCGCCTACCCAGTGAGCGATTCCCCATCCATCGGCATTGCGCAAACCCCGACCGTCTCTGTCGCTCTGGACCTGAAGCGCGTTCTGTGCAGCGACCAGGCTGCACTCGAGTCTCGTTGGCTGGGTTGCGAGGAATCCGTACAGACGACACATGATGTCTCCCTTCGTACAGTGCAACACCCCGGAAGTGACGCGACGGCAGTGAATGTCGTCTCAGGGACTCTCGATCGGACACGACCGTCTTGACATTCATGACGTGATGGCGTACATTCGCCCGCAATGAACGTTGCAACCAACCGCGCGATGATGTGTATGGCCCATAGAAAGCTGTGCAGTTAGAACGCGACGCAACACGTTGACACCCATGAGGACCTGCACCGGCAACGGGCGGGTCCTTTTCTGTTACCCACCCCGCTGATCGGGCCTCCAAGAAATCCCTGGGAGGGACCATGACAGACAACTATCGCTTCGAGACCTTGCAGGTACATGCAGGGCAGGACCCAGCGCCAGGGACCAACGCTCGCGCAGTGCCGATATATCAAACGACTTCGTATACATTCGATGACACCGCGCACGGTGCACGGCTCTTCGCTCTCGAAGAATTCGGCAACATCTATACCAGGATCATGAATCCGACTACCGATGTGTTCGAACAGCGAATCGCGGCCCTCGAAGGTGGCGTCGCCGCTGTTGCGACAGCAAGTGGCCAGGCAGCGCAGTTCACTGCCCTGACCACGCTTGCCAGGTCGGGAGACAACATCATCTCGACGTCGTTCCTCTACGGCGGGACTCACAATCAGTTCAAGGTCACATTGGAACGGCTCGGGATCGAAGTGAGGTTCGTGACAGGTGACGATCCAGCGGAATTCGGAAAACTAATCGACGATCGAACGAAGGCGATATACGTCGAGTCCATCGGGAATCCCCGATTCAACATCCCGGATCTTCGGGCCTTCGCCGATGTCGCACATCGGGCTGGCGTTCCTCTGGTCGTCGACAATACGTTCGGGGCAGCTGGTTATCTGTGCA
This sequence comes from Actinomycetes bacterium, assembly GCA_023336815.1. Lineage (GTDB taxonomy): Bacteria > Actinomycetota > Acidimicrobiia > Spongiisociales > UBA5794 > JAMBLL01. The sequence continues at coordinate 16,935 of JAMBLJ010000010.1, forward strand.
GGCCCATCGACCACGGTGCGGACATCGTGGTCGCATCTGCAACGAAGTGGATCGGGGGTCACGGGACCTCGATCGGTGGTGTGATCGTCGATTCGGGAAACTTCGACTGGCGCAATCCACGGTTTCCCGACTTCACTGAACCATCGCCCGGCTACCACGGCCTCATCTTCGCTGAAACATTCGGGCCGGATGGACCGTTTGGCAACATCGCCTTCGCCATCAGAGCCCGTGTTGAAGGTCTCCGCGATATCGGTGCGTGTCTTGCGCCGTTCAACGCGTTCCTGCTCCTTCAGGGTGTCGAGACGCTCTCGCTTCGCGTCCAGCGACATGCTGACAACGCTCTCGAGCTCGCACGGTGGCTTGAGGAACACCCATCGGTCTCATGGGTCAACTACCCGGGTCTCAGGAACCACCCGTATCACGAGATCGCCGGTGAGATTCTGACGAATGGCTACGGCGCCGTGCTCTCGTTCGGAATCGTGGGTGGAACCAATGCAGCCAGAGGGTTCATCGATTCAGTTGAGCTCGCGTCGCATCTCGCGAACGTCGGGGACGCAAAGACGCTGGTGATCCATCCAGCGTCAACAACCCATCAGCAGCTCGATGCGGTCGAGCAGTCGGCGGCGGGTGTCACAGATGATCTGATCAGAGTGTCCGTTGGCATCGAGCACATCGATGACATCACCGAGGACTTCGCTCAGGCCTTCGACGCCCTTGGACAGGTCCACGCAATCGCATCATGAAGCATCATGTCACGATCGAGGGAGTGTTCCATCTCGAAAGAGGTGGAACACTCCAGGACGTCGAGGTCGAGATTCGGACGTGGGGAAAACACAGACCGAATGCGACGTTGATATGTCACGCCCTCACCGGAAATGCCGATGCGGACGACTGGTGGGGAGGGCTCTTTGGACCGGGTAGGGTCTTCGATCCGGCGACGTCGTTCATCGTATCGATGAATGTACTCGGAGGATTGTCAGGGACGACGGGACCGACGAGCATCGCGGCTGGAGCGTCGAACGCTTACCGGGGCAAGTTCCCGCGCATTACGATCCGCGACATGGTCGCGATCCAGCACCTTGCACTCAACGAGTTAGGGGTCGGCCATCTCGATCTGATCGTCGGGGGTTCCATGGGCGGTATGCAGGCGCTGGAATGGGCTGCTCTGTATCCGGAGATTGTCGGCACGATTGTGCCCATAGCGGTTGGAGCGAGCCAGTCCGCCTGGGCTATCGCGATCTCGGATACCCAACGTCATGCGATCACGTCGGATTCGGGGTTCAACGACGGCCTCTACGACGACCCTGGTCCGTCGGCGGGCCTCACCACTGCGAGGATGATCGCGATGTGCAGCTATCGCAGCGCACATAGTTTCTCAACACGGTTCGGAAGAGGTGCCAACGGCGAGATGTTCGATGTGCAGTCCTATCTCCGCTACCAGGGAGACAAACTCGTGGAACGATTCGACGCGAACACCTATCTCACGTTGATCGATGCAATGGATAGCCATGACCTCGGTCGAGGCCGGGGCCCGTCAGAAGCGATCGCTCGAAGGATCACCACCCGCGCATACGTCATCGGGATCAGCTCCGACATCCTGTATCCGGTCGCCGAAGTCCAGGCGCTTGCCGCGATCCTCCCCAACGCCCGATACGCTGTTCTTGACAGCCCCAACGGCCACGATGCGTTCCTCATCGAAACCGATCAGCTCAACACGATGATCACACAGTTCCTCTCGGACAACAGGGCAAAACCCCTTATCGACGGTTGTGGATCGTCATGGGCTTGACTGCCGATACGAAATCGTTGGATTCATGTGCTCCCTCGAAGACGTCGGTCTGACCGCCGACGCGCGGTGGTCAGCAGGCAGGGACCGCACGGGAAGAACTTCATCACAGTGAGACATCACAATTCAGCCAAGTTCGGCGAAGGCGACCGCTACCTGAGCTGCGACTCGCGCGTTGTTCTCCGAAAGCGCAAGGTTCGCTGGGATATTGTTTCCGTCGAGCGCTTTCGAGATCTCACCGAGCACGAACGGTGTCACCGCCGCACCTCTGATACCCAGACGCTTCGCGGCATCAAGTGCGTCAGACATCCCTGTCTGGATCTCATCCGATGACAGAGCATTCGCCTCGGGGACCGGAACTGCTAGCAGCGCCCCTCCGGCCGCCCACGTGATACGATCTCGTAGGAGGCGTGCCACGTCACCGGGTGTGTCAAGTCGCAACGGCACGGGCAGCCCACTGGACCTGGCGTAGAACATTGGGAACTCATCCGTGCGATAGCCGATCACGGGCACGGACAGCGTCTCGAGGTGTTCCAGAGTTCTGGAGATGTCAAGGAACGCCTTCGCACCAGCAGCCACGGTCAACACAGGGTGGCGTGCGATGGCACCGAGATCGGCGGAAACATCCCCCGTCTCTGATGCTCCATGGTGGACTCCGCCGATGCCACCGGTGGCGAACACACTGATTCCCGCTCGCGCACATATGGCAAGCGACGCTGAAACCGTTGTGGCTCCGACGGACCACACCTGTGAGGTCGCCGCCGGTATGTCGCGCTCAGCTGTCTTCGACGCCTCACCGAGAATCCGCTCATGGTCGCGGTCGTCGAGACCAACTCGAACCGTGCCGTCCATGATCGCTGTAACCGCTGGCTCCGCTCCCCCGTCGCGAACAGCTGCGAGGGTCCGGGTGAGGGCCTCTTCGTTCGCTGGTGACGGCAGCCCGAGATTCGAGAAGATCGTGCTCTCGAGGGCGACAACAGGGCGGCCATCCTCGATGGCGTCGCGCACTCGTTCGCTTATGATCATGTCCACCATTTTCGGTCTCCGTCTCTTGGGCTGAACTCGGAAAGGTTACGTGGAGTGCTCGGTGAGCACCCTTGCAGCATGGCGGTGGCCACTGGCGATAGCGGCTGAGACATCATCAGATTCCATGGCGGCGATGATGAACCCGGCGGCGAACGCATCCCCGGCACCAGTCGTGTCGGTGATGTCCTCCACGAAATTCGCGGGAACCGCCGCTATAACCGACCCGCCGCTGTACGCCCTCGCAGGCTGGCCACCGGCCTTCATGACGGTGAGCTCGACACTTGGCAACCCGTTTCGTTGCTCAACGCCGAGCATCGCTCCTTCGTCCTCGTTGCAGAAAACGACGTTCGGGGCGAGCGACGAGAGAAGCTCGACGAACACGTCGACACCGACGTGCTCGATGATCGCGGTTGAGGAAGTGTCGATGCTGATCCTGCCCCCCGACCTGTGGACTACGCGGATCGCATCGATCGCCGCTGAAGCAAGGGGTTCAACTACGAGGGAATACGCCGGGATGTGGAGCCAGGTGACACCTTGAAGATCGTCCGGCGCCGGCACACGAAGGTCGGTGGATGCTGCACGGTCGGGCAACATCGACCGCTCACCACCGGGCTCGACGAGGACGACAATCGTTCCTGTCGACCCTTGACGCTGCACTCTTGCATCGACGCCAGCTGCACACAGTTGCGCGATGAGCGCCGCACCGATGGCGTCTGAACCGACCATACCGATAAATCGTGAGGCAGCGCCCGCTCGAGCCGCAGAGACGGCGACGTTCGCAGCACTACCCCCTTGGCGCCTGGTGATGGTGACATCACTATCGCTTCGCTCGGCGATTTCCGAAGACAACCGAACAACGACATCTTCAACGAGGTCTCCGATACAGCACAGCATCAACCGACTACCGAACGACGATGTTGCTACGCACTACGAGCGGACTTCGGACTCGTCTGATCGCCTTCGGTTTCGTCTACGTCTGCGAATCATTACACACGCGACGGCTCCTCCTACAACAACGAGCCCCCCGGCGATCATGACGAAGCGTGAGACTCTCCGTGCGGAGACGACCAGATCGCCAGCTGTCGCAGCGAGGTGGTCGGCTCTGATGGCAACCGAGTCTGCCCTCTCGAGACCGCCCTGTACGATCTCCAGACCCCGCTGGAGCTGGTCAACCGAAGTCTGCGCATACTCGATGGACGCAACTGCATTCATGATTGTCACCCCTGAGATCTCGACGAGCTTTCGACGAAGACTAGTCCACCCAGCACCTTCGCAAGAGTCCACAACAACGTCACCGACAGGCCAAAGGCATCCGGGTAGGGTTCGTGACAACGCCGTTTCGCCACAGACAGGTTCGGCAGGGAAGGATGCCAATATGACCACCCAGCTCACACCCAAAGAGTGGACGGCGGAGGAGCTCGGGGATCGGATCTTCGACTCCTGCAATGCGGCCTTCGATGTGTACACCATGCACCTCGGACGAAAGCTCGGCTTCTACGAGGAGTTGAAAACTTCGGCGCTGACTTCGGGGGAACTCTCTGAACGCACAGGGACAACAGAGAGATACGTTCGCGAGTGGCTTGAACAACAAGCCGTGACCGGCTTGTTGTCCGTCGAGGATGCCGCGTCGGGTGCCTTTGAACGCAGATACAGCCTTCCGCAGGGCTACGCAGAGGTACTCACCGACAGGGATAGCCTCTCGTACTTCGGTCCAGCCACATCGATGACCGCTGCCGCAGGCGCCCAACTTCCGTCCCTCGCCGAAGCGTTCCGTACGGGCGGTGGTGTCTCGTGGGAACAGTTCGGCGAAGACATGCGAATCGGCCAGGGAGAGATCAATCGACCACTGTTCCTGCGAGTTCTTGCACCCGAGTGGCTCGCTTCACACCCTGAGGTCGACACGTTGCTGTCCGCCGACGGCGCGAGGGTTGCCGATATTGGAAGCGGTCTTGGCTGGTCAGCGATCGGCATCGCACAGCACTACCACAACGCCCACGTGACAGGACTCGACGTTGATGAACCGTCCGTGGAGGCTGCAAGGTTGAACGCTGCCGAGCTCGGTGTTGCCGATAGGGTTTCGTTTCAGCTCGTCGACCCTGGTCGCGAGACCGAGGAGGACGCCTACGATGTCGTGATCGCCTGTGAGTGCCTCCACGACATGCCTGACCCAGTAGCGGTCCTTACAGGCGCACGGCGGCTGGCAAGGCCAGGTGGTGCCGTGCTCATCCTCGACGAGCGGACACACGACTCCTTCACCGTTGACGCCGGAGACATGGAGCGATTCCTGTACGGGTTCTCAGTGACAACATGTCTGCCCGATGGCATGTCTCACAATCCATCCGTAGGAACAGGGACCGTGATGCGCCGAAGCACACTCGAGGCGTATGCACACAGCGCTGGATTCGAACGCGTCGAGGACCTCACAATCGACCACGACCAGTTTCGGTTGTTCCGCCTGATCTAGCGGGTCGTCGTCAATCCATCAGCTCACGGTACGCCGGTGAAGGAAAGCGCACCCTGTGACGCGCGTCTCCGTATACGTCCCTGACCGTTTCGGCAGCACGGGCGAAGTCGCTCGATCGTCCTTCAGCCGCGGGGTCGTAGATCCGGTAGACAACTTCGCCTGAAGCCAGTTGATCCCAGACCCCGACCACCCGTTCATCTGCCCAAACCGTTGGCCCGGCGTTCCCGTTGCGGTCAAACACCCGGGGAGCCAGAGCGCTGCCGACGTACCAATCGCGCTCCTTCCATCCCATCGTCGTCGAGTCCAGACCAGGGAGGAAGGCGACCCATGTTTCATCCGTTGAGGTACAGGTTTCGTCGGACGCACTCACCCACGCCTGCCCGCCCTCGATGTGTACCTCTCGAGCGTTGACATCCTGGAGTGCTGTGCGCACCCTCGTTATGTTCGAACCCGTCCACCACTGAATGTCCTTTTCGGTTGCAGGCCCGAACACCAGGAGGTAGCGATCGATGAGTTCTGCCGTCGCTGCAGCCTCGTCGTGCCGATCGAATAGATCAGGCATCCAGTTCTCTGCCGAGACCCAGGCGTAGTGGCTATTGGTCCATCGGCCTGACGGCTGCGTCCGCACGATCGTCCCCTCGAAGCCGAGGATCAGGAGGATCCTGGAGTGGGCAGAAACGGAACCACCTCCGAAGCGGAGGGAGACAGCGAGATCTGGAGATGCGAGACCGAGCTCTCGTGTGCTCACGGGCCCTACGCTCCGGACAGCGTCCAGGAGTCGCACCCGAGCTTCGGCGATCCATGATTCTCCGTTGTGAGCGATCCCGCTCTCTTCGATCAACTTGCTGAGACGCCAAACCTGCGGATCAACTATGGACCGGGTGCTTGCTGCATGGGCAAGCGCAGCGACCTCAGGAGTCATCGCCCAAAGTGTTCTGCGCATCGCGTGGTGTCGAATCAGAGTCCGCGTTTCGTAGAACCCCTGTTCGACGACTTCGACCGAAGGGGTGCGCATTCGGGAGGTCGCCGAGAGATAGACGGTTGCCGGGTCGCTTGAATGAAACGCAACGAGCGCGTCACTGATCTTGGCTGGATCGTCGCTCCTTGCGGTCGCTGTGAGACGATGCCGAACACCGATCCTTGCTCGTCTCTCGGCCGTGTCTATCGACTTCACCGACGCATCGTACCGACGACTCTCAAGAGGGGCACGATCGAGCCGACCAGAGGGGAGATTTGGTGGCACAAGCCCTTCAGGTTGTCACTCGTTATCTGCCAGGACGCGCAGGGCGTTGAGTCCGAGCACCATCCGAACATCCGGTTCGCTCCAACCGCGATCGAGAAGCTCACGTGTGATCGCTGGGTACCTCGAGACGTCCTCGAGACCAACCGGTGTCGAGTCGATGCCATCGAAGTCCGATCCGAGGCCGACGTGATCGATCCCAGCAACAGACCTGATGTGGTCGATGTGGTCCACAACATCCCGCACGGTTCCCTTGTCGAGGTTCATTGCACCACGGCGTTCGTTCATCGCTCGATCGAAATCTGCCTCCGAGTCGAAAGTTGGGCGTAGCTCTCTCGCTTCAGCGAACATCTCTGCCATCTCCCTTGCGGAAGCGTCGACGACGAAGGATGGATAGAAATTCACCATGACGACTCCGCCGTTCTCCGCCACGGCCTCAAGAACGTCGTCAGGCACGTTGCGAACATGTGATGCGATGCTTCGGGCCCCTGAATGCGAAGCCATGACGGGCCGATCTGATACCTCGATCGCATCGCGCATAGTTGCATCGGACACATGAGAGATGTCGACGACCATGCCGAGTTCGTTCATCATGGAGACAACGGAGCGGCCAAACTCGGTCAAGCCACCGTTTCGTGCAACATCAGTTGCTGAATCCGCCCAGTCGATGGAATCGCTGTGCGTGAGCGTCATGTATCTCACTCCGCGATCGCAGAGGGCTTCAAGTTTCGCCAGATCATTCTCGATCGCATGCCCGCCCTCGGCACCCAGAAGGGAGGCTGTTCTTCCACCTGCAGCGACTTGACGAGCGGCTTCAGCGTTCGACGCAGCAACCAGATGGTCTGGATCGTTCTCGACGATCGCACCGACGAGATCGATCTGGTCGATCACTGCCCGAAACGGCTCATCCTGCCAGGCGGGGACGTATACAGACCAGAACTGAGCACCTACGCCACCGGTGCGAAGCCTGGGCCCATCGGTGTGATAACCCTCGAGAGGTCGCGACGGATCCGCCCTCGAGAGATCACCTGCCGCCCTGATGCGGATCGCCCAGGGCAAGTCGTTGTGACCATCTACGACCGGCATCGAAGCATGGATCCGGTGAGCCTGTCGATCGAGTTCGTTCATCGATGGCCTCCCGGATTGTCATCGCCGCCGGTGACTACCGTAGCCAGCGGCGGCGATGACGGGGAACAACGCCTCAGGCGGGCTGCACCACATCTCCGTGGGCTTCACTCGCAGCCTCCGATTGGCTCGGCTCAACAACGAGATTCGGAAGCACTCGATCAAGCCACGCCGGTATCCACCAGTTCCTGTCGCCGAGAAGCTGCATCGTCGCCGGCACGAGCAGCATGCGGATCACGGTTGCATCGATCGCCACCGCTGCTGCCAGACCGAGACCAAGGATCTTGACGGTCCGCAGGTCTTCGAGCATGAAGCTGCCGAACACAAACACCATGATCAGTGCGGCCGCTGTGATCACCCTGGCTGTCGCAGCGAGCCCATCAGCCACGGCTGCGCTGTTGTCGCCGTCACGGTCGTATTCCTCTCGGATCCTGGTCAGGAGGAACACCTCGTAGTCCATGGAGAGTCCGAACACGATCGCAAAGAGCATCATCGGTATGAACGGCTCGATGGGTCCAGGTGATATCCCGAGGAAGTCGCCACCCCAGCCCCACTGGAAGACGGCAACGACGATTCCGTATGCCGCGCCGATCGCAAGCAAGTTCATGCCAACCGCCTTGAGCGGTACGAGGATCGACCGGAACACGACCATCAGGAACAGGAACGAGATGAGCAGAACCGCCCCATAGAAGTACCAGATCCTCTGTGAGAGGTAGTCGGAGAAGTCGATATTCGCAGCCACAGGTCCTGTGACCTTGATATCCGTGCCGGCCGTTGCATCGATCTGTGGTATCACGTCTTCGCGAAGCTCGTGGACAAGAGCGACGGTCGCTTCATCCTGTGGTGATGTCTCCGGTATCACCTGCCACAGCACAGCCGTGGGCTGCTGTGGGTCGTTCGGGATGGGCATCGACACCTTCGAGACACCATCAACCGAACCGAAAATCTCGGTGAGTGATTGGGCGCCCGACAGGTCCGCACCCTCGGGAAGCTCGGTAACGAGCAGGAGCGGACCGTTGGCGCCAGGACCAAAGCCTTCCTCCAACATGTCGTACGCCTCACGCGTTGTCGTCCCCTCCGGGTCATTGCCAGCGTCCGCAAAACCGAGCTGCATCGACAGCACAGGGATCGCAACGACCAGCAGCACAACAGTGGCTGAGATCGTGATCACCCACGCACGCCGCTGGACGAATCTGCTCCACTTGTAGGAGAAGGTCTCTTCCATCGGTTTGTCGGAGGAGATGTTCACTGTCTTCTTGAGGGGGCCCCAGAACCTTGCGGCGACGCCCGCTACAACGGCAAGGATGACTCCGAACCGGAGTATCGGGATATCGAGAGCGACGCCGAGCAATGCGAGGGCCACAAACGCTGATGCGAGCATGCCACCTCGACGAGTTACCTCGATCCGATGACCTGCCACCCCGATGAGGGCCGGGAGCAACGTGACGGACGCGAGCATGGTGACCATGACCGTCGTGGAGGCCGCGATGGCAAGACCGGTCACGAACGTGATGCCCATGAGCAACATACCAAGCAGCGATACAACGACCGTGACACCTGCGAACAGGACCGCTCGACCAGCTGAGTCGAGGGCGGCGCCGACAGACTCGGACACCGATTCGCCCTTCCGGAGGTGTTCTTGATACCTCGTCACGATAAACAACGCGTAGTCGATCCCAACACCGAGACCGATCATGATGCCGATGGTCGCTGCGAAGTCCGGCATCTCGATGACGTTGCTCAGGAGTGCGGTGAGGAGAACACCGGTTCCGACGCCAGCAAGGGCGGTCGCGATCGGAAGACCCATTGCGAGTACCGAGCCGAACGCGATGATCAACACGAAGATCGCGAATGCGATACCGAGCATCTCAGAGTTCGGTGGTTCGCGCAGTCTGAACATGTCTCCACCGAGCGCTATTTCCAGACCGTCCAGTTCGGGCGCGAGCTCTGCGATCTCTGCGCCGATCTGCTCGCCCTCGTCCGTTGTCACACCTGCTTCGAGCACGAGCTGTGCGTAGGCGATCTGGCCAGCGCTGTCACCGTCTGTTGAGATCTGGCTCGATCCGATAGGTGAATACGGGCTCACAACATTGACAACGCCGTCAATCTGCTTCGTGGCGGCAAAGAGCTCGGACATCGCCGACTGTATCTCCGGGTCAGTCACACCCTGTTCGGCGTTGTAAACGATGGTTGCAGGCTCACCACCCGCATTGGGAAACTGCGTCGTGAGGATCTCGAGGCCCTCACTGCTTTCAGAGGCTGGAGCAGTGATGCTTGTGGTGAATGCCGGTCCGATAGTGACGACCGCACCAACAAGCATTGCTACCGTCACCGCCCAGGCAGCGAGGATTCGCCAGGGATGGGACGAGGCGAATCGACCGAGACGTAGGAGCATGAGAACCTTCTATATGAGACATAGTGACTTACTTGAGACAGACTGTACCATATCCGTGGTGATACTACATGACGAATTCTGAACGACCGACAAACCCCCAGGTGCAGCGCACACAGAAGCTGATGTTGGATGCGGCGCGAGGCCTCCTTGCCGACCATGGACCCGAAGGCGTGACACATCTCAGGGTGGCAGGTGCCGCTGGAGTTGCACGAGCAACCGTGTACCGCCACTGGCCAGATAGGGCCGCGATCCTGCTGGATCTTCTGCGCACAAGCGCGGATCTCGATCTTGCACCTCCCCCACCGGATTCCTCGATCACGGAACGTGTCGTCATCGTGCTGCGAACGTTCGCCAAAGCGCTCAACGGCGATGGCGGGAGAACACTCGCGGCAATGATCGGTCTTTCCGAGTGGGATGACGATGTCTTCGCCGCGCTCGGGAGAATGGCGACCTTCGGGCCGATGTTCCTGAGGAGTGTTCTCAGCGATGCCGTGGAGCAGGGTCTGCTCGACGCCAGGGCGGATCCAGCTCTTCTCGCTGACCGCCTCATCGGGCCGCTGTACTTCCGCCGCCTCCTCTATCACGAGGACATCGAGAACGTCTACGTTGATCGCCTTGTCGAGGCAACCATCGGACCCCATCTCGTCGACTGACCGCAGATACACGTTGACCGTGGGGACCTTGCGATCCCCACGGTCATCGTGTGTACGGTTGTTTACCGAGAAACGTTGGGTCTGCCCATGCCAGAACCCATATCAAAACCCTGCATGTCAAAGCTGCCCATGCCAGACCCCATATCAAAACCCTGCATGTCAAAGCTGCCCATGCCAGACCCCATATCAAATCCCGACATATCGAAGCCGTCCATATCGAAGCCGCCCATGCCAGAACCCATGTCAGAGTCCTGCATGTCAAAGCTGCCCATGCCAGACCCCATATCGAACCCATGCATGTCGAAGCCGTGCATGTCGAGATCCTGCATCATGGTGACCATCGTCGGCCAATCTGCACCGGAGATCCGCTCCATCTGATCGACCATCACCTTCCAGTCGTCACCAAGGTTCTCCTGCATCTCGCTCCAGTGATCGGCAGGTGCCTGTGCCACCGACTCCACCGGCTCGTCGGCGTTCGGTGATGCCACAGCGAACGCTGTTCCGGCGAGCACTACGGCCGCCGTGGTTCCTGCGATGAGTGCTCGACGCCACATCAGATGCTCCCTTCGATGACCGACCGACGCATCTGGTATTCCGCGTCATCGATCTCACCACGTGCGTAGCGATCAGCAAGCACGTCCGTTGCCGTCGTGCCATTGACCACTCGACTCTCCGAACGGGTCACACCCGCTATCGCCCAAATGACGAGACCGATGACCGAGGCCATGATCAAGAAGCCCATTGGGGCCCACAAACCGAATCCGTACATCATTGTGATGTTCCTTTCGAGAAGCTTTTTCTTGTTGTTCCCTTTCAGTGAACCTCAAGCGTGTGATGGCTGTACATGGCGGTACGTAAAGCTTTGGTAATGCGCAAATCGCCGCGGTGACCGAAGGTCGCTATCTTGAGCGCATGAGCACTCTCCTTATCAAACATGCACGAGTCCTCGCAACCATGGATGACGATCGATCGGAGATCCCAGATGGTGGCTTCTATGCGGTCGATGGATTCATTCGCCAGATCGGGCCAACATCGGAACTCCCCGAATCGGCTGACGAGGTACTTGACCTCAGGAGCCATGTCGTCCTCCCAGGTCTCATCAACACACATCACCACTTCTACCAGACGCTTACCCGTGCGGTGCCTGGTGCACAGAACGCTGGTCTGTTCGATTGGCTTGCGACCCTGTATCCGATCTGGGCTCGCCTGACGGCCGAACACGTCTTCGTCTCCACACAACTCGCCCTGGCAGAACTGGCCCTCAGCGGATGCACAACAGCGTCAGACCACCTCTACCTGTTCCCGAACGATGCACGTCTTGATGACGAGATCGCCGCAGCGACTGACATCGGACTCCGTATCCACGCGTCGCGGGGCTCGATGAGCCTCGGCGAGAGCGATGGGGGGTTGCCGCCCGACTCCGTCGTCGAGGACGAGGAGTCGATACTGTCGGATACCCAGCGGTTGATCGAGTCTTATCACGATGGTTCGCCAGGGTCGATGGTTCAGATCGTCGTTGCCCCGTGTTCGCCATTTTCGGTCACGGAAGACCTCATGAGGGAGTCGGCGTCGCTTGCGCGAGCGACGGGTACACGACTCCACACTCACCTCGCTGAAACGATGGATGAGGAGTCGTTCTGTATCGAGACCTACGGCCGTCGTCCGGTCGAGCTCGCCGAAGATCTCGATTGGGCTGGAGATGATGTCTGGTTCGCTCACGGTGTATTCATCAACGATGCGGAGGCGAGCCGCATGGCAGCGACCGGCACCGGCGTAGCCCACTGCCCCTCCTCGAATATGCGTCTTGCATCAGGTATCGCCCCGATTCGGAGATATCGAGCGGCGGGTGTTCCCGTCGGCATAGGGGTTGACGGCTCGGCAAGCAACGACGGCTCGAACCTTCTGGGTGAGGCACGCCAAGCCTTGCTCCTCGCCCGACTCGATGCGGCTCCGAACCAGTCGGGTGGCGAAGTGATGTCCGTACGCACAGCGCTCGAGATCGCGACACGTGGTGGAGCATCGGTTCTGGGTCGGGACGATATTGGATCCCTCGAGACCGGCAAGACCGCCGACTTCATCGCGATCGACATGGAAAAGCTCGAGTACGCGGGAGCCCTTCACGATCCTGTGGCTGCAGTACTCCTCGCCGCACCCACCACCGTCGATTACAACTATGTTCATGGCAACGCTGTGGTGGCGAAGGGCCGCCTCACCGGTCTGGAGATCGAACCGCTGATCGAACGCCACAACGAACTCGCGGCAAGTTTGCTCACGTGAAGCCCCATCCCGAAGTACGTAGTACGTAATACGTACTACGTATCAGGCGGCCGTGAACATCCGGAAGCCTTGTAACGGTTCGTTGGGTGGGGTATCTGTGGGGTGATGCACGACTACAGACAGCTCAGGGTGTACGACATGGCGATCGAACTTGTGAGTGAGACGTATCGGTTGACCAGAATGCTTCCGCGTTCCGAGAGATTCGGGCTAGTTCGACAAATGAATCGGGCATCTGTTTCGATCGCCTCCAACATCGCTGAAGGTGCTGGACGGGGCGATAGCCGCGACTTCGCACGATTTCTTCGCATCGCCCGAGGCTCTGCGTGTGAGCTTGAGGCCCAAGCAACAATGGCGGCACGCCTTGGTCTTGTCGAGCGCGACCCGGCGCGGGTCTTGCGTGGACGGCTTGAGAAGGTCAAGGCATCGCTCACGAACCTCGAAAAGTGGCTACTTCGTCCCTGATCTGATACATACTGCGTGATAC
>JAMBLJ010000011.1 GCA_023336815.1 Actinomycetes bacterium
AAGCAACTCCCAAGGAACGCTCCTGGCGTTCCCGCTCTGTCTTGGGAGCCCAACCAACATTGGCCGGACGACTCGGTCCTCCATCCCCCTGCATCACGACTCCGTCGCTCTGCCAAGATCAGTCCCCCTTTCAAGGGGGACAAGCGAGTCCTCGAGCTCGGGGGATGGGAACCCGCGCAACACAGAGTCACGCTCTGTCTCGAGGAGCCCAACCAGCCTTGGACGGACGACCCGGTCCCCCATCCCCCTGCATCACGACTACGTCGCTCTGCAGTTCCCCCAGAAAGGGGGACTTGAACGTGGCTAGACGCTCGGTAGTTCGGTTCACCGCGGGAAAGTCCTCGCTCGTTGATGATGTGCTTGTCTCTGAGTCTCCTGTTGAGTTTCGGTTGGAGGATGTACCTGTTGCTGTGCTCATGCGCACGGCAGGGAACGATGAGGAACTGGGACTCGGTTTCGCTATCACCGAGGGCATCGTGCTCGGACCACACGAGGTCGTTCGTATCGCAAAGATCGAAGGGACAGCCGAGGGCGACCGTTACGAGATCATTCTCTCTGATGGCGTTGTTGTGGACCCCGAACAGTTCCGACGCAACTTCTTCACATCCTCCTCATGCGGGGTCTGTGGAAAGGCATCCATCGATGCCGTACGCATCGCAGCACGGGTCATGGCTGCGGGACCAACCGTCGATGCGGCTGTGATCACCAGGTATCCGGCGGCCCTGCGAGAAGCACAGACGCTCTTCGCTGACTCCGGGAGCATCCATGGCGCTGGAGCGTTCACGCCTTCCGGTGAGATGATCACCATCTTCGAAGATGTAGGCCGGCACAACGCTGTCGACAAGGTGATCGGTTTTCTCGCACGAGCCACCTGGCCGATCGGTGATGTCGTCCTGTTCGTATCTGGTCGTGTCAGTTTCGAGATGGTGCAGAAGGCCGCGGTCGCTGGGATCGCCATCATCGCAGGCGTATCAGGTGCGTCCGATCTGGCTGTCGAACTCGGCGATGAACTCAACATGACCGTGATCGGTTTCGTACGCGGAGAGACCTTCAACGTGTACTGCGGATCGGACAGGATCGTGGGACTAGGGTCAGGATCCTGACCGCTCAGCGTTGGTGACACCTGCCATCATCAGACCGACCTCTTCACGTGTCGCGACCGAGGGATCGACGATCCCCATGATCTTCCCCTCGTACAGAACCGCTATTCGATCTGCGAGACCGAAGACCTCGTCGAGATCCTCCGAGATCATAAGGATCGCGGTGCATGCAGTCCGGTACTCCACCAGCTTCTGCTGGATGAACTCGGCGTCAGTCAGTACGTTTCGTTTGTCGATGAGACGCCGATGGATGTACTCGGCAGCTCCGATGTCGACACCGCGGGTCGGTTGCGACGCAACGAGTACCGTCGGTGCTGCGGACAACTCTCTTGCCATGATCAGCTTCTGGATGTTGCCGCCCGACAGGGAACCGGTTGACGTCTCGAGAGAAGGCGTTCTCACATCGAACGCGTCGACGAGCTCCTGCGAATGCTCCTTGATCTCCCCGAAGTCGAACAATCCCCGCTTGAGGTAGTCCTCACTTGCGTAGTCGATCAGCAGCAAGTTCTCCCAGACCGTGAAGTCAGCAATCGCACCCTCACGCATCCGTTCTTCAGGAACATAGGCCAGACCAGCTTCGCGGATCGTGCGGGGATGGGCACCGGTGACATCGATCCCATCCACCTTGATCGTGCCAGATTCAGACGATCGCAACCCGGCGATCGTCTCAGCCAACTCGCGCTGGCCATTGCCGGACACACCAGCAATTCCGAAGATCTCACCCCTCCGGACCTCGAGATTCAGGTGGTCGACAGCAACGAGCTCTCGATCCCCCATAACGGTCAGGTCACGGATCTCGAGCGCAACGTCACCCGGTTCGGCAGGCAACTTGTCGGGGATCAGTTTCACAGCTCGGCCGACCATCAGGTTCGCAAGGCTCTCCCTCGTGGCACCCTCAACAGGAATCTGTCCTGTCACAACACCGTTTCGCAGAACTGTTATCCGCGTGCTGAGCGCAAGCACCTCGTGGAGCTTGTGCGAGATGAAGATCAAGCCACGCTCATCGGCCGTGAGCTGGCGCAGGGTTTCGAACAACTGATCGACCTCCTGAGGTGTGAGGACCGCAGTGGGTTCGTCGAGGATGAGCAGGCGTGCATCGCGGTACAGGGCCTTGATGATCTCGACCCGTTGCCGCTCTCCAACGGACAGTTGCCAGATGAGTGCGGATGGGTCGAGATCCAGACCGTATCGGCCAGCGAGTTCGTTGATCCGTTTCGAAACGACATCAAGATCTGTCCGGAATCCCTTGCTCGACTTGAGGCCGAGGGCCACGTTCTCCGCAACGGTTAGCGTGGGGACGAGCATGAAATGTTGGTGGATCATCCCGATCCCGTGCTCGATTGCCGCTGTAGGGCTGTCGACAACGACAGGTTCACCATCGAGAAGGATCTCACCCTCATCAGGTGGGTACAACCCGTAGAGCACCTTCATCAGCGTGCTCTTACCCGCACCGTTCTCACCAAGAAGCGTGTGAACCTCGCCCGCGACCAGATCGAAATCGACGCGTTCGTTCGCAACCACGCCAGGGAACCTCTTCGTGATTCCCTTCATCTCAAGCATCGGAGTATCCGTCACGCCATTCTCCTGATCGGAGTTGGGGGACCTGATGGTCCCCCAACTCTCATTTTCGTGTCAGCCTCCGGACTTGATCAGATCGATCGCATCATCTGCGAGCTTCTTCACATCGTCCGGTAGGTCGTAACCATCGTTGTACTCGATGACCAACCCATCGTTGGCGAACGTGATCGCGAACAGCTCACCACCGAGGTTGCCGTCCTTCACGTTATTGATCATCTCCTCGAGGATGCCTTCCCAGTGATAGACCTGGGACGCAACAACGATCTCGGGTGCCAAACTCGTCTGGTTGGCCTGGGTGCCGAACCACAGAACACCTTCCGTCTTGGCAACACCAACCGCACCAACAACCATCTGTGCGGTGCCAGAAAGAACATCCGCACCGTTGCCGATGAGTGATGTAGCAGCCTCAGAGGCGAGCGCAACATCGCTGAACGAGTCGATGTAGTTGACGGGAACGTCAGCTGCAGGGTTCTGGATCAGTACGCCGGCCTTGAAACCATCGACGTAGAGCTTGGCATCGCCAACCTCAATCGGTCCAACGATCCCTACGACGCCACTCTGGGAGAGGGCCGCGGCCATGATGCCCATGACACGGCCACCCTGATCGGATGCTGCCTCATACGAGTACACGTTCGACAGACCGAACGTGTCGGCAGATGTTCCCCAGGCAAACGATGTCTCAGGGAAGTCCGGAGCGATCTCTTGCAACGACCCCCCGTACTGCGATCCATGTGCGATCACAAGATCGTATCCATCGGATGCGTAGTCCCTGATAGCAACCGCTGCATCATCGACAACGAATGTGCCGTCGGTCACGGCAACTTCGCCGATCACTCCGTCATCCTTGAGTTTGTTGACCGCATCTACGATCGACTGGGTGAATGCCAGGTCATTCGATGCCGACGGCGCAACGATCGCGACCCTGAAGTCGCCACCATCACCCGAATCGTCACTGCTACCGCAGGCAGCTGCCACAAGGGCAACGACCGCCAGCAGGATGATCATTCTGATACTTGTTTTCTTCAATGTTCCTCCTCTAATCGGGGAAACAGACATCTGTCTACTTCCCTCTCGTGAACGGCTTCGTCAACGCGGCGGGCGCCCGAAAGCGCCGTGCCACAAAAACGAGAGCCAATATCGTGATGATTGCGGGCGCCATCGCTGCCAGGTTGGACAGGTCCCTCGGAATGACCTCGAGTGTCTTGAGTTCGAGAACGAGTGCGTTAATGAATCCGAACAGCAGTGCACCGAGCATGATGCCCGTCGGCCGCCAGGCACCGAAATACACGAGTGCGATCGCGATGAAGCCCGCCCCGTTGGTGAGGTTCTGCTGGAAGATTCCGAGGGAGATCGCAAGTGCTCCACCAGCGAGGCCAGCAAGCGTTCCACCGATCAGCTGCGTTGCATACCGCACCCGCGCAACACTCACCCCAAGTGTGTCTGCGGCTTCCGGATATTCTCCAACAGCACGGATGTTCATCCCGAACGTTGTGTGGTTGATCACGAACATACTCACCGGAATCGCAGCGAAGGCCATATAGACGACGAGGCTGTGTTGGAAGAACATGTCACCGATGTACGGGATATCCGAAAGAAGGGGGACATTGACCTTCGGAAACGTGTCGATCGGAATGGGTGTGCCGACGAGCTTCTGGAACAAGAGATCGCTCATGCCGAGCCCGAAGAGATAGATACCTATCCCGCTGATCCCTTGCTCGGCTTTGAGCGTCACTGCAATGACCGCAGAGGCAAGACCGAGCATCAGCCCGATGACGCCTGCTGCCACCAACCCGACCCACACGTTGCCTGTCTTGAGGACCGCGTAGTATCCGGCAAATGCTCCAAGAAGCATCATTCCATCGACACCGAGATTGAGCACACCGCTTCGCTGGCCGAACGTCTCCCCGAGCGCCGCAAGAAGGAGTGGCACAGCGAGTCGTATGGCTGATGCGACGATCGCAACCAGCACGGCAGCGGTGAAGATCTCACCGTATGCAGCTCCGAATACACCGGTCACAAGTACTCCCCCGTATCGAAGGAGTCCGTACCAGGCGGAGCACGGTCGTGGATGGCGCCGAGCGTGGAGCTGTCGTCGTCCTTGGGCTGATCATCATCGGCTTCGGCCGCCTCGACCCGCCCATCGTTCGTGAGAAGCTTGATTCTGTAACGGTCCGCAGCCACAACGAAGATAACAACGAGCCCGTTGAGCGCAACGATGAGCGCAGACGGAACCTGCACGGCACGCTGCAGGGCCTG
>JAMBLJ010000012.1 GCA_023336815.1 Actinomycetes bacterium
CATGGTACGGGTGTATCCAGACCTGCCCATGTGGACAGCATGACAACCCGGTTGGACCGGCTTCGGATTGCTAGGAACCAGAAGCAGCCGGTCGGTCCGTGTGTCTCGTCAATCTGATCGGTGAGATCAGCCCAACGCTGCTCATCGCATCGATGGCACTCCGCTCTTCCTCGGCCAGCGTCAGGATCCCGGAATCGCCGACGAGTGCGTGCACCACACAGTCGTCACACGCTGGGGTGTGGTTCATCGAGCATTGGTCACAGTCAATGATCATCGTTGCCTCCTTATGTGAGAAACCGTATATCGCAGGTATGACAGGAACAGAGAACAGACAGCAGACGGCAGCCGGCAGACGGCAGAACCGATTCTTGAAGCTGGCGTCTGACGTCTGGCTACTGTTGTCTGTATGAAACTTGGACTGAACATTGGTTACTACGGCACTGCGATCGCGGACAACTTCTCGCTGATCTCGGAAGCTGAGGAACTGGGTTACGACTCTGTATGGACCGCAGAGGCGTACGGCTCGGATGCACTCACACCTCTTGCGTTTATCGCTGCTCGTACCGAACGCATCAAGGTGGGCTCCGCTGTGTTCCAGATGCCAGCACGCACACCGGCGATGACAGCGATGACGGCAACGACGATGGACCAGATGTCGCACGGTCGGTTCATCCTTGGACTCGGCGTCTCGGGTCCACAGGTCGTTGAGGGGTGGCACGGAAAAGCATTCGGCAAGCCACTCGTTGTCACACGTGAGTACATAACGATCCTCCGCAAGATGTTCGCACGCGACGAGCCCGTCTCCTTCGATGGGTCGTACTACACACTCCCCTACGCCGGACCCGACGCGACCGGCCTCGGAAAGCCGCTCAAGATCATGACAGCGCCCAAGGGTGGGAACCTTCCCATCTACCTCGCCGCGATCGGACCGAAGAACGTACGGCTCTCCGCAGAGATTGCCGATGGTTGGCTGCCCGTGTTCTTCTCACCAGATCGGTCCCATCAGGTGTACCAGCCGATGCTCGATGCTGGATTCGCCCTCAGTGGTGTAGGTGCCAAGGCGTCGACGTTCGCAATCGCACCCACCGTTTCGGCACTTGTCACTGACGATCTGGAAGCCGGTCGGTTGCAGATGAAGCCACAGCTCGCCCTGTACATCGGTGGGATGGGTGCGAAGGGACGGAACTTCTACAACGATCTCGCGTGTCGATACGGCTTCGATGCTGAAGCCGAGCAGATCCAGGAGCTCTACCTCGCCGGCAAGAAGATGGAAGCAACGTTGGCTGTCCCTGACCAACTCGTCGATGAGGTCTGCCTCGTTGGTCCGACCGAGCGCATTCGGGACCGTCTGGAAGCGTGGAAGGAAGCAGGTGTTTCGACGCTCATTCTTGGTACGTCAGACCTCAACACCCTCAGAGAGATCGCCAGACACGTCCTCTGAGCGGTTATCGGGAACGACCGGAGGGCGCGGAACCACAAGGCGGAAGGTACATCCTGAGCCCTCGACGTACGCCAATGAACCTGACATCAATTCGGCAAGACGCTTCGACAGGGTGAGACCGAGTCCGACAGAGTTCTTGTGCGTTGAGCCCACACTCGCCCTGGAATACGGCTCGAAGATCGCTGCTCGATCCTCAGGCTCGATCCCGGAGCCATCGTCGTGAACCTCAACGTACGCCGCGTCCCCATCGACGCCAAACGTCACAGCCACCCTCCTTCCTCCGTATCTGAAGGCATTGGTCAAGAGGTTGCGGATCACCTGACGCACTCGAACTGGGTCGGCAAAGGCAACCGAAGCCACATCGTCGATCGTCAGATCCACGGTGTCAGGTATCGAGATGTGGGATCTCACGTACCTTGCGAGAAGCGACAGATCTACCCGTTCAGGAAACACGGGGATGTCACCGTTCTGTGTGCGGGCAGCCACAAGGAGATCTTCGACGAGATCGGCCATCTCCTTGCTCTCATCAGCGATCACCGTCAGGATCTGCATGCGATCATCGTTCGTGAACACCTGGTCGGGTGACATAAGTTCCTCGGCCAGTCCGACAACCGCCGTCAGCGGGGTGCGGAGCTCATGGCTGACGGATGCGATGAGCTGATCCTTCTGTGCAAGCGACGCCTCGAGACGCGATCGGTTTTCAGCGCGTTCGTAGAACGCACCGAGCATATCGGCGATCGTACGGATGAACGCAAAGGTCCGCTGCGACCAGCCGTGCGGATTCCCCTCTCGCATGAACTCAACGGAGCCGAACCACGCACCATTCACCTCGATGCCCGCTGTGATCCGACGATGTACATCGTGCGCGACAGCGGCCTCCCCCCGCTGGATCTGGTCGCGGACCACGGGCATGTCTGCATAGGCTGTCGTGGAGCCCGGAGCAACACCTGGCGTCATCCCGACAGGACTCCACGATGCGAGCACTTCTGCAACCGGCTCGCCGTGCTCGTCGGCGATCGTCCTCGTGACCACCACCTCATCGACCTTCGCTGCCAGTCCGATCGCATCGAGAGCCGGATCCAGGTCAGCAGATGACTCACCGAGCAGAGCGCGACTCGATCGGGCGAGCGCCTCCTCGAAGCGAAGCCGTCCATCGAGTGAACCTATGAGTGAATCTCTCACTTTTGCATCTTCCGCGCGCTGCCAGAATGCCGCGGTGAGCCCGGCCAGCGTACGGAGAAGTACAAGATCGTCTGCGACCCATACGCGTTGGCTGTCGTAGTCTCCGGCTCCGATGACTCCGACCCACTCACGGTTCATCATGATGGGGATGTTCACCTCGACTTGCAGACCGGCTTCCCCTCCCCTGTCCCCAACACTTCCCCTCGCTTCCTCCACTCGATAGAAGAAGGGTGCACCACCCTCAAGATGTGCCCGCGCTCCGGGCATGCTCGACCAGGGAACTTTCGATGCCCGTTCCACCGATGGATGAATGTACCCAGCTTCCGCGGATCGGTCGATGACGACAGCACACGTCCCGAGGTCGGGATCCTCAATATTGCGCTCGACGAATACGACGGACGATCCCAGGACCTCGCGGATCGACTGCACCGCCTTTGCAAGCGCCGCTGGATCATCATCCGCAACGAGAACCCGCGATGCATCCGATATCGCACTAGCGATTTCGATCCTGCGTCCGGTGCTCTCGTTTCCCCTTCGCCGGACGACGGAGAACTCCTTAGCCATCGCAATCGTCGAGCCGCCGAACACGGCAACCACGATGATGCCCGCTGCCAGAGACCTCTGGATCACAGGTTCCTCGATTCCGAATAGCAGCGGAGCGAACGACACAACGGCGCCGACCATGACCGCGTAGAGACCGACGATCCACGAGTAATTCGAGCGGCCGAGCACAGCGATCACGAGAACGAAATAGGCGATTGTGACACCGACCGCAACAGGAGGTACACCGGAGAGGATCATCACAAAACCCGTGAACGAGATGTCGGCGACGAGTGTCGGTTCGACCGATCTTCGACCCGATCGCAATGCAAGCGTGGCGTCCCCCGCTATGCCGAAAGCGAGGATGGCTACAACGAACATCGCTGGCCAGACCAACACGAGACCACTCACAACCGCAAGTGCGGCTGTGGTCAGACCGATCAGTCTGCGTAGTTCGTGCCAGCGCAGCGTGACCGCAGCCCTCGCAGGCTGCGACTTCGGTTGGGCACCAAGATGTGATCGAGGGAGCGTCGCGGTCACTGCACTCCGTTGCATCGCTTGATGATGTATCGGCGCCATTGAGGTGCGTGTTTAGTGAATCGACCAATCAACGAAGGCGCTCGACCACACGGACACACACCCGTCGATCACACATCGTTCGCGCAGCTCGCGATCGTTGGTTATGACAACAGACCGCTCCGCGTCGCCACGGATGATGTCCACGATCTGATCATCGGCGGAGGCGGTCAACGAGAATCGGATCTCAGCCCCACCGGGCGATACATACGTCTCGCGCACATCCCCCTCTCGCGTCTCTGCCCCCTGCGCATCGAAAACGACCGTAACCCGCGCTCCGCTCAAGGATGCGAGCCGTTCTGCTTTCGCTATGACCGAAGATCGGTTGGCGGCTGAAGCGAGAGGTCCATTCGAGATCAGGCCAGCGATGTTGTACCCGTCGATCACGATCCGTCGCGGATTCTGGTCGATGAGCGCAGTGAGGGCCCACCGTTCGTCAGGGGCAACCCCGTCGGGGATCGCAAGCGGCTCACGGGCATCGATCGAGGCTGGCGCACGTTCGGCGTCGCGATAGGGGCGCTGCGTTCGCTCGACGGAATCAAGCCAGGCGGCGAACGCCACAGGATCGGTCGGTGGGACCGGACGCTGATCGGTCCTCGTTTCAGGATCTGCTGTTGGTTTTCGGCGGCCTCGTTCCGATCTGCGACGGAGACGAGCCTCGCTGTCGACGAGCTCGCGACGGAGATCACCGATCTCTCGGTTCCGCGCAGCGATCTGATCCTCCGCTGCACGCAGGGCAGCCGTCAGCTTGTTTCTCGACTTCGTCGCGCTTCGCTTCTTTTGGCTCTCGAGCGAAGCAATTTCGTTCGTTTGGGTAGCGTGCGACTCCCGTTCGACTACGAGCCTCTTCTTCGCCTCAGCAAGTTGCACATCGAGGTCAGCAACAGTGCTCACCAGCGATGCAGCACGCTCTTCGAGCGCCGCTACATCAAGAACAAGCTCTGCTTTCGCCACGGCCTCGACGCTGCTGTCGGGATCGGTGAGGAATGCCAAGCCAACCGGGTCGTCGAGCTGCTCGGCCGTCCAGCGGGTGAGAACTGAAGCACGAAAACTCTCGTTGCGCCGCAGTTCGCTGAGAACCGAACGCGCAAATGGCGCGGGCAGTACGCGAGCCGTGCTCTTCGCAATCGAGCGCATCTTCGCTGGCACATCATCGTTGTCGCGATCACTCAGTTCACGGCGTGAGACCTCCACAACCTTTGAGAGAACTCTCACTTCTTGTGTACTCACATCCATCCCAACTGTTCGATCTGGCCTGAGCCATCTTGACATGAAATCACAGAGTGCAATACTGCGTGCACGCCGAGAGCGGCGCAGACACCATGATCATAGAAAACACACTCGTACTCATTCTTAGCTAGGCGCATCTGTACCACGATGCGCCCAACCCTCCGTGCATCGGAGGGTTTTCCTTATCCGGAGACCAGAACATGGGCAACACATTCACAGGCGCAGACATACTGATCAAAGCCCTCGAACACGAGGGTGTTGACATCATCTTCGGCATGCCTGGAGGAGCCATCCTCAAGGCATACGATTCCCTGTACGACAGCTCAATGCGGCACATACTCGTCCGCCACGAGCAGGGTGGAGGCCACATGGCCTCCGGATATGCACACGCGACGGGCCGTGTCGGCGTGACGTTCGCAACCTCGGGACCGGGAGCAACGAACCTGATAACGGCGCTCGCCGATGCCTACATGGACTCGATCCCCGTCGTGGCGATCACCGCTCAGGTCGGATCGACATCCATCGGACTCGATGCGTTCCAGGAAGCGCATACCTGGGGTATCTCGATGCCAGCGACAAAACACAACTACATCATCACGGAGGTCACCGAGATCGCTTCGGCTGTCCGGGAAGCGTTCCATATCGCCTCAACGGGACGACCAGGTCCCGTACTTGTGGATATCACGAAGGACGCGTTGATGAGCGAGACGACGTGGAACGGACCAGGACAGCTCGATCTCCCCGGCTACAAACCCTCTGTGAAAGGTCATCCACGGCAGATAACGTCGGCGATCGAGATGATCTACAACTCGAGGCGACCCGTGCTCTACGCGGGTGGTGGCATTATCCGTGCCGGGGCAAGTGAGGAACTGACGAGATTCGCTGAGGAGCAGAACCTTCCTGTGGTGACCACGTTGATGGCCCGCGGAGCGATCCCCGACTCGAACACCCTGGCCCTCGGCATGCCGGGAATGCATGGAACGTATACCGCGTCGACAGCCATGCAACGAGCTGATCTCTTGATCGCTGTCGGTGCACGATTTGACGACAGGGTCACAGGCGATCCTGCAACCTTTGCGCCTGAGGCGAAGATCATCCATGTCGACGTCGATCCTGCGGAGATCGGGAAGATCCGTAGACCGGACGTGCCGATCGTTGGAGATGCGAAGACGGTTCTTGAGCAACTCCTCGAAGCCGGTCGAGTTCGGCTCGGCTCAGAGGGACCTCCCCCTCGCGAGGACTGGTTCGCCACGATCACACAATGGCAGGAGAATTTCCCGCTCGCCTACGACCAGGATCCCGATGGACCCATCCTGCAACAATATGTCATCGACGAACTCGCCAACCACATCGGTCCGGAGGGCATCGTTGTCGCTGGGGTCGGGCAACATCAGATGTGGACCTCGCAGTTCTGGCGATTCGAACATCCGAACAAATGGATCAATTCCGGCGGTCTTGGGACGATGGGTTACGCCGTGCCAGCAGCCGTTGGTGCGAAAGCCGGAATGCCTGACTCCACGGTCATCGCGATCGATGGAGACGGTTGCTTCCAGATGACATTCCAGGAGCTGATCACGGCGGCGATCGAGAAGATTCCTGTCAAGATCGCTGTCCTCAACAACGCAAATCTGGGCATGGTGAGACAGTGGCAGAAGCTGTTCTACAACGACAGGTACAGCGCCACAGAACTGTCGCACTCGATCCCTAACATCGTGATGCTTGCCGAGGCGATGGGTTGCGCTGGTTTCCGTGCCGAAACACCCGAGGAAGTCGTGCCGACGATCGAAAAGGCTCTTGAGATCAACGATCGACCGGTCGTGATGGAGTTCGTGTGCGACCCGGACGCCATGGTGTTCCCGATGATCGCCGCCGGTGGATCGAATGACATCATATTCATGGGTCCGGAGGACCTCTGATGCAACATGTCATCTCCGTAACGGTCGAGAACAAACCGGGTGTTCTCGCACGTGTGTCGTCGATGTTCGCTCGAAGAGACTTCAACATCCACTCGCTCACCGTTGGACCAACCGAGGATCCCACGCGATCGAAGATGACCGTCGTAGTAGACGGACCGGAGATGGAGCAGATCGTGAAACAGCTCTACAAACTCGTCCACACACTCAAGGTGACCGAGCATGCCCCAGGGGAGGCGGTCGAACGCGAGATCATGCTCGTACGCGTCAACGCGGAGTCGCAGCGGCGCGGAGAGATCCTTGATGCAGCGAACATTTTCGAGGCAAAGGCAGTCGACGTTGGAGCCCAAACGATCACGTTCGAGGTCGTTGGGGAACCATCACACCTCGCGGATTTTCTCGAGATCATGCGGGCGTACGGCATCGTCAGCCTTGTGAAGTCTGGACGAATCGCCCTTGCAAAAGATGCGAAAACAGCAACGAAGAAACAACGAAGATCGGCATAGGAGCCACCACGATGACCACGATGTACTACGAAGCAGATGCAGACCCCGCTCTTATCACCCGGCGCAAGGTCGCCGTCCTTGGATTCGGTAGCCAGGGTCACGCACACGCACTCAACCTCAAGGACTCCGGTGTCGATGTTGTCGTCGGATTGAGGGACGGTTCGCCAAGGGTGCGGGCTGCTTCAGATGCTGGACTCAAGGTCGTGGATCCTGCAACGGCCGTCGCATGGGCCGATGTGATCATGGTTCTCGTTCCCGACCAGGTACAACCACAGGTCTACGAGGAGATCATTCGGCCGAACCTGTCGCCGGGAGATGCCCTGTTCTTCGCACACGGGTTCTCAATCCACTTTGGATTCATCACACCGCCTCCAGACATCGATGTTGTGATGGTTGCACCGAAGGGCCCTGGCCACCTGGTACGAAGGCAGTACGTCGAGGGATCGGGTGTTCCGACGCTTCTCGCTGTGCACCAGGACGCTACAGGTGACGCCCAACCGCTTGGTCTGTCGTACGCTCACGGCATCGGCGGCACACGAGGCGGTGTCATCGAGACGACGTTCGACGCCGAGACAGAGACCGATCTGTTTGGCGAACAGGTGATCCTGTGCGGCGGCACCGACGCGCTCGTCCAAGCGGCGTTCGAAACGCTGACAGAGGCGGGGTATGCACCCGAGATGGCGTACTTCGAGGTCCTCCACGAACTCAAACTCATCGTCGACCTGATGTGGGAGGGGGGCATCGAGTGGATGCGTCACTCGATCTCAGACACGGCCGAGTACGGTGACGTGACCCGAGGACCGAGGATCGTCACGAGTGAAACGAAGGCAGAGATGAAGAAGATCCTCGGTGAGATCCAGTCTGGTGAGTTCGCACGTGAGTGGATGGCGGAGTATGCCAACGGCGCGCCACGCCTCAAGGCTGCGAGGGAAGCGATAGCCGAACATCCAGTCGAGACAACGGGTAGGGAGCTCAGAGACATGATGACGTTCCTGGTCCCCAAGCGTCCTTCGGATGATGTCTAGGCGCTAGCGAAGGGGAACCCTTATGGACGACAAACTCATCATCTTCGATACGACACTGCGTGACGGTGAGCAGGCGCCGGGCATCGCCCTGTCGCCCGATGACAAGGTGGCGATCGCAACACAACTCGCAAAGCTGAAGGTCGATGTGATCGAGGCTGGATTCGCAGCGTCGAGTCCCGGAGATTTCGAGTCGGTCTCGCGCATCGCCGCCGAGATACATGGTCCCGTCATCGCATCGCTTGCCCGCACGCATCCCGACGACATCGATCGTGCGGCTGATGCATTGAAGCGAGCCGACCGAAAACGGATCCACGTATTCACATCGACATCCCCGATCCACATGGAACAGATGCTGCGAATGAGTCCATCTGAGGTTCTCGCATCGGCAAAGGAGGGCGTGGCACGTGCGAAACGTTACGTCGACGACGTCGAGTTCTCGCCTCAGGATGCGACACGATCCGATCCGGACTTCATCGTCGAGATCTGCAACGCTGCTGTCGAGGCTGGGGCAACGACGATCAACATTCCTGACACCGTTGGATATGCGATGCCAGATGACTTCGTGGAGTTGCTTACCAAGGTCTTCACCGACGTACGGGGCGGGAACGATGACATCATCATCTCGACTCACTGCCACAACGATCTCGGCATGGCCGTCGCCAATTCGTTGTCCGCGATCGCCGCAGGCGCACGCCAGATCGAAGGAGCGATCAACGGCATCGGGGAACGCGCTGGTAACACATCGACCGAGGAGGTGATCATGGCGATCACTACGCGTCCCGATCACTTCGACGTGGAGATCGGCGCTGACACAACGGAGATCTTCGAAACCTCACGCCTTGTCTCGAGCCTCACGGGATACCCCATCCAGTACAACAAGGCTGTTGTGGGACGCAACGCCTTCGCTCACGAGTCGGGTATCCACCAACACGGTGTGCTGCGCAACAGGGAAACTTACGAGATCATGGACCCGTTGGCGGTGGGCCAGAAGTCGGTGATCGTTCTCGGCAAGCACTCGGGACGAGCTGCATTCGCAGACGCGTTAGCAAAACTCGGCATCTCGCTTTCTGACGACGAGTTCACCCGAAGCTTCGGGCGTTTCAAGGAACTGGCCGACCGCAAGGGTGAGATAACTGAAGAAGGACTCAGAGCGATCGTGGCTGTCGAAACGGGGACAGATACCGGAGACTGGACCCTTACGAGCATCCACGTTTCGGGCGGGTCGAACGAGACACCTGTTGCATCAATAGCACTCGAGCGCAACGGCGAGAGCTTGACGTCGACGGCCGAGGGTGACGGGATGGTGAACGCCACGTTCGTCGCACTCCAGGACGCCTACGCGATACCAGCAACACTCGCGGACTACCGTGTGTCGCCGCTCACCTCCGGCGCTGATGCAATGGCGAACGTCAATGTCATCATCATGGTTGGTTCCTCAACCTACGCTGGCCAGGGTGTCTCCACTGATGTTGTTGAGGGCTCAGCCAGGGCCATGATTTCCGCCCTCAACAAGGCTGCCTTCGCGATCGCCACCGAAGGAGACGATTCCTAGTGGCTGCGGCCCACCAGCCGATACCGATCGCTCTTCTTCCCGGAGACGGGATCGGCCCTGAGATCATCGTGGAGTCCCGGAAAGTGCTTGAGGCTGTCGGGACGAGGTTCGACCATGATTTCTCGTTCTCTGAGCACCTGATTGGCGGATGTGCGATCGAGTCCACTGGCAACCCACTTCCGCCGGAGACCGTGGCCGCAGCAAAGGCGTCCGATGTCGTGTTGCTTGGAGCGGTAGGCGGACCGCAGTGGAGTGACCCTCAGGCGAAGATCCGACCTGAACAGGGATTGCTTGGCATCCGAGAGGAGCTCGGGCTGTTCGCGAACATCCGGCCCGTTCGCGTCCATCGCCAGCTTGCGGCGGCATCTCCGTTGAAACCAGAGATCATCGAGGGAGTTGACATCTTGTTCTTTCGTGAGCTCACTGGTGGCATCTACTTTGGTGGCTCGACCACATCGACGGACGGGCGCACTGTGACCGACCACATGCGCTACTCCGTAGAGGAAATCGAGCGTATCGTCCGCCTCGCAGCGCAAGCCGCACAGCAGCGGTCAGGCAAGCTGACATCCGTGGACAAGGCAAACGTCCTTGCCGTTTCGCGGCTGTGGCGATCGACGACCGATCGAGTGATGGCTCACGAGTTTCCGGATGTCGAGTATGAAACGATCCTCGTCGATGCCATGGCGATGCACTTGCTCTCGAGGCCTTCCGAATTCGATGTTGTCGTTACAGGCAATCTCTTCGGTGACATCCTCACCGACGAGGCGTCGATGCTCCCTGGCTCGATGGGATTGTTGCCTTCCGCATCCGTCGGACTCACAAAGCCGGGAGTGTTCGAACCCATCCATGGCTCCGCACCTGATATCGCTGGCAAGGGAAAGGCCAACCCACTTGCCGCGATACTCACCGCGGCGATGGGCCTCAGGTACTCCCTCGACATGGAATCTGAGGCCACAGCAATCGAGAGCGCGGTGGACGCCGTTCTCGACGAGGGGCTCCGCACCCCTGACATCGCCGCCGGCACAGATGCGATCGACACGGCCAGCATGGGCTCTGCTGTCGTGGATGCGGTTCGTCGGTACGCTCACTGAACCACGAGCCCAGGAGGCGCCGATCACACCCCCACAGGAAACGCCGGCCTTTGGCACTGCCGACATTGGAGTCATCGGTCTTGCTGTGATGGGTCAGAACCTCGTGCTCAACCTCCTCGATCACGATCGAACGGTTGCTGTGTTCAACCGGACCACGAGCCGAACACACGACTTCGTCTCCGGCGAAGCCTCGGGAAGACGTGTGATTCCCGCAGACGACATCGCGACTTTCGTCACGTCGATCGCACGGCCAAGGACCATTCTGATGATGATCAAGGCAGGTGCACCCGTCGATGCACAGATCGATGTGCTCTTACCGTTGCTCGACGAGGGTGACGTCGTGATCGATGGTGGCAACTCTCTCTTCACTGATACCGAACGCCGATTCGAGAGACTCCAGGCGAGCGGAATCCACTACGTCGGCGCTGGCATCTCTGGTGGCGAGGAAGGAGCGCGTTATGGGCCATCGATCATGCCGGGCGGAGATGAACGCGCATGGCCCATCATCGAAGACATGATCACGGCGATCGCGGCGAGCGTCGGTGATGAACCCATGGCAGCGTGGATCGGACCCGGTGGTTCGGGCCACTATGTGAAGATGGTTCACAACGGTATCGAATACGGCGATATGCAGGTCATTGCTGAGGCGTACGACATCATGACGAGAGGTCTCGGACTGGCACCGGAGGCCATGGCCCGTCACTTCCACAACTGGAACGAAGGCAAGCTCGATTCGTATCTCATCGAGATCACAGCCAACATCCTCGCCCACGGGGAGCCTGACGGTCAACCGACAATAGATCGCATCCTCGATGCAGCAGGGCAGAAGGGGACGGGGAAATGGACGGTCATCGCATCGATGGAAGAAGGCATGCCCGTGTCCCTTGTTGGCGAATCGGTGTATGCGCGAATGGTGTCAGCTCTTGTCGACGAGCGGGCCGTCGCCGCATCGCGCTTCGATGAAGCGGTAGATCGAACCCCGTTCGAAGAGGAGGATGTCGTAACCGATCTACACGATGCCCTGTATGCATCAAAGATCGTGTCCTACACACAGGGTTTCATGTTGATCAACGCGGCAAGTCGCGACCACGGCTGGGGTCTCGACAAGGGCACCATCGCAGGCCTCTGGCGCGCCGGATGCATCATCAGGTCACGGTTCCTCGGGAAGATCACCGCCGCATATCGTAGCCATCCCGAGCTCGAGAATCTGCTCCTCGACGAATTCTTCGCAGGAGAGATCGAGAGAGCGGTTCCCGGCTGGAGGCGAACCGTCGCACGGGCGGTGACCGCAGGGATTCCTGTTCCGGCCTACTCATCTGCGCTTGCGTTCTACGACGCGTATCGGTCTCGGCGACTGCCAGCGAACCTCATTCAGGCTCAACGGGACTACTTCGGCGCCCACACCTATGAACGGACGGACCGCGCACGAGGCGTATGGTTCCACACCGACTGGACAGGTCAAGGAGGCGACGTGACATCAGGAACCTACGACGTATGACGATGACATGGCCGATTGCAATGCAAGCCCTCGTTACGGCCTTCGATGATGACGGCGAGATCGACATCGACAATCACCGACACAACCTCTTGTGTGCGATCGACGCAGGTACCTCCGGTGTGCTGATCGGTGGATCGACAGGTGAAGGACCGTACCTCGAGCCTGGCGAGCGCAATGAACTTATTCGGGTCGCACGCGAGGTCTCGCCCGATCTCACGATTCTCTGTGGAGTGTTCGCTGAATCATCCCGGTCAGCAAACGCTCAGGTCATGGAAGCCGCCGATAGTGGCGCCAATGCGATACTCGTCGTCACGCCAACAACGCTGATGCGAAACCGCGACAGTTGGGTCGTCGAATACTTCGAATGGGTCGCGGACCTCTCTCCCCTGCCGGCATTCCTCTACTCCGTGCCTGCGGTCACAGGATACGAACTCCCATGTGAGTCGGTCGCAGAACTCGCAGGACACCCCAACATCGTCGGCATGAAGGACAGCGGCGGCGACGTACAGCGACTCGTGGATATCGCCGCGATTCTCAGCGATGACTTCATCGTTTACACGGGAAAGTCAACCGCGCTTGCCGCCAGCTTCGAGCGCGGTGCGTACGGAGCGATCACCGCAAGCGCGAACTATGCGTTTTCAAGCGTCGCAGCGGCATCGCAGGGCGACCTCGCGGCACAGGCGACACTCACTGAGGTCACAGCCGTTGTCGAGCGACACGGAGTGCCCGGAACGAAGTTCGCCGCATCCGTTGTGGGAATGCGACCTGGCAAGGGACGAGGTCCGCTACCGGAGTTGTCGATTGACGTGCGTGACACCATCACAACCACGTGCCGGGCCCTGGTGACCAACATCTGGTAATGCCACGGGCGATACGCCACGGCGCTCGCATCGACAATCGTCTGGCATCCTCGCGCGCTGAGGAAAGCGACGTCAGTGCGACAACGGTTCCGATCGCGGAGGTTCAGTCGTGTAGTCCTCCGAGGCGATGCTCGATCCGTGATTCTCTGCTCGCATCGCAGCGCCCTCGGCAACGAATGCCCACGCGCACAGAGCGACCACGTACGCGAGCATGACGCGATTGAACACGCCACCATCGACGAATAGCACGATCGATATGAAGATCGCAACGAACACTGCCATCCCTGCGTCGATCCAAAGCGGTGGCCTCGCCGGGTTCATGGTTGCTCCTCTCGTCAGCGCTATCATTCCTTAGCTCATCACTCATCATTATTCAACCACAGAGCGGATCCACCGTCCAGTTCGATCGGCATCGAAGCAACCTCGTCCCATCTCCGTAGGATCCGATACAGCGCGTTTTCGACGTTCGAGGGATGCCGTGATTGGATGTTCGTGCATGGGCAACCTCGCGTAAGACACGATCGAATGGTGGCCTGCGAGTTTCGTTCGATCGATCAACGACCAACGCATGCAAGACTGGTGCGAACCCTGCAACGGAGGCAACATGTATCCATACGGAATCGAGGAGGCCTTCGCTGCGGATGCCGGTGGTCTTGAACTCGGGATGCGCCTCATGCTCGATCCACCCCGCGACCGTGGCCTCCCCGACCTTGGCGCACCGCCTGTGGGACCCAGGGAAAGCCTCAACGAGCTTGCTGGTTCGGTCCTGTCAACGGCCACACGGCTCGACGCCCCGGGATTCTTCGCCCACATGGACCCGGCCACACCGTGGATAACCTGGGTCGCTGCTCAGTGGGCGGCAAGACTGAACCAGAATCTCCTCCACGAGGACACGGGCGCAACCGCCCGAGAGCTCGAACGACGCGTAATAGGGGTGCTCGCTCCGATCTGGGGTATGGACGGAGGACACCTCGTGCCCGGATCAACCGTTGCCAACCTCACGGCGTTGTGGACCGCACGATCCGTACACGGCATCGACCGCGTTGTCGCTTCAGATGCGGCCCATGTCTCGGTTCCAAAGGCAGCGAACCTCCTCGGACTCGGATACCGATCAGTGCGGACTGACGCTCTGGGACGAATGGACATGAACGAACTCGGCGATGTCGCCAGCGCGGCGGTCGTGCTCACAGCGGGAACAACCTCCAGAGGAGCCGTCGACCCACTCGAACGCCCCGCCGCACCCTGGGTTCACGTCGATGCGGCTTGGGCTGGACCACTACGGATCTCGACAAAGTGGGGTCATCTCCTCGACGGTGTCGACATGGCAGACTCTGTGGCCGTCTCGGCCCACAAGTGGCTCCATCAGCCAAAGGAGTCGGCGCTGGTCTTGTTCCGCGATACCCGGACCGCGCACGAGGCAATCAGTTTCGGTGCATCGTATCTCTCGGATCCGAATGTCGGGCTTCTGGGATCGCACGGATACGCTGCGCTCCCACTCGCTGCAACGATTCGCGCCTACGGTCTTCAAGGTATCGCGTCGTGGATCGATCATGAGATGGCACTCTCGTTGAAGCTCGTCGACGGAATCGCATCACATCAGCGGCTTGAGCAGCTCGGCTCTGGTCCAGGGACCGGCGTGATCGCCTGGCGGCACACGAACGTCCCGAGTCGAACGATCCAACGCCACCTCGTCGATGCGTTCGTGTCCGTCACGGTCATCGACGACGAAGACTGGCTACGCAGTGTTGCAGCGAACCCGTTCGCAGACCCGGACCACGTCATCGCCGCTGTGCTCGCCGCAGCCGAACGGTCCAACTGACGGCAGGAAATCAGACGTCACAAGCGCTTCACATCGGTTGCGGCCGATGCTGGCGGGAGATGCACCGAGATCGTAAGACCACCGCCGTCGGTCTGCGACGCCTCCACGGTCGCCCCAGCACGCGCCGTGAGATGACGAACAATGGAGAGACCGAGTCCGGTGCCCGGCTGATCCGATTCACCACGCCAGAATCGGTCGAACAGCCGATTGAGGTCCGCCTCCGGTACGCCGGGACCATCGTCGGCAACGTGAATCGAGCATCCACCTGTCGATGACCTTTCGACTGAGACCACGATCGAACCACCCGTGGCCGAATATCGGATCGCATTGTCGAGCAGATTGTCGAGAGCCTGTTCAAGACCATCCGCCACCATTGCAGCCGAACACCGGGCAGGGTCCTCGACGTTCAGTGTGAGTGAGATGCGTTTCTCGCCGGCTGGACCATCCCACAACCGGACCCGCTGTTCGACGACGTCTGCAACATCGACCTCGACCGTCGTAGCACTGCCCTCACGCGAGAGTTCAAGCAACTGATCAACCATCCGGGACAGGCGCTCGGCCTCGAATACGATATCCGCAATATCGTCCAGATCATCGCTCGTGGCACCGGCTTCGAGGTTCTCCAATCTCAGCCGCAGGGCCGTGAGCGGTGTCCTGAGCTGGTGCGAGGCATCGGCGACAAACGCACGCTGCGACGCAACGAGCTCCTCGACGCGAGAAGCCATGTCGTCGAACGTTTTCGCCAGCGCAGCAAGTTCCGGCGGAGCATCCGCGATCGAAGCCCGTGCCGACAGATCGCCATCAGCGATGCGTTCAGCTGCACCCTGGAGTCCTTCCACTGATCGTGTAATCGGACGGGCAACCGCGAACGCTACAACGGCACTCGCACCGACGGCAATAAGCACACCAAGCCCAAGGCTGATCCACATCCGTTGTACGTTGCGTTCGATATCGCGATTGAACACCGTAAGACGAACCGCACCGAACACGCTCGATGAGGACGCAACCGGTACTGCGACCACGAAGAGGTCGGCACCCAGAGTCTGGGAGAACCTTGTACCTGAGAACCTGTTTCCCGAAAGCGCGGTGACGATCTCCGGGCGACTTGTGAACGAGCGGAACTCATCGTCCCCCGTGTCGACGACCGACATACCCGAGGTGTCAACGACAACAACCCGTGCGCCCGTTCGTTGTGCATATCTGTCCGCCGGTCTGGGATCGATCGGCGCACCATGCTGCAACGAATCCTCATAGACGGTTGCCAGCACAACCGCATCTCGTTCAAGCGCCGTTGCGAACTGTTCCCTCTGTCGATCGGCGAACACGATTCCAAAGGGTATCGCCAGCGACCCAGCGAGCACAAGAACGATCGCTACATATCCGAGGAGCAGCCTCCGGATCACGGAGCCAGCTCGGCAAGTTGGTAACCGACGCCGCGTACCGTGAGGATGAGATCGGCATCACCGAGCTTGCGACGCAAAGAGGCGATGTGAACGTCGAGTGTCTTGGTCGACCCCCACCAGTGCTCGTCCCATACAGAACGCAGTATCTCATCACGAGAAAGAACCGCTCCCGGATCACTCGCGAGAAACGCCAGAAGGTCGTACTCCTTCGGTGTGAGCGAGATCTCCAAGCCGTCGAGCCGTACCGTTCGCGTACGATGATCGACGAACAAGGGGCCGATCTCTATCTCCTGCTCAACAACGTTCGCACGGTCAGAAACACGTCGCATGAGGGCACGGATTCGAGCGGTGAGCTCTCGAAATCCGAATGGTTTGACGAGATAGTCATCCGCACCGAGATCGAGCAACGTGACCCGATCGATCTCATCTGATCTGGCGGTGACGATGATGATGGGAACCTGGGAGCGCTCGCGGATTCTGGCCGCGACAACTTCGCCATCGACATCAGGTAGCCCGAGATCGAGCAACACAAGGTCACGGGGGTCCTCGTCCATCGCCTCGTGACCCGTGCGCACCCACGTCACATCGTATCCCTGACGCTGAAGGCCTTCGACAAGTGGCTCCGCTATGCCGGTGTCGTCTTCGACGAGGAGAATGTGCATGGTTTCATGGTGGCATGGTCTCGATCCGTACCCCGGCTTCTTTACCTGACCCTTACCTTCGCCTTCCCTTCTGCTCACCTCATCATCGATACCGTATACAGGAGAAGATGACTTCCCTATGGAGGAGACCATGAAACACCGCACCGCAATTGTCACGGCAGCCTCGGTCGCAGTTGTGATCCTCGCTGCCACAGCAGCGATCGCAACGAACCTCGGCATTCTTAACAGCGGCACCGATACCGGAGAGGTCGGCGCACTTTCGGTTGCTACGGCACAGGAGTTCGACCCTGCGCCGAGTTCCCCCGCCGCTACGGCTCCTGAGTCGACCGCAACAGACGACGTTGGGACTCAAGCTTCCGACCAGGCGGCCCCTGCTGGAGAGATCTCCGCGTATGTCGTTGGAGATGCCGGTACAGCGACACTGGCGAACGATGGCTCGATGCTCACGATCATTGAGGTTCAAACCAGCAGCGGATGGGAGACGGCTCAGGTTCTTGACGGAACTGCCGTCGATATCGGATTCGTCGGTAGCGATGGCACGGTTCTGCGATTCCTTGCCACGATCAATGCAGACGGATCAGTTGAGACCGTTGTCGAGGACCTCACGCCCATCTCGAGTGACGATGATGACCGATACGACGATGACGATGACGACCATGATGATGACAGGTACGAAGACGACGATGACGACTGAAGAACCGAGCTCCGGCACGGCAAACCTGACTCCCAGGGCGCGGCGGCCACACGTTGCCGCAGGCTCACGTGCGGTTGCCGTGGCTCTTAGCGCCACAGCAGCAGCAAGCTTGATGATCGCGATGGGCGCCGCAGACGTTCGGAATGCAGAGGCAGAGGCGATCGCAGCGGCCGCCCCTGCGATCGCACCACCAACCACGATCGGAGGCACAACGCTGCCGCCGGGTGTTGTGACAGAACAACCGACCACATCGATCGCTCAGGCGACACCGCAACCGATCGTGCTGCAGCCCGAGAAGAGAAAGGTCGTTGCGAAGAGCAATGGCAGCCGATGACACAAGCTGTACCACGGCGAAGTTTCGCGCGATGGGCAGCGATGCCGTCATCGTCATCGAGGGAATGCCCGATCATGTGAACGCCGCGATATCGAGAATCGCCGACCTCGAGAACTCCTGGAGTCGATTCATCCATGACAGCGAGATATCCAGGCTCAACCGATCGTCCAGCTGGGTAGACGTGTCTGAAGATACGTTGATGCTCATGGATCGGTCGATCGATGCGAACAAGATCACCAGCGGTGCCTTCGATCCGACGGTGCTCACCTCACTTGTTGCCCTTGGATACGACACAAGCCGATCTGAGAAACCAGGTCGAACCCGTTTGTCACACACACCCCGAGCGGGGCGGTCGCCCGGCCTCGCCGCTGTCGATATCGATCGCGAGATGTCTCGTGTGCGTCTCGGGCGTGCGGTCGCGTTCGATCCTGGTGGCC
This sequence comes from Actinomycetes bacterium, assembly GCA_023336815.1. Taxonomy (GTDB): domain Bacteria; phylum Actinomycetota; class Acidimicrobiia; order Spongiisociales; family UBA5794; genus JAMBLL01. The sequence continues at coordinate 18,764 of JAMBLJ010000012.1, forward strand.
TTGGGAAGGGACTTGCAGCCGACATCGTCGCGAGTGAAGCCGTTGCGTCCGGCGCGTGCGCCGCGATGGTCAGCATCGGTGGCGACGTGCGAATCGCAGGATGTGCCCCACCAGAATGGGTGATCGCAGTAGAGAACCCGTTCGACGCGGAAGCCACGATCGCTGAACTTCGGCTCGAGCACGGCGCCATTTGCACAAGCTCGGTGGCCGCGAACACGTGGACGACGGACGACGGTGCCGCCGTTCACCATCTCATCGACCCCGCAACCGGCAGCCCGATCCTGTCATCGATCGTTGCAGCAACCGTCGTTGCAGGTGAGGCATGGATAGCTGAAGCAATGTGTAAGACGGCTATACGCGGCGATGCCTTGCACGCATTGTCCTTTCTCGAGTCGGCTGGAGTAGAAGGACTGTTGGTCGATACCGATAGATTCGTCTGGAGAACTGCCGGACTAGAGGGGTTCGCGACATGATCGCTGCGTCCGGATGGTGGTACCTGTCCCGTTCGACAGGGCTGATAGCAGGTATTCTTCTCGTCGCGGCGTTCACCTGGGGAGTGCTCCTATCGACGCAGCTCGTGAAACCGGTGAAACGGGCGGCATGGTTGCTCGATCTCCATCGCTGGCTCGGTGGCTTGACCGTCGTTTTCGTCGTGTTGCACCTCGTTGGTCTTGTAGCGGATTCCTTCGTCGAGTTCGACCTCGCGAGCATCTTCGTCCCGTTCGCCTCGGAGTGGAAACCGGCAGCTGTGACCTGGGGTGTCGTCGGACTCTATCTCCTCGTTGCGATCCAGATATCCTCCTGGCAACCCGTACGATCTCGGCTCAGCCGTCGGCTTTGGCGAGCGATACACCTTCTCAGCTTTCCGCTCCTCTGGGTCGTCGCGATGCATTCTGGAGCAGCAGGAACCGACGTCAGCAATCGGCTGTATGTTGTGTCCCTCGTTCTCCTCATCGCGATCTCTGTCTTTATCGTTCTATATCGCCTCCTCGCCGGCACAGGACGGAAGCGCCGAAACGAAGCCAGGACCACCGCACATAACGAACCAAGGGACCGCAGCGACTCATCTCGCTGACACCCGAATGCGGTACCGTCGTGGCATGCAGATCATCTCGGTCCCGTATTTTGTTGGCGAGCCCATGGCTCGCTTCACAGTTCCCCAGCCGGCGGTCGTGGTTGATCCCCCCATGTCGGACCATGGTCAGGTGTACGACACGTCACGGGCGCAGGGTCCAGGTGATGTTGCCCAGCACCGAATGGCTGTCCTGTATAGGGAGCTCGCAGGCCTCGTCGGGGTCCTCGATGCGCCACTGGTATACGCTGGCGATTGCCTTGCCGTCATCGGTGTTCTCGCTGGCCTCCAGAGGAGGGACATCGATCCAACCCTTTATTGGTTCGATGCACACGGTGACTTCCACACATGGGCCACAACAGGATCATCTTTTCTCGGTGGCATGCCGCTCGCGATGCTCACCGGGCGCGGGGAGCAAACGATCGTCGCAGCGACTGGTCTCACGCCAATCGCCGACGAGAAGGTGCTGCTCATCAATGCGCGGGATCTCGACGCTGGAGAAGGTGATGCTGTCGCAGCGTCGGGCATCACGATGCTGTCAGTCCACGACGTCGCGACATCGAGCCCTCCCCCTGGGCCGATCTACGTCCATCTCGATGTCGATGTCGTCGACCCATCCGATCTCCCTGCGGTCAACTATCCCGCGCGACACGGACCATCGGCTGACGAGGTCAGGGACGCCATCCACCATCTCGCTCGTACCGGGCGAGTCGTTGCCGCATCCGTTTCGTCCTGGAATCCGGCCCTCCCAGGAGCCGAGCGCGCGGCTGAGGTCACACGCTCGATCATGGGCATCTTCGAAGACTGAAGGATCGCTCGACGACGCGCAGGATGAACACTGTCGCGTAGCAGACAGAGCCGCACGTACGGTGAGGGGTCTGTCGTTGACTCTGCGTCCTGGCCATAGGCCAGGGGAAGACCAACCAGCATCCAGGAGGATCCCTTGAAAGGTCGAAAGACACTTTTCGTCGCACTGCTCGCGGCATTTATGATCATGGCAACAGCTGTTGTGGCGATCGCACATTCAACGTCGTCGGGACGACGAGTCATCGACGCACCCAACAAGGTGGAGATGGAAGCGAAGGAAGGCGGCGACGTCCGATGGATCCTCCCCGGTCCGCGGGAGCTCGATCCGGCCATCTTCGGCACACCTGGCAGTCCACTCCGTGAGGAACTGCTCCCGCTCGACAAGAGGGTCTTCATCGAAGGTGAGGGCTACTTCGTGAGCGGTGATGGTGTAACGAAGATGATGACACCGTTCTCCAACAAATGGGCACCGATCACGGGTGAAGCTGAGGTCGAGGTGAAAGACATCACATCCGTGTCCGGATCGTCGACGAAGGACAAGATCGACGCCGAATTCGAGTTCACGAGTCCCGGAGGGGAGATCAACTACCGCCTCGTGGTGAAGAAGGCTCTGCCTGAAATCGACCACGAGAACTTCGGCGGTGTCGGTGTGAACGCCCTCCAACATGGCGCGACGGGGATCGGCACACCGCTGATGCCACAGCTCATGTCGTTCATTGCGTTCTGGGGCGCAGGAGATCTGTACGTCAACGGCGAACTCCAGCCAGACAAACGCTTCGTCCACTTCATGCTCTCCGAGAACGTCCGTGACGAGGACTACAACCTGGTCTTCAATGATGGTGTTGATCCAGAAGGTTCGTGGCAGGCACATCTCATCCTGCCACCGGTGGCGCTTGGTTCAAACGGACCATTCGCGAACCCCGTCCCGACCGGGTTCGAACTACCGAACGAGAAAGACCAGCCCTTCCTCCACATCATGTTCGAGGACGTCGAGGCGGATAGCTAAGCCGACGTACACGGACGATCGACTACTGCCATGGGTCCCGGAGCAATCCGGGACCCATGTCTCTGGCCTGTCACGAACTCTCAGGCATCTTCGATCGAGAAGTTTCGCATCATCCCCATGTCCTCGTGTTCGAGGTTGTGACAGTGATAGAGAAACAGACCAGGGAAACTCGTGAAGCGGCGGAGTACCCTCACACGCTCTCCCGGCATCACAAGTACGGTGTCCTTCCACCCCTCGTCAATATGGCCCTCCCTGATGCTGTCCCATGCCGGTCTGCCGGCATCGTCGACTGTACGCGACAGGATCTGGAACTGTTGTCCATGCATGTGCATGGGATGGGCTAGACCTCCGTCGTTGCCGCCACCCATCATCCCTCCCATCCCACCTCCAACGTTCGCGAATTCCCACACCTCGGTGGTTCCGAACGTCACCTTCTCGTCGTCAGCAACAGCCTCCATCTCGAACGTTCTTCCGTTGAGACGCCACGCACCGCGAGCTATCTCGAGCGTGACGACGCGGGGTGAATCCCTATTGACCGCGTCTTCAAGAGACGCAAAACCCGGATCGGAAAGGACCTCCGGCAGCGTTGCCGAGGAATCTCCTTCTCTTTCGATGGAGAAAGACCCGACGTCAAAACCTACACCTAACGCAAGGCGCGACGTGGTACCCGTCATCCCACCCATGGTCGGCGCGTCGAAGGGCAGACTGACGAACGTTCTCGTGTCGCCAATGGCGTCGCCGCTGAAATCGACCCACAGATCGACGCGTTCCGCTGGGCCAAGTGTCACATACGGACGAGTGACGGGTCTCTCCAAAAGACCACCATCGGTTGCCAGAATGACGAGAGGCGTCGCATCGTCCCACGCGAGTTTGTAGATGCGAGAGTTCGAACCGTTCAGGATGCGCAGCCGATACGCAGTTCCTGCGACCGGGAACGATGCGTTGGGACGTCCGTTGACGAGGATCACGTCGCCGAGGAACCCGGTCATCTGATCCATCATGCCGTTCGGCAGATAGACCATCTGATCAGCGTCGAATATCCGGTCCTGGATCACGAACGGCAGATCGAACTCACCGCTCGGGAGGGCCAACGCCTCTTCTTCATCATCGGTGATCAGGATCATCCCTGCCATTCCTGCATACACCTGTGGACCGGTGCGGCCGTGTGGGTGCGGGTGGTACCAGTAGGTTCCCGCTCGGTTCTCGACCGTGAATTCGTACACGTACCGACCACCCTCTGGCACGGCGAAACGTGGATGGCCATCCATGTCCTCTGGGACATCGAGTCCGTGCCAGTGAATGATCGAGCGGTCAGGAATCTCGTTGTCGAACACGATACGGACTCGTTGGCCCTTGCGAAAGTGAAACGTCGGCCCCAGATACGAACCGGGTACGATCGAAAGGCTCCCAGGGTCTCCCTGCGTCACATCGGCAAGGTATCGCCAGACGTCTGTTGGCATTCCATCAAGAATCTCGACGGAATCAGCAATGGCACGCATCGCTATCTCGACGTCGACAGGGCCACCAGGGCTTACGGTAGATGTCGTAGCACCGAGAGCCGAGGTCGTTGAGGACGCCGACGGTGAGATCGACGAAGGGGTACACGCTGCGATGACAAGACCAGCGAGGCCGCCGCCAGAAACCGTGAGGAACGTACGTCGAGAAGGAAAGGGATCGCTCATCACCGGAACATAGGACGCGCCTTGCACAGGCACACACGAAGATTGTCGGGAAACCGGACACATCAAGGGTTGCAGCCTCCGGTGGCGCTGCGAACAGACGTATGCCGGTGTACGGAAACTGCGATCTACGGCTTGCACATGCGCCGCCGATCGAGTGAGACGCCGTGGCATGGGGAACAGACACTTGGGTCACCTCATCCCCTACCTTTCCTGACTATGCGACTAGGGATTCGAAAAGAACCGTTATCCAGAGAAACTCGGGTTGCGGCAACGCCCGCCTCTGTTTCTTCTCTTATCGACCTCGGCTTCGAGGTCTCGATCGTCACCGGAGCAGGTGAGGCCTCAGGAATCACCGATCATGACTTCGTCGAAGCAGGTGCGACCATCGTGTCGTCCCTCATCGATTCAGCACCGCTCGACATGGTCTTGACCGTAGGGGAGGTCGATGCGCCAGACGTTGAGGCGCTCGGCGGAACCGGTGTCATCATGGGCCTCCTCGACCCAACGACCAACGCAGAACGACTCGCTGCTCTCGCCGACCAGGGTGTCACCACGATCTCGATGGAGATGGTCCCACGATCGACGCTCGCTCAGAGCATGGACGCACTCTCCTCCCAGGCAACCGCCGCTGGCTACGCAGCGGCACTTCTCGGTGCAACCCGACTTCCGAAGTTCATGCCGATGCTCGTGACCGCGGCGGGAACCGTGCCTCCAGCGCGGGTGCTCATCCTCGGTGTTGGCGTTGCGGGTCTCCAGGCGATCGCTACTGCGAAAAGGCTCGGTGGCGTGGTCAGCGCGTACGATATCCGACCCGAGACGAGAGAACAGGTCGAGAGTCTCGGAGCGAAGTTCATCGAAGCACCGACACAGGAGATGGACGACGGCGGATACGCACGCGCTGTGGACGAAGACACAGCTGCCGCGCAGAGAGAGGTACTCGCCGCCGCCGTGGCTGAGAGCGATCTCATCATCACAACGGCCCAGGTCCCAGGGCGTGCGGCACCTCGTCTCATCGATAGTGCAATGCTCGAGCTCATGTCCGCTGGTTCGATAGTCATCGACATGGCTGCGTCTTCGGGCGGGAACGTCGAGGGGTCGAAACCCGACGAGGAAATCGATGTGAACGGTGTAACACTTCTCGGTCCCACAGATCTAGCCGCACGTGTTGCCGCGGACGCTAGCCGCATGTACGCGCGGAACCTGCTCGAGATGAGCAAGCGGATGGTCGTTGAAGGAAGCCTCGTGGCTGACCCGGACGACGCCGTTGTCGGGCCAGCCATCACCCATCGTCCTGATACCGGAGGATCTCAAGCATGAGTCAAGAGTTCATCCAGGGAGTCGTCGTGTTCGTACTCGCGTCCTTCGTCGGGTTTGAGATCATTCGACGAGTCCCTCCAACGTTGCACACACCTTTGATGTCAGGCGCGAACGCGATCTCAGGGATCACGATCGTCGGTGCAATCATCGCTGCTGCCACCGGTTCCGGCATCGCAGCAGGCGTCCTCGGATTCTTGGCCGTCGTGTTCGCCATGATCAACGTGATCGGTGGCTTCCTCGTGACGGACCGGATGCTCGAGATGTTCAAGAAAGTACCTGGTAAAAGCCGATGATCGAACTCTCCTTCACCGAGGTTGTCATCGCCCTCGGGTACCTAGCGGCTGGCGTCCTCTTCATCGTTGGATTGAAGGGACTCACATCCCCAAAGACCGCACGGCGCGGCAACCGCATCGCATCGATCGGCATGCTCGTTGCGATTATCATCGTCATCTTCGACCTCGTGTCTCACGACCAGATCAGCTCGAACACGGCCTGGGCCATCATCGGCGGGGGCGTTCTGGTTGGCGGGGCCATTGGTGGCTATCTCGCACTGCGAGTCAAGATGACGGACATGCCACAGCTCGTCGCGGCGTTCAACGGCTTTGGTGGTGGCGCATCCGCACTTGTCGCTGCCGAGGTGATCGTCTCGATAGAAGCTGCTTTCTCAGTCGAGATCGGCGTTACCACAGCATTGTCCCTCATCATCGGGTCGATCACACTCACCGGCTCCTTCATCGCCTACGCCAAGCTTCAGGGGCTGATCGGCGGAAAGCCAGTCGCGATCCCCGGTGGCCCGGCGACGAACGCGATAATCGCTGCTGCCACGGTTGCAGCAAGCGTGTTCGCCATCGCGACGGGAAACACGACGGGATACTGGATCGCAACGGGACTGGCACTCGTTCTCGGTATCACCGCAGTACTTCCGATCGGCGGCGCAGATATGCCCGTCGTCATCTCATTGCTCAACTCCTTCTCGGGTCTCGCTGCAGCAATGGCAGGATTCACGATCGGGAACCAGGCGCTGATCATCGGAGGAGCGCTCGTCGGGGCTGCCGGTCTGATCCTGACGCTCGACATGTCGGTTGCTATGAACAGATCGATCCCGAACATCTTGTTCTCTGGGTTCGGAGGTACAGTATCTGACGAAGAGATCGGTACGAAACCTGTCAAGAGAGCGACCGCTGAAGATGCTGCGATCGCTCTCTCCTACGCCGAGCGCGTCATCGTTGTTCCCGGTTATGGCCTGGCTGTCGCTCAAGCCCAATACGCTGTGCGCGATCTCGCGAATGCCCTTGAGGAGAAGGGTGTCGAGGTCCACTACGCGATCCATCCGGTAGCCGGGCGGATGCCAGGTCACATGAACGTGTTGCTGGCGGAAGCGGATATCTCGTACGATCTTCTCCTAGACCTCGACCAGTCGAATCCGCGCTTCGGTCAGACAGATGTTGTTCTGGTCATCGGTGCAAACGACGTGATCAATCCTGCGGCGAAGAACGACGAGAACAGCCCCATCTACGGAATGCCGATTCTCAACGTCGACGAGGCAACCACCGTGATCGTGGTCAAGCGTAGTTTGTCCCCTGGGTTCGCTGGCATCGACAATCCGCTCTTCTACGAGGAGGGCACGATGATGTACTTCGCTGACGCCAAGGTGGCACTCGAGGAAACGCTTAGCGCCGTCAATCAACTCTGACGTGGAGTTTCGAGAAACGCTCGCTCGGAGGCGTATGGTCCGCAACTACACGGACCAACCCGTCGATCGCCAGATCCTCGACCGCATCATCGATGCTGGCGTGAGTGCGCCCTCCGCAGGTTTCTCACAGGGACAGCGGTTCGTCGCAGTAACCGACGCGGAGCAACGCAACGCCATAGCGGCGTCAGCGCACGAACCTGAGTATGTCGCCGACGGTTTCGATCCATGGATCTCTCAGGCACCAGCCCACATCGTCGTCTGCACGGATCGTGATGCCTATCTGGCGCGGTACTCAGAGGTGGACAAGATGGGACCGGACGGAACACCCTCGACAGAAGAAGATTGGCCCGTTCCCTACTGGTGGGTTGACGCCGGTGCATCGATGATGGCGATCCTGCTGGCAGCGGTGGATGAGGGGCTCGCAGCGGGATTTCTCGGATCCCACTCTCTCGACCAGATCCATGAAGCTCTCGGTATCCCAGATGACATCTTGGTCGTCGGCATCGTGACCATCGGATACCCGGCAACCGATCGCAGGTCGAGATCGTTGGCACGCGGCTGGAACGACCGCGATGAGGTCGTCTTCACAAACTACTGGGGCAACGACAGAGCCTGATCAAGGTCGGTGATCAGGTCAGTGACGTCCTCGATACCGATCGAAAGACGGACGAGACCAGGCTCGATATGCGGGTCGCTCCTGAGACGGTGTTCAGCCAACGATTCCACGCCGCCGAGCGACGTTGCGTTCGTGAACACGGAGAGGCGAGACACGAATCGATCGGCAGCCTCTGCGGACTCGAGATCGATGGACATCATCGAACCGTATCCAGACATTTGCCGCGATGCTATCTCGTGGCCGTCATGAGAATCGAGCCCAGGATGCCAGGTATGTACATCTCTATCGACGAACCATCGTGCGATATCACGAGCTGAGCTACTCGCACGAAGGACGCGCAGTTCGAGCGTGCGGACACCTCTCAGTGCAAGCCATGCATCGAGCGACCCTGGGACGGCGCCCGTAATCGATCGTGTCGATGTCAGCCGCGCTGCGAGTGACTCGTCGCGCGTGACCAGCACTCCCCCAAGAGCGTCGGAATGTCCCGCAATGAACTTCGTCATCGAGTGCATCACAACATCGATGCCGAAAGTCAGCGGTTGCATCAGGACGGGTGTTGCAAATGTGGCGTCACACACGGTCACGATGCCCGTCCCCGACGTACGTGCGGCTACATCCTCGAGGTCGGTGATCAGACACTTGGGGTTCGATGGTGTCTCGATCCACCAGAGATCACCACGGGTGAGATCTTCGGGTGCAACGACCTCCAACATCCCACGGTCGGACCGATCCCAGACGAGGTCGCGGACACCGTGATAGACATCTTCGGGAAGGCTGACCTTGCGGGGTTGCACAACATCGAATACGCCGGAAGCTGCAGCCATTCCCGATGCGTACGCCGTGGCGTGGCCTCCATCGAGAGATCCGAGCACTGCCTCCAGACGCTCGGTTGTCGAATGGCTCGATCGTCTATACCGTCGCCCGGTGCCATCGACGAAAGTTGACGACACACTGATCGGTGGCGCAACGTCAGGCGATTCGCTCAAAGATGCGTCGGCGTGCAGCGCCCTCGTTGAGAATCCATCCATGCCGCCAAGTGTAGGAGTCGGTCCCTGTCGTGACACACCGCTACCATCCACCAACGGTCCCCCATACCTCAGGATTCCGATGCACAACTTGACATCTGCTCGTCCCTGGCTGTCTTGGCGTGGCTCTACACACTGCCACCTCGTTCCCTCTCTCGTCGTTTCTTGACCGTGGGCACCCACTCGCCCGGCACACGAGACACACAAGACGAGCTGAGAGAGTTCCGATCCCGATTCGTCATCGACGATGCCATGCTGTATCTCGATGGGAACTCACTCGGACGGTTGCCGCTTGGTACCATCAACGCCGTCAGATCCGTAGTGGAAGAGGAGTGGGCACATGAGCTTGTACTCGGGTGGGACCACTGGATTGGTCTTGGCGAGACCATCGGGGACCGACTCGCTCCGTTGATCGGTGCGACAGCTGGCGAAGTGGTACTGAGCGATCAGACGTCGGTCAACCTCTACAAGGTCGCATCCGCTGCGCTGGCTGGTACTGGCAGGACGATCATCGTCACGGATCGCGGCAACTTTCCATCTGATCGATACATCCTCGACGCAGTAGCTCGATCCGCTGGCGGAGAACTCCGGTTCATTTCAGAAGATCCGACACTCGACGATCTCGCTGCTGCGCTCGACGCCTCAGTCGGCGTTGTTTCTCTTTCGCACGTTGGCTACCGGTCCGGTGTGATGCTCGATGGCGCCGCAATGACAGCTGTGGCCCATGACGCTGGCGCATCCATGATCTGGGATCTGGCTCACTCCGCAGGGTCCGTTCCGGTCGCTCTCAACGAGTGGAACGCCGATCTCGCGGTCGGGTGTACCTACAAATATCTCAATGGTGGACCAGGATCACCAGGTTTCCTCTACGTGCGATCAGATCTGCTCGAGCAGCTGGAGCAGCCAATCCCTGGCTGGTTCTCGCACGCAGATCAGTTCGCGATGTCCGAAACCTACGAACCCGCTCGATCGATTCGGCGATTCGTCGTTGGCACCCCTCCCATCATCTCGCTGGTTGCCGCCGGTGTCGGGATCGACATGACGGCAGAGGCTGGCATCGATGCCATTCGCCGCAAGAGCATTGAGCTCACCTCACTGTTCACCGAAGGTCTTACATCGCTGCGACACCATGGGCTCGTGCAGATCACGCCAGCAGATCCGGGCTCGCGCGGATCGCACATAACGGTGTCGCATCCGCGCGGATACCAGATCTCGCAGGCTCTCCGTGCACAAAACGTCATCCCGGATTTCAGAGAACCGGATCTCGTCCGATTCGGGTTCGCTCCGCTCTACAACACATACGCCGAAGTCGAGCGCGCACTTGAGATTCTCGAGAGCATCCTCACGACCGAAGCCCACGCTACGTTTCCAGAGGCTCGCGGCCGTGTGACTTAGTCCCGCGCTATCCCCTCGTATCCGCCTCGAATATCAGCCGGATCGTCTCGCAACCAAGTCGCGCAAGCTTTTCGATCTGATCGCCCGAATGGTCGAACTGATCCTCGGGATCGAATTCGCCCGACTCACCGCTGACACGCAGGACGTTGTCGAGTACCACCGCAGCACCACCTGCGCGAAGACCCCAGAGCCTTGCGAGTACGAAGATGACGCTCGCTTCCATCTCGGCTCCAAGAACGTTGAGACGTCTGAGATCCTCGAAATGGTTCTCCCAATCCGATTGCCAGAATCCATGGAACGATGAACCAGGCCTCGGATGCCGCGCGTAGAAGGTGTCGGCAGAACGTGTTACACCCACGTGGTACGGATATCCGAGGCCTTTGGCAGCGGTGATGGCAGCGGTGACGACGTCATGGCTGGCAACGGCGGGATACTCCGGAGGTGCGTATCCGTGGGAAGCACCGTCGAGACGCATCGCTGCGTCGAAAATCGCGAGGTCGCCGTTCGCCACATCATCGAGGAACGTTCCGCATGTGCCGACGCGAAAGAACGTCGTTGCACCCGCTCGCGCAAGCTCCTCCAAAGCAATGGCGGTCGACGGTGCGCCGATACCCGTCGACGTGCAACTGATAGGCACACCTCTATACGTCCCCGTGTACGTCACGTACTCCCGATTCGTAGCAACGTGCCGTGCGTCGTCCCACAGAGATGCGATGGTCTCGACCCGGCCAGGGTCACCAGGCAGCAGCACGTAGGGTGCCACATCTCCCCCTTCGATCTGCAGATGGTATTCAGCGCCCATGATGTCTCCGATCGACACGTTCAATGTAGGGGATTCGCGACCGATACAACCTCAGAGATGCCGGCGAATCGGCGATTTGGGTCCGTACCTGGGCGCATGAACACCAGCCGCCTTGAGTGCGACGAGGATTCGACGCCGCTCGGGTCGATACGGTTCCAGCAGTGCGAACATGCGATCGTCGTCGCCTCGCGATTCCCCTGCAAGCGCGTAGGCAACCGTATTGGGCAAGTGGTAGTCGCCCGGGGGAACAGCATCCCTATCACCGTACGCAACACCCATCACGGTCTCGACCGTCCACGGGCCGATACCGCGAACTGCCATCAGCCGCGTACGAGCAGCGTGGATATCCATCGTCAGGATCTCATCCAGGCGCTTCGCTCGCCTTGCTACTTCGATGAGCGTGGACGCTCGCTTTCGTTCAACGCCTGCTCCGTGAAGATCCTCGTACGTCAACCTGGCGATCACCTCAGGGCGCGGGAAGGTCAAGATCGCTTCGTTCGGGCCTGGAGCACGATCACCGAATCTCGCCACGATCCGACGGCGCGCCGAGAGTGATTCAGACTTCGTGACCAACTGGCCGAGGATCGTCACGACGAGAGCTTCGAAAACTGCCCCCGTGGCACCCAGCCGCACGGAGGCCGTCTTTCTGAGCAGATCCGCGATGTCACGATCCGGGGCTTCTATAGCGACCCGATCATCGAGACCAACGAGGATGGGCAGGCGCTCCAGAAGCGCAGCGCCTCCATCTCCCCACGCACGTGCACGCACGGCCTGGCCCCGTACCGACACCTGGATTGTGCCCACGCCGTGATCTGTTGCAGTCGACCACCACCAGGTACCGTCCGACTCGATCACACCAGCCTTCAACATGCGAACGGTCATTGCGAGGTCAAACGGGCGGTCAAGGCCGAGCACACGATCCATACACATGACGCTACACACTGGTTCACCGCCAACGAACGCCTGGTGCATACCGTGCCTACCATCACTGGACTACCAACAGGACCAATGAACTACGAAACTGAACCACCCGTAGATATCGAGAGCATGGCGAACCCCCGCGTCAAGAGCTGGGCTGCTCTTACCAGGCGAAGCGAGCGCGATCGTTCTGGCCGGTTCATCGTCGAAGGACTTCGCGAGGCGTCCCGTGCTGCCGGGCTATTGACCATCGCCGAGTCCATCGTGTGTCCTGAGTACGCGCAAGAGGACCCTGGCCTACCGAACACGGTAACCGTCAGCGCCCGAGTCTTCGACAAACTGTCGCACAGGCAGCACCCGGATGGTGTTCTCGTCATCGCTCTCGCACCCGAGTTCTCCCTCGATAGGTTCTCGCCCCCCTCCCCCGCTCTTGTCCTCGTTGCGGATGGTCTTGAGAAACCCGGCAACATCGGTGCGATCCTTCGCACATGTGATGCGATGGGTGCATCGTTCATCGGTTCGTCTCTCGCTACCGACATCAGCAATCCGAACGTTGTGCGATCCGCTCAAGGATCTCTGTTCTCGACACACATCGCCGTCGCTAACAGGGACGCAGCGATCGCGTGGTGCTCGGATCACACCTCGGTTGTCATCGCGCACCTTGACCCGACAGCGAAGACACCGTGGGATCTGGATCTCAGCGTTCCGACCAGCATCGTCATCGGAAGCGAACACGATGGCGTCGATCCTTCCTGGATGGGTGTCGGAAGCCCTGCCGTTGTGCCAACACAGGGAACCGCGGATTCGCTCAATGCCTCAGTTACTGCCGCCATGTTCCTTTCCGAGGCGAGCAGACAAAGACGCTGATCCGGACCTACCATCGCTGACGTTGCGCTCGTGTACGCCCGTCTACAGACTGAACAACCAACGTTGTGCACCTGCACGATGTTGACGAACCTGAAGGATCCACCGAATGCGATTCGTACTCCGGCAAGGAACATCGACAACCGCACGTGCCGACGCAACGATGCTTGCGACGCTCGGTCTTCCTGGAGGCGGAATACTGCGGATCGGCGATACCCACGTTGCCGTGTCACCGTCCGAGATGCGGACTATCAACGACATCGAGATATCTCCAAGCGCGTTCGACAACGGTGCTGGCTCTGTGGGGGACGCTGTTCCTGTCATGCGTGCGGTTGTACCCGCCGCGGCGTCGGTTCAGACGCAGATCAATGGTGTCCCATCACAGACCGTCCCAGTCGAACTCGCTGGAGTACCTGTGACTGCCGGTGAACGATACCGGACGGAGGCAGGAACGATCGTGGTCGTGTCGGTGGAACCTTCCCCCACGGCAGTTGTCACCACCACGACAGTCATCGGCATCGAGCTTTCACCCGACGGTGACTCCATCGAAGAGGGATCGTCAGACGACAGGGCAGAAGGAACATCCGTGCTGACGGCAGGCCTCGACAATGAGTACGAACTGCTGGTCGGATGGCTCCGACTCCTCGTTGGCGATCGACCGACCGCACCAGGTCAGAGGCTCGCAGGGATCGTTATCAGCGGGCCGCCAGGGTGTGGCAAGGGGGAACTCGTCGCAAACGGATGCCGTGACCTCGGGTACGAGATCGATACGATCGATCTGCGAACTGTCACGACACCCGAGCGCCTGCTCACGAAGTTCGAACAAGCAATCGCGAAGGCTCAACCCAGATCGATCATCTATCTCAAGAGGCTGGATCATCTCGTCGGCAGCGACAGCACGGTTCGCCACCAGACCGCCGCAGTCACAAGGTGGCTGCTTGATACAGTCGCCGACATACGCGGGGTCGCCGTCGTTGTCGGAACACGCCTATCTGATCTGCCCGTGATCCTTGATGCGAGTGAGCTCCTTCCCCGCACCCTGCCGATCGCTCCGCCTGACCGTGAACGCCGTATCGCTCTTTTCGCCAGCGCGCTAGGGCCGGGACATAACGTTGACAAGGCTCGTCTTGCGAACGCTTCGCCAGGATTCTCGGCGCTCGACATCTCCTCCGCCGTCCTCGCCGCTCGTGCAGCAACTGAGGGCGATCTCTCAACCACGGCCATCCTTGAGGCGATCGGTGCAACAACACCGTCGCTTGGAACATCGAATCTCGGCGACGTACCTACCTACGGATTCGACAAGGTCGCGAACCTTACCGATGTCAAGCGAACCCTCACCGAGACCGTCATCTGGCAGCTGCGAGAACCGGAGCGCTTCACACGGATGGGCATCGAACCACCACGAGGGATCCTGCTGTACGGCCCTCCGGGGACGGGAAAGACGTACGTCATGCGGGCGCTCGCCCACGAGTCTGGCGCGGCATTCTTCAGCATAAAAGGAGCCGAGCTCCTCGACAAGTGGGTCGGTGAGTCGGAACGCGGGGTGCGAGAAGTGTTCTCCCGCGCTCGAGCTGTTGCTCCAGCCATCATGTTCTTCGACGAGCTCGATGCACTGGCTCCCCAGCGTGGCAAGTCGGCCAGCTCCGTGACAGACAGCGTGGTTGCTGCCCTTCTCACCGAACTCGACGGCATTGGTGACCGCGGCGATGTATTCGTCGTCGGTGCTACCAACAGGAAGGACCTCATCGACCCCGCGCTCCTTCGCCCAGGACGTCTGGAAGTCCATCTACTACTGGACCTTCCGTCCTCCGAAGCACGGGCCGCGTTCTTTGCGATCACATCGGTACCCCTTGCCGAAGACGTCGACATGGTCCAGCTCGTGAGCGTGACGACGGGTTCGTCTTTCGCCGACCTCGAAGGGGTTCTGCGGAGGGCGGCGATCGCCTCGATGCGTGAGGACACGTCGGCGTCGAGGGTCTCCATGCGTCACCTGATGACAGCCGTCGAGTCAAAGTCCGCCGCGGGTACATGACAAGCACGTTCCACCGTGGACATGGTCTCACGGCTTTGTCAGACCCCACACACCGTCGTTGGCGAGAACGGCAAGTATCGATGCCCCGGTTGCCGTGACGTCACCGGTGTACGCTGCGGCATTCAGCTCGATGTGAAGCACAGGACCGAGTTTGTAGAGAGTTGGGGTCTTCGCTACACCGAGAACGTGAGCCTCAGTGCTGATCTGGCGGAGTTTTTCGACATCGACAACGATCTCTGATCCAAGGCCAGCCGCTGCGAGAGCTTGCGAAACAGTCGGTCTCTCATTGGCATCCATCCCCTCGACATGGACGAGTCCGAGCATCGCATGAAGGAACCGCCCTCGATCCTCGGGTGAGCGTGGCATCACGTAGGCAGACATCGCTTCAACCTGCTCTCCATCGAACAAAGGAAGCCACTCGATCGCGGCTTCGTTTCCCGCCTTCACGAAGGATCTGATGAATCGGTAGAAATGCCACACCTGGGGGTTCGTGAAGTCGAACCAGACTCGTCCATCGAATCGCATCAACGAACCCTACCCGGTGGTCTGTAGCTGAATTGCTGTGCGGGCGCCTCGTCTGGCAGTGAACCGACGATGAGTGAGAAACGAGATCCGTCTATCGAACGTACGTTCGGTTATAGTCAGGTCACGATGAGCTCAGTAGGTCAGCGTTCGTTCGGGGAACTCGGCACACCACTTGCAGAGGTGCCCTTTTGTGTGCTCGACCTCGAGACGACTGGTGTTGCACCAGATACATGTGAGATCACCGAGATCGGCGCTGCTCAGTTCGTGGCTGGTGTGGAAGTAGCACGCTTTCAAACCCTTGTAAATCCGGGTCTCGAGATCCCACCGTCGGTCACTGTCATCACGGGAATCACCCACGCAATGGTCATCGATGCACCAAGGATCGAGGAGGCACTCCCCTCGTTTCTCGAGTTTCTCGGAGACTCCGTCATCGTTGGACACAATGTGCGTTTCGACATTTCGTTCCTCAACGCAGCAGCGATTCGTCTTGGATATGGCAGGCTGCCGCACCAGCATGCAGATACGCTTCGGCTCGCACAGCGACTGGTCCGCAACGAACTCCGGAGCATGAAACTCTCCAGTCTTTCCGCATTCTTCGGCTCGCCTGTCGTCCCGAACCATCGGGCGCTCGACGATGCCCTCGCGACTGCCCATGTGTTCTGGTCACTCCTTGAACGCGCTGGATCGATCGGGGTCACACATCTCGATGACCTCCTCGCTCTTCCGACCATCAAGGGTTCACGAGCCATAGGAAAGCTGTCGCTGACGGAGCGGTTGCCAAGAAGCCCCGGTGTCTACACGTTCGTAGATCGAAATGGCGTGCCGATCTACATCGGCAAGGCGACCAACCTTCGCAGTCGTGTCCGATCGTACTTCGGTGGAGACCCACGAAAGCGAGTCGACAACCTGTTGCGAGACCTCGTCGAGATCCGATACCACCGCACCTGCGGAGAGATCGAGGCTGGCATCCTCGAACTACGTGCCATCTACGACGAGCAACCGAGATACAACAGACGATCGAAGCGCCCGAGAACGGTGCACTGGCTTCGTCTCACTTCGGAGCAGTTTCCCCGACTCTCGATCACGCGGACACCAGGAAACACGGATCTGGCTCTCGGCCCGTTTCGGACGCGTCGAGCGGCAGAGTCCGTCATGTTCGCTCTGTGGGACACGAGCAAGATTCGGAGATGCACCACGAAGGGCAGGGGCTGTGGCTTTTCCCAGCTTGGCGGATCGATATGCCCCTGCGACGGCGATATCTCCACCACCACCTACTCGAGTGTTGTTCGCGATCTCATCGACGGCATCGAGCGTCCTGCGAGTCTGAAGAGAAGTATCGACGAACGAATCGGTGCCCTTGCTGAGCATCAGATGTACGAGGATGCAGCGGCAGTACGGGACAGATGGTTATCTCTCGCCAGGGCGATCGAACGATCCCGTGCGTGGCGTTCGTTGCAGGACGCGGGTCGGGTCACCGCTTCGGGGCAGGACGGCGTCACGTTAACGATCGACCACGGATCCATGATCGCAGCGTGGCGCACAGGCGAGACATCTCCGTTGATCGCACCACACGATGACGGAGCCTTCCGCCAACCACCCGATGTGCTCGCACTCGACGAGGCAATGCTCCTGTGGAATTGGCTCAGTGCGCCTGGCGTCGAGATCCTGGGTGTCTCCGGGACACTGGCAGTACCCTCGACGCCCGTTCCCGTTCTTGTCGGCGCACACCCAGACTCGCAACGTGTCCCGCAACCGCTGCCCGCCTGAACCACAAGCGGATGGGTAGCAATCGGCTCGGCCAGCGAGACAGGAGCCCTACTGCATCCTCGCTGTCGCAGAGGGTGCCGTATGCTGCGATCTCTCTTCCTGGAAACGCAGTGACACCGAAACCGACCTACCGATGGCAACCGACGACCGCCGAAGTTGCTGAGCGATTCGGGCTCCTCGAATCACAGATCGTTCGCTTCGATCACAACACGTCGCCGAACGACACCGCATGGGCGGCCGGCATCGTGTCTCCCGTTGCGCGCGGTCTCAACGAGTATCCCGGCGCCTCGTACCTGAGCCTCAGACGAGCAGCAGGGAACTATGTTGGGATAGACGAAATGAACATCGTCCCCGGAGCGGGGATCGACGAACTCATCTTGCTGGTTGCCAAGGCATTCCTCCGGCCAGAGTCTCAGGCCACCGCCGTTGTGCCTACCTACCCTCTCTACGAGATCGCTACGACCCAGCACGGAGCTGACTTCGTCCCGGTCGAGCAGACACGATTGAATATGTTTCCTCTCGACGCCTTCAGCGAGGCAGCGGAAACATCCGACGTGACCTGGCTATGTGTACCGAACAACCCGACCGGCGAACGGATAGACGACGAAGCTATCCGAAGGATCCTCCGAAGCGCAAAGGGTCTTGTTGTTCTCGACGCGGCGTACGCCGAGTATGCAGGTGACCGGTGGGCTGCGTGGGTCAACCACTATCCGAACCTCCTCGTGCTTCACACGTTGTCCAAAGGGTTCGCTCTCGCGGGGATCCGGGTTGGATTCGGCGTTGGAAATACAGCTACGATCGGAGAGCTCGACAAGGTGCGACCGCCTGGTTCGATCGCGACCCTGTCGCAGTTCCTCGCGGAGAAGGCTCTCGCCGAACCCCAAAGGATGCTTCGTGCAGTTGAGGGTATCTCCAAAGAGCGTGCTCGATTCACAACAGCACTGTCCGACGCCGGGATAGCCGTCCTGCCATCAACGACCAACTTTGTCTTGTGCCACTTCGGTCCACATGCAGGGGACCTGGCCAACCTGCTTCTCACTGAGGGTCTCATCGTGCGCTCCTACCCGCAGGAACATCAGTTGCATACGTTTCTACGGTTCACCGTACGGTCCTCGGTCGACAACGACCGGCTCGTGGCCGCTATCCGGCGTCATTCGTAACGGCAGGTCGCAACTCGGTAGGAGTGGAGACCGATCGATAGATACCACGAGATCTCTGTCTCTCTTGGGTTGTCCAAGAGCGGTCGTAACCTCTATGGGATGCGCCGACTCATCACACTTCTCGCGTCCCTGGCACTCGTCCTCGCTGCATGTTCTTCATCGCCAAGCGGGCCGCTTCCGGATCCGCCCACACCAACATCGTACGAAGAACTGAACACGGCGATCACAACCGATGGCGAACCTACAGTTCTGAACGTCTGGGCATCGTGGTGCCTCCCCTGCCGCAGCGAGGCGCCACTCCTGGCACAGGCAACTCGTTCGCACCCCGACGTCCGGTTCATCGCATTGAACGTTCGAGATACGGAACGCAACGCCCAGGAGTTCATGGCCGAGTTCTATTCAACGGCCGACATGGTCCATCTGAGCGATCGATCGGGACGGATCCCGATCGATATGGGTGCCACCTCCGGGGTACCGATCACGTTCTTCTTCTCGTCCAATGGCGAGCTCGTGAACATGCACCTGGGGATCATCGACGAGCCGACACTCGCCCGATTCCTCGATGAGATCGATCGCTGATGGAGTTCAGCCTGCTTGGTTCCGCGGCTATAGGCGTATTCGGTTTCTGGATCATGCTTCGCTGGGAGGCGAAGCGAGGGAACGCCGCAGGATGCGCTGTTGATCTCTGGGATGCCGGTCTCGTGGCTGCTACGTCAGGTCTCTTTATCGGTCGGATCGTTGCAATGATCCAGGACGGCATCAACCCTTTGACGAATCCACTGCAGATCATCCTGATTCGAAGCGGCGTGTCCACGGTTGCGGTCGTTGCTGGAACTCTCACGGTCTTCGCTTACGTGGCCCGTCGGTCATTGGTCGACGCCGCGGATGGGATCGCACCAGCTGCGCTGATGGGTCTTGCTGGCTGGCATGCAGGGTGTCTTGCGACAGGATCATGTCTGGGTACTGAGTCCAGCCTCGCGTGGGCTTCTCCGCTACCCGGAAGTGACATAACGCGTCATCCCGTGGAGATCTACGCAGCGATCGCACTGGGTGTTGCGAGCATTGCCCTTGCTCTGTGGAAACAGTACGGTCGGCCACCGCTCGGATCGATCACAGGAGCGGCGATCCTGAGTGCGGCGGGAATACGTCTCGCAACGGAGCCGATGCGCATCTCGCTCGCTGGCGGACCTGTGCTCCTGTATGGAGCGGGCGTCGTGATTGGAATCGGATTAATCGTTGCCTCACTCGTGGGCAAGAGCCGCCAGTAGCGGTTCTCCGCGATCCGTGATCACGCCACTAGCTGACGGCAACGAGGTTGTCGAGGCGTTCCCGCAGCGCACTGTCTCCGATGGCACCGAACCACAGATCCACTACGACGCCGCCGCTGACCAGTATCGAAACCGGCTGTCCTGGCACTCCGTACAGCTCCCAGACACTCTCGTCGTATCCCCACTTCAGGTTGTCAGAGAACAAACCATCGGCGACCTCGGCAGATCGCCCAAGGTCGCTACGTCCCGCTATTGCAAGGAACGAGATCTCATCAAGGTAGTCATTGGAGACCTCATCGACGACGGGCAACTCCCGTCGGCAGACGCTTCACCACTCGGCCCAAAAGATCATGTAGACGGGCTTCTGCTCATCGTAGAGGGTGAAAGATCCACCATCGGCCAAAGGCATGGTGAAGTCGGGAGCGACGGGTCCCTCTGCTGTCTGCGCAGTGGAACTCTGTGGCTCACCGGAGGCATCAGGAGTCTCCGCAGGATCGGAAGTGTTGGGCGCTTCGGTGGCACTGTCGGTTTGTGCTGTGGTCGCCTGGCTGTCGTTCGTGGTCTCCGATGGAGCCGCGGATGCGCACGCGGTGGCGAATATCATCACGGCTGCGAAGAGAGAGAGACGTTTCATGGCGCCAACCGTACCCCCATCAATGACGTATCACACGGAACGCGAGAGTTGTTGACTTTTCGTTAATGATCGCTGGAACACGTCGGCAGCGGCACCATTGTCGATCGCTTCCGACGCGATCGTGACCCCATCGACGAATCCATGAGCAGCGCCAGAGAGAACAAGTGCCGGTGAGGCATTGACCACGGCGGCGTCCCTGTGAGGTCCATGTACCCCAGCGAGCACCGCACGTGTGATCTCGAGATTACGTTGACCATCGCCACCAACGAGATCGTCGATGCTGCTTCTGGCGACACCGAAATCCTCAGGAGTGAACTCCGCCTCGGTGATCTCGCCGTCAAGTAGTCGAAAGATACGGGACGGTCCTGCTGTCGACAGTTCGTCGAGACCCTCCTCGCCGTACACGACGAATCCGCGGTCGACCTCACGCGTCTTGAGAACGTCGATCATCAGACGAGCCATTCGGGGATCCGAGGTACCAACGCTCATTCGGGCTGATGCAGGATTGCAGAGCGGGCCAAGAAAGTTGAAGGCAGTACGAACACCCAACTCACCTCGGACGGGTGCGGCATGCCGCATTGCCGGGTGGTACCTCTGAGCGAAGAAGAAACCGAAACCTGTTTCTTCGATCATCTCCGTCACCTCCTCAGGTCCAAGCTCCAGATTGAATCCAGCCGCCTCCAATAGGTCAGCGGAACCAGTCTTGGATGAAGCGGCCCGGTTTCCGTGTTTCGCCACGCGGACGCCAGCGCCAGCAGCGATGAAGGCCGCTGTTGTCGAGATGTTGAAGGTCCCGAATCCGTCGCCCCCCGTTCCGACGATATCAACGACGTTCTCGATCTCTGCGGTAACCGCAGCCTCCATCATGCCGTCGACCATGCCAGCTAATTCCTCAGCAGATTCGCCTTTCGTACGCAGGCCTGCAAGGAACGCAGCTATTTGGCCAGACGTGGCTCGCCCGGACATGATCTCCGCCATGGCAGCTGCGGCCTGGATTCTCGAGAGCCCTGTCCCGGAAATGATGAGGTCAAGCGTATTCGCCCATGAGAAGGATTGCATCGCCGCACGATAC
>JAMBLJ010000013.1 GCA_023336815.1 Actinomycetes bacterium
CTGACTACGGATCAGAAGGTTGGGGGTTCGAGTCCCTCCGGGCGTGCCAAAGAAGCCCTCGGTCAACAAGGGGATAGAGCGTCACATCAGGGCAGGAGTATTGCCGGTTCTTGGCGGCTCTTGGACCTCGCCCGACAGCCAACTGTCGCTATTTCGACCTTCTTGGGACAGTTCGTCAGCGAACGGCGTTCTTATGTTTGACGCTATTGGGTGCGGGTTACATGACTTGGTATAGGAAGCTGCTGTGGTTGCCGGTTCTCGCGTTGGTGCTCGGTGCGTGCGCTCAGACACAGCAAACCGAGCTAGGAGAACCGTCCGATGACGTATCCGCCTACCTCTCCTCGGTGGCCGACGTCGAGTCCACTGTTGAGGACAGCTTCGACCAGGTTTCTGACGCGTTAGCCATCTCCTACAACACCCGCGAGGTGATGTTCACCGCGATTCGCGACGTGGGATATGAGGCGGTAGTGGAGTCCGCGTTGACCCAGGCCGAAGCGATCAACCCGGCAGAAGGCTACGTAGCCGACCATGAGGCATGGCTGGCTCATCGGTTGCTCGCAACGGAGAAGACGGTTGAGCTCACCGAGGCGCTCGATGCTGAGGATCTCCAGATGATGTTCGCAGCATTTAGCGTGCTGGACCAAGATTGGGCAGCGGTGCTCCGTGTCAGTCGTAGGGAATTCTGTGTGGCGGTCAGTGAGTTCTCCGCTCTGTGTCAGGCTCCTCACGACCTGCCCGGTGGTGACTACGGAGCCGAGGTATATGAAGTTCTCCGGCTCAACACCTTGGCCACATTCGGTCTGTTTAACTTCTTTGGGGACATGACCCCGGAAGAACGATCACTTCGCCTCGATGAGGTGCAGCCCCAGATCGAGTCAAGCCTCAGGGCGGGAGGGGATGCCATGAAGGCAATCGATCCTCCTGACGAGTACGAAGTCGAGCACCAGGCGCTGATACGATTCTTCGACGACCAATACGCGAATGCCGTCGCCATCACTCAAGCAAACTCGGAGAGGGACGACGCAACGGTTCTCGAGTTGTTCAGGGCTTCAGGAGTCGTATTCGATGTTGCGCTGAAGGAGATGTCCGACGAGTATCGAGAGATTGCCGCACCCTGGATCGGTCCAGAGCCGACCAACTAGCAGTTCAGTTCCAAAGGCGCACATAGCGCGAAATGGCGGCGCGTATGGGTGGCTACTGCTGGGTCGGAATTCTGGGTTTCATCTTGGTTCAGTACTTTCGAAGGACCGATTCCGAAGCCCGTTCAGTGCTTGGGCTCCTGGCCGGAAACTCTGCAGAACCCGTGCTGTGTCGCACATCTAGGGGTAGGCGACCGTTGTGGCGCAAGGGCTCTCGGGTGATTCCACCGTTCTACGGATCAGAAGGTTGTTTCTTTCCCGGGTCCGGACCCCAAAGGCAAGGAATCCAACTGGCTCCGTGCTTGGCGATCTCCAAGGTGTCCCCAGGATCAGTGGGGTCAGGGCCCGGACGTGTTCCTTCGACCATGGACCCTGACCGGGCACTCACTTACATTTTGCCAACTACGTGGGCGAGTACCTGCGACATCTGGTCGTGAGGGCTGAACTCGACCATTCTGATCGCTTCCTCGACCACGACGGTGTGACCTGATGGCCAGTAGTAGAGCTCGCCTCCGCTTACCGACTCCTCCGTACCGTCCTCGTAGCTCACGCGGATTGTGCCGTCAATAACGTACCCCCAGTGCGGGCACTGACAATGGTCGCGCTCCAGACCCTCAAGCAGAGGGCAGAAGTCGAGACCGGTCGGGTACTCCATGTATGCGCTGGTCATTCCACCCCAATCCTGGCCTCTGATCATCTCGCCGAGTGCCTCGTGGGCGATTGGCAGTTCTTTGACGTTGCTCTTCATCTTCGCTGTCCCCTTCTCGTAGCGATACGGTGCTGCGGTGTTCGTACGCCGAACTCCATGTGCTGCACATTGCAGCAGTAAGTGTACTGCAAAGTGCAGCACTGTCAAGGAGGTCTCTCGATCGAACAGCATGTGGTTTCGATGCTTGGGTTGGAAGCGACCAGGCACGGGCGTACGACTCATTGACGGTGACAGGTACCCGTACTCACGAATGGCGCCGCTGCTGATCAACGCTTTCCGGGCGGTGGCCACGGACGACGCCCCGTGAGTAGTCCTCTTCTCAATGCCATGGACTGCCACGATCTCAGCTCGGCACGCTCCAAAATTCGAGGAAGACTGGGCGGTCCCGCCTGGTCCGTGCCGATCAAGGTAGGCCTACTCGATGGTGTACCCACGAGATGGCACGAGTCCATCAACATCGAGGAGCGTCATGAAATTCTGCCCACCGAGCAAGGCAGCGTTCATCTCGATAGCGAATGAGATCGTTGGTATCACCATCAGCGAGATTTCGGATGATGTTCCGCGCGGCGCCCGGCCTACATCGCGTACATAGCGTCCGTTCACTAGTACGACGTCTGCCTGGACTATCAGCTCCTGGAACAGCCTCCAGCCGCGATCGTTGCGAAGTGCTCGCGGAGCGCCTACGTATTCTTCGACACCTGTATGCGCCCATCGATGCTCGATATGAAACCGCTGGAGGCGAATGAAGAATCGATGTAATCCGGGGATCTCACGTCGTGGCTGAGATGCATTCCGTGAAGCTCGCGTTCTACTCCGGAACCTGGGAAATGCTCGATAACCGTCGACATAGGCCTCCGGTCCAATTGACTACGAATCTACCGGCCCCCGATACGATTGTGAATCCTTGCAGTGGGGCGCTGCGTGCTTGCCACCAGCCAGCTGGGTATCTTCGAAGGGCCGAGCGAGGTACGTCCTGCTGCTGGATTTGCCGAAGCACCGACAGGAACGCACTACTTCGCTCCGCCCGAACCCTTCCTGGAGCAGTTCACGGATTAGCGCCGTGGCGCACGATCGGGTTTCGTCTTGGATATCGCGTCGAGAATCCAATCACAACCCACCGTTGGAACCCTGTGCGCGAACGGCCCACGCCACGACGACGTCCTCGCCGACTCCAATTGACAGGGGCAAATCGTGGACCGTCTTCGCCCCGCCATCTGATCGCAGAAATCCCGGGTTGGGCATGTCCTGGCCGGACTCCAGTCGACAGGCTGTCGGAATCAGTTGGTGGTAGAACTTGTCTTGAGATAGTTCTGAGTCGATCGAAACCGAGGAGTCTCGCATGAACCGATTGGTAGTTTTGGTGGTTGGTATCGCTCTCGTGGCTGCCGCGTGTAGCGCAGCGGAGGAAGTCGCGGCACCGACGACGACAGTTGCGATCACGACGACTTCGACGGTCACATCTACGACCACGACAGTGGCGCCGACAACAACGGTTACCCCGACGACAACGTCTCAACCGCCTTCGACGACGACAACTGTGGCGGACCTGATCGAGACATCACCTGTTGTGCCGGGCGAGGATCCGGATGTTGATGCCATCGTCGAGACGTATCTTGTCGTATTCGATAGCACGACGAGTTTCGAAGAGAAGGCACCGTTCATCACGGACGCGTCCGGCCTCGAAGAGACCGTTGACAAATACGCTTCTGCGGGCGACGACGTTGGCGGGATAGCGTTACAAGCGGACGAAGTCGGTATCGATGGCACCGATGCTCGGGTCATCTACTCGTTCCTTTTCGCAGGGAATCCTGCCTATTCGGATCTCGAAGGTGAAGCTGTGTTCACCGACGCCGGATGGCAAGTAAGCAGAGAGTTCTTTTGCGGGATCATGGATTCGGCACGCGTGGGTTGTCCCTGATGATCACCATCATCGCTCAGACCTCGAGCGTGGATACGAATCTCACCCACTATCTGCCGATCGTTACGACGATCGTTGCAGTCGCATTCACGATCACGTTGTACAAGCGATGGAAGGAGAATCCCTCAGCGAGATACCTGATGTGGTGGACGATTGGTATCGCCATGTACGGTGTAGGCACGTTGACGGAGGCGCTGACGACCGTCTTTGGATGGAGTGAACCGGTGTTTCGAGCCTGGTACATCTCAGGCGCACTCCTCGGAGGCGCACCCCTGGCAACGGGGACGGTGTACCTCGTCATGTCCAAGAAGAAGGCCGACCGGATCGCGACCGTCCTCGTTACGTATATCGCGATCGCGTCGGCGTTCGTCCTGACCACCCCGATCGTCAATGAACTGGTCGAATCGAACCGGCTATCTGGTGAAGTGATGGCGTGGTCCTGGGTTCGCTTGTTCTCACCCCTTGCGAACCTGTACGCGCTCGTGTTCCTCGTGGGCGGAGCGATCTGGTCAGCATGGAAGTACTGGAAGATCGGAGATGCGTCCTCCCGGGTGCTTGGCAACATCTACATAGCAGTGGGTGCCATCCTGCCTGGCATCGGCGGATCATTCGCCCGAGCGGGCGTGGTCGAGGTGCTGTACGTAACCGAACTCATCGGCATCCTCCTCATATGGGCGGGCTTCCGTGTGATCTCAGGGGACCGTGTGGTCTCGGTGTTCGCCTCCCAGCGAACCGCCGCAGCGAGATCCGAGTAGCCAATGTCTTGCTCACACTCCGCACACGGCCGGCTCACAGCCCTGGTGATCGGAGCCGTGCTCGGGGTTGCCGCATGTACTTCGGCTGCCCCGGCGTCGACTCCAACACCGTCGACCACGTCGGTTGCCGTTCCTGAATCGACAACCTCTGCACCTCTCGATCAGGGAGTGTTCGTTGGGGCTGACGGCGTAGAAACGACGGTAGGGAACACGTCGAGGATCGTTTCTCTCACCGGAGATATCACAGAGATCATCTACGAACTGGGGCTCGGCGACAGCATCGTTGCTGTGGACATCACGACGACGTACCCCCCTGAAGCGAACGACCTCAAGAGATCCGGCAACAACGTCGGGTTCGGTCAGGCGCTTGCCCCCGAGTCTGTCCTTCGATACGAGCCGACCCTCGTCATCGGCGACGAGTCGATTCAACCGACGGAAACGCTTGAACAACTCAGAAGCGCCGGGGTACCCGTCATCATCTTGAAGTATCAAACGACACTGCGTGGTGTCGAGGAGAAGATCCAGGACATCGCACGGATACTTGGAGTCGTCGATGCCGGGGAGGAGCTGTCGCGGCGAGTCATGGCTGAAGTCGCGACTGCCGAGGGTCGAGCAGCGCAAGCCAAGGAACAGCTTCGTGTTGCCTATTTGTATACCCGCGGTCCCTCTGTGATTCTGCTCTTCGGCACGGGTATTCCGACGCAGGCCATGATCGAAGGCGCCGGAGCGATCGATGTCGGTGCGGCAGCTGGGGAGGGAGCGATTCCTCTCACGCCAGAGGCTCTCGTCGCGGCCGCACCTGACGTGATCGTGTTCCCCGAGTCAGGTGTAGACGGACTCGGGGGGTTCGACGCTCTTCTCGAGATTCCAGGGATCGCTGAGACACCGGCTGGCCAGAATCAGGCGTTCCTCGCCTATGACGAGGCATACTTCTTCAATCTTGGCCCTCGTGTGGGTGCGGCCCTGAACGACTTCGTTGATGACCTCTATCCAGAACTCGCCGATTGACAGACGAACTTTGGTTCAAGTCCGCCGACCCCCATTCCAGCCGCCGAGCTTGGTTCTGGCCTATCGCGATTACAGTCGCGCTCGGAGCGGCCCTTGCCTCACTCGCTCTTGGTGCGGTGAACATATCGACGCCCGACGTGATCTCCGTTCTCCTCGCCAGGATCGGTATCGGCGAAGCATCCACGCAAGCTGATGCTGTCGTGTGGGGGATTCGGATGCCACGGGTGCTGCTCGGATTGCTCGTAGGCGCGACCCTCGGTTTGGTCGGTGCGGTCCTCCAGGGTTTGCTTCGCAACGATCTCGCCGATCCCCAACTCCTCGGCATCGGCCCCGGTGCTGCGATAGGGGCGGCCATAGGCGCAGTAGGTGGTGGTGTTCGAGGGGCAATCGCTGGTGGCGTGGTCGCTGGTGTCGTGACGTCCTTTGCCCTTCGTCGTCTCGTGCGTCGAAATTCCATCGATCCCACTCGCATCATCCTGTCGGGGGTGGCTCTAGGAGCCATGTTGAGCGCCTACGTTGGCTTCGTGGTGTTCGGCGCCGACCGCTCGGTCGTCCCACCGATCGAGTTCTGGCTGCTTGGAAGTCTGTCAGGCGCGACCTGGCGATCGTTCGGTACCGCAGCGGTGTTCCTTGTAGTCACCACCATCGGTCTTCTCGCCGCAGCGCGGAACCTCGACCTTATCGCGCTTGGTGAGAGTGAGGCGCGTCATCTTGGTGTAGACACGGACTACGTGACAACGGTGACGCTCATCGGCTGTGGTGCTGCTGTTGGTGTAACGGTTGGCGTCGCGGGAGTCGTCGCCTTCGTCGGACTCCTGATCCCATTCTTGATGCGACCGATCGTCGGCCCCAAACACCGCCATCTGCTCGTTGCGTCGATGCTCGCTGGCGGGATATTCGTGGTTCTCGCGGATCTCCTTGCCCGCTCGGTGCTGTCTCCTGTCGAGATCCCTGTGGGCTTGATCACTGCGGTCGTTGGTGGACCGGTGTTCCTGTGGCTGCTTTCTCGCAAGGATGGGCACAATGTCTGAACCGATTCTTGTCGTAAACGAGGTCACCTTCCGTGTCGGTGGTGCAACCCTCGTCAACCGGGTCGACCTCGTAGGTCACCCGGGGGAAGTCATCGCGATCCTCGGCCCGAACGGTGCGGGGAAAACGACATTGCTGCGGCTTGTCGCTGGTGACCTGGTACCAGACGCAGGAACGCTCACGATCAACGAGATTGACACCCGTTCTGCAGTGCCGCTTGAGCTCGCGAAGGTCCGATCGGTGATGCGTCAGGGCGGTGCGAGCGATATTCCTTTCACGGCGCTTGCTGTGGTGGAGATGGGTCGACATCCGCACCGATCCGACGAAGGCGCATCACCGGAATCGGACCGTCTTGCCATTCGGTCCGCGATGAATCGAACCGATACGGTGCACCTCGCCGACAGAGTATTCGCAACGTTGAGCGGAGGAGAGCAGACCCGTGTCATCATGGCACGGGTATTTGCCCAGGCCGCCCCACTCGTGCTTTTGGATGAACCAACGACTGCCCTGGACGTGGCGCATCAAGAGAGGGTGCTCAAGGAGATGGGTCAACTCGCTGCGGATAGGGCGTGTGTCGTCGCGGTTCTGCACGACCTCAACGCGGCGGCGTTCCACGCTGACCGGATCGTCCTCATGGATGGTGGTGTGGTGAGATCGGAGGGCAGTCCTGACGAGGTCCTGCGAGCGGATCTTCTCAGCGATGTGTACGGCCAGGCGATGACCGTCGTCGAGCACCCGACGCGGGGCTGCCCGCTCGTGCTGGTTTCCGATGGTGTCGAATAGTGCTTGTGGTACTCAGGTGGCGCTCCAGCCCGACGTGTTCGCGTGCTCCTTACGTGTGAAGAGGGCCACGTACATCGCACAGGCGCTCACGGCACACGTCGTGCAGGCTTCACCGAAACTCTCAGGGTCGAGTACGGCAGTGGTCGTTTCGAAACCGAGGTTGGTATAGAGGGTCTCGAGTTCAGCGATCCGCCCGGGATCGGTGACCGTTCGTCGCTCCCAGCCGTCAGCTGCGAGTGCGGGAGCCTCGAGGATCTGGACACCCGAGGAGCAGTAGATCGCCTCCGACGCGTCGCCGTGGTTCATGCGGGGACCGTCGCCCTGGCAGGAACGTCGCCATCGCTCTGAAGCTTCTCCAGGCGACGGCGACCGAGGATCGCGCACCCGAGAGACGGTACGAACTGCACCATGTCACTATCAGGCACGTTGACTTCCGCATCGAGGAGGTCGCTCACGGTCTTGCCCATGGTCTCGAACCGGAGGATCCCTCCGATCAATGTGAACTCGGGATCGGCTCGCACTCGTTTCATGAGCTGCACGGATCGGCCGGTGAGAGACTCGATTGCTCCCTGCATGATGTCGGCAGGTGCAGTCCCCAGCGACAGATGGTTGATCACCTCGGATTCGGCGAACACCGCACAAACCCCCGAGATCGGGACGGGCTGTTTCGATGTCGTCATCAGGGCGCTGATCTCCTCGATGTCATAGCCCATGTACCGTGCGGTCTTTTCAAGGAAGGCGCCTGTACCAGCTGCACATTTGTCGTTGAGCCTGAAGGACAGCACCTTTGCGTGTTCGTCGACCCGGCTGGCCTTCATAGTTTGGCCGCCAACATCGAGGATGGTCCTCGTTCCAGGGAAGAGGTGATTCGCACCTCTGGCGCTCGCGGTGAGGTCGGTTACCTGAAGATCCTTGAAGTCGACCTGATGGCGCCCTGGCCCTGTCGCGATGACGTACGCGATGTCATCCTCACGCAACCCTGCACTTTCGAGCACCTCGTCGTAGATCGCGCGGGCGACTTCCTGGAGCTTGAATCCAGTGGGGATCATCGCCTTGCTGAGGATCTCGCCCTCCTCGTTCTGCAGGAGGGCCTTCGTGTAGGTCGATCCGATATCCAATCCAGCCGTGATGATCATGTCGTCGCCCCCGTGGTCGTGTGGATCGGTGTTCGCCCGGAAAGCACGTTGTCAAGAGCGAACAGGGCTGCACCAAGTGCTCCCATGTAGTGGCAGTCATCGCTGATGTTCAGCGGCTTCTCGATGCGGTCCTCGAGTGCCTTCACCATGCCAAGGTTCCTCGAGACGCCGCCTGTGAAGGTGATCTCATCGTTGATGCCAACCCGACGCATCAAGCCGGCGGAACGCGAGGCGATCGATTTGTGAACACCCCACAGGATGTCTTCGATCTTCTTGCCCTTGCCGATCCATGCGAGGACTTCCGACTCTGCGAACACTGTGCAGGTTGTGCTGATCTTGATCGGCTTCGTGCTGCGCAGTGAGACGGGACCGAGGTCGTCTATGGGTATGTCGAGCGCGGCTGCCGCGGCGCCAAGAAATCTCCCCGTGCCTGCAGCGCACTTGTCGTTCATGCAGAAGTCGACGATCTCGCCATCTGCGCTGACCGAGATCGCCTTGGTGTCCTGCCCGCCCATGTCGACAACGGTTCGAGTGTTCGGGAACAAATGGACGGCACCGCGTCCGTGGCAGCTGATCTCGGTGACCTGGGTGTTCCCGAAGGTGACCCGGTACCTGCCGTAGCCCGTGCCGACTACGTACTCGACCTCTTCCTCGTCGATGCCGTGCTCCCGGAGCGCCGTCAGGAAGGATTCCTCGGCTGCCTGGATCACGTTTGCACCGGTGTCGATCAGAGACCGACCGACGATGGTTCCCTCTTCGTCGACTATTACCGCTTTGGTCTGCGTCGATCCAACATCGACGCCTGCTGCGTATGCCACGTGTCACCTCATCCTTGTGCGTCGACGTTCGTGTGTGCTCTGCGGGTTTCGAGGCCTTCGAAGAAGGCATCGATTCGGTTTTTCATCTGTGCCTCTGAAACGACCCTGCGATCCATCATGTCGGACTCGATGAAGAGGCTCGGGATGCCGAGCTCCTCGGTCATGTGCTTGCGGCCATCGGCAAGACCCGTCGATACGGTGCGACAGCTCTTGATCGGGTGGTAGATGATCCCATCGATGTCGGCATCCCGTGCCATATCAGCGAGTGCGACGTTCTGGTGGAACATCGAATCCATTGCGTCCCGGACCGAGATAAGCACTCCCTCTGCAAGGCTGGCTATGGGATCGGCCAGGTCGTATTCGAACCCGCGGTTCGTTCCGCCCGAAGCGA
Organism: Actinomycetes bacterium; assembly: GCA_023336815.1. Lineage (GTDB taxonomy): Bacteria > Actinomycetota > Acidimicrobiia > Spongiisociales > UBA5794 > JAMBLL01. The sequence continues at coordinate 9,687 of JAMBLJ010000013.1, forward strand.
ACCAGAGATAGGTCGAGTTGACGAACGTCCCACCCCAGTCGGTGAACAGTTCGTTGAAGCGTCTGAAGATCGGATAACACGGCACACCGACGAAGAGCAACCTGTACTTCTCGTCGATCGTCTGACCGATCCCGTTTGCCGCCTTGTACTCCATCTCCTCGACGACCCGCTCGAAGTACCTGGCGCCCGCTTCGGTTCCCCTGAAGCCGTTGGCAACACCGAGGAAGATGGTGCCGTCGGTAAGTGCGCTGAACAGCGATGGTTTTGCGTTGTTGAGCTCGAGGATCCTCTTCCATGAGCGGCTCATGGTGTTCGCGTGGGTGAGTACCTCGCGAAACTTGTCGATATCGAACTTCTTCCCTGTGACCTCTTCACAAACGGTGATGAGCTCCCTGAGCTGGGTCTCGACGTACTTTCGGTCAGCTTCGAAGTCTCTGTCGCCTCGCCAGGTTTGCCCACCAGCCTGGCGGGTGCCCGGAATGTCGATCGTGAAGACCGGGGTTCCGTACATCCGCTCCCAGATCTCAGCCCATTTGATGTACGTGTTGCATGCGTTGGTGAGGACCGTGAGGCTCGGTTTCGGGATCTGCCCCATCGGGTGTTCTCCACCACGAAGCTGGGTCCCCACATCCGCCTTCACGTATCCGCAGATATCGGGGGAGTAGCCGTAGTTCTCGGCTTCGTCGAGGTACTCGTGTGCGACGTGACGGACAGCGGTCTGGAGCGAATTGATCTCGGGGAACACGACGGGAAGATCGAACGTCTTGAGTATCTCGTTGATGCTGCCCATCACGAATACGTATGCGGACTGTCCGCCAACCTTTGCGGTGTTGTCGAGTTCGGCGAACCAGTTCCTGAACATCGCTGCGCCCTCACGGTTTCCGCGTCCGACGAGATCGTGTGGGATTTCCAGTGTGGTCATGTCCGCCTCCGTGGGTATGTCTGGTCCGTCATGCGAACAGCAGGTGCTCGACGAACGTTGCAACTTGCAGTTCGAGTTGGTCAAACGAGCTCATGTTCTCTTCGAACTCGCTCAGGAAGTAAGAGATCCCCTCAGCGTCGAGAGCGTGGGTATAGGCCACCTGTTCCTCGAGGCCCGGTTCACACATCTTGGCTGCTGCAAGGATCGCTGCATCCGCCCCTGCAGCGGCGATGCGCTTCTTGAGCATCTCTTCCTTGGGCTTACGCGTATCGTGCTGTACGGGGCTGTACGTTGAATGGTCGATGTAGGCGTCGGCGAGGTTTGTGAGCGGGTCACCATCGGTCGGAACATCATCTGTGATCCAGCGCATGCCAATGTGGAAGTCGTCATCGACGACGTACACCGTGCGACCGAGCATCCGGATGAGGTCAAACGGTGGCTGTTCGCAGAAACCTCCCTCGAACACAACGCGGATCCGGTCCTCGGGTTTGGTTGTTCGTTCTTTGATGAGGGGGAGAAGCTCTGCAAGGAGTTCGTTGTGCTCTTCTCTTGGCATCATGCCCGCGAGCGAAACGAGTGCGTACGCGTCTTCGGCAGCAAGGAGCCAGGGTGTTTCTCGCTTGATGTCGTAGATCTCACGCAGGAGCTTGCGGTTCTCGTTGAACACAACGATCGAGGAGCGAAGATCGTCATCGCTGATCTCGCGGTCGGCGACCTCCTCGGTGACCCTTCGCATCCGATCATATTCGTTGCGGAGGTACTCCACGCTTCCCGCAGAGTTCGGGTTCTGTGGCAGATACAGGATCTGGCTGGGATAGTCGACATTGCGACCCCAGATCGCTGCCAGGTTGCGTGCAGCATCACAGATGGGGTGCGAGATGAACATCTCCATTACGACGACATCACTCAGTGCGAGCTCGAGCGATGTCTTGAGGATCGAGCACAGGTAGGAGCCGAAGTGGGAATCGGCACGATTCGGTTCTGTCGGTGCTCCCCGAACCTTGAACGGGAGCATGCCCGATGCATGGATGATCTCCTCAGGAAAGTAGACCTGAAAATGACCGGCAACCTTGCCGCCAGCTTCTCTCCACCGTTGTGCGGTAGCGAAGTCAGGGGACTCCACCATGTCGCGGCATTCCGCAAGGGCGTCGTCAAGTGACAGGTTCCTCCACTCGGGGAACGTCCTTGTGGCCGTGAGTGTCATGTCGTTCCTCCTGCTGGTTGTGTAGCTGCTCCGTCGAAGAAGAGATCGACTACGTGGCCAAGACGTGCTTCCGTGGTTCCGTAGATGCGGTCGGCATAGTCGCCGATGACGACCTCCACGAGTGCAACGAATGACCAGGAGAGGATCCGGGAGTCTCCTGGGGCGAGTTCTCCGTCGCGGATGCCATCTTCGATGATCTCCTGAACGCGTTCGGGCAACGCTCGCTGGTAGGCCCGAACAAGTTGTTCGCGTTCCTCGCCGCTGAAGGTATTGACATCTCGTCGTACGAGCCTGGTGAGTTCACGCTCCTCGCGGGGGAGTTCGAGGAAGTCTCTCGTGAGCCCTGCAAGCCGTTCTCTCGCCGTACCCGGTGAGGCGACAGCCTGTGCGAAGAGCACTCGCTTGTCTTCGAGGTCGTCGAGCATCATCGTCACGTACAGCTGCTCTTTGCTCGTGAAGTGGTGGTACAACCCACCCTTTGTGACATCCGCAGCACGGGCGATCATGTCGGTGGTCACATCGGCGTAGGTCCTGGCTACGAAGAGATGTCGTGCTGCAGCGATGATCCTCGCCGCAGTTGCCTCAGATTTCGTTGGTCTCGTCACCGTTGCTGGCATAGCTCCCTCACATACCGACCGACCGGTCGGTATGAGACTACATCAATGACTCCCTGTCTGTCAACGAACAGTTCGGTATCAGATCTCGGACAACAGATCCCGGACAACAGAGAGGACCGAAAAGTGGTCGAAGAGGAGTCTCTAGCTCGCGCGGTCCTATCTGATCTCTGTCAGCGCAGCGATCTGCTGTCTGTATTCTGTTTCTGCTACAGCAGACCCTTCAGGTCGTACAGCGTCGAGGGATGACGAAGTTTGCCGAGAGCCCTGGTCTCGATCTGGCGAACACGTTCGCGGGTGATACCGAGGCGATCCCCCACGTCAGAGAGTGTCCTCGGAGGTCGTGTGTCGAGTCCATAACGAAGCACGAGCACTGTTTGTTCTCGTTCATCGAGCGTAGCCAACGCTCTCGTGAGCTCCTCCGTACGCGCTACGTCAGCAATGCGTGCGAATGGGTCTTCTGAGGCTGCATCCCTGACGAAGTCCCCCAGATGGGCATCTCCTTCTTCGCCGATGGGCCGGTCGAGGGACACGGTGTCGTTTGGAGCGCTCAGGGCAAGCAGGATCTTGTCCTCGTCCAGCCCGCTCATCTCGGATATCTCATGGATGGTCGGGATTCGGTGGAGTTTCTCCTGCAGTACGAGTTCGGTCTCGTGAACGGTGCGCACGACATCGACCATGTGGACCGGAAGCCGGATGGTCCGTCCGTGGTTGCCAAGACCGCGGGTTATGGCCTGGCGGATCCACCATGTGGCATATGTCGAGAACTTGAAGCCTTTACGCCAGTCGAACTTCTCGACCGCCCGGATCAGCCCAAGGTTTCCCTCCTGGATGAGATCGAGCAGATCGAGCCCCCGACCCGTGTATCGCTTCGCGATCGAGATCACCAGTCGAAGGTTGGAACGAATGAATTGCTGTTTGGCGTGTTCGGCGAGCCGGACGAGTCTCACGAGCTCAGCCCGCCTGGCGGGTAACAACGATGCTGCGGATGTCAGTTCGAGTTCCGCTTGTTGTCCGTGCTCGATCGCTCGAGACAGACGGACCTCGTCCTCTGCCTCCAGGAGATCATGACTGGAAACAGCATCGAGGTACATGCCGATGGCATCGGCTACCGATGATTCCCTTGCAGCGTTCGCCATACAACCCCCCGATCGTGGCATCACGCAACCCTGTGTTCAGCGCCATTGGAAGTTATCACCACGAAGCCATTTCGGCAAGAGAGTTGTACCCTTCATGACCCCATAGACAGGACCTCACCTTTGGTTCGGAGTTGGCCTTTCCTCATCGCGTTCGGTGCCGTGATTCTCGGTGCATGTTCGAGCGCGGTCGGTGTGACCCCGGGAGATGCGGTCGTCCCACCGGCGCTCGGTGCGCCGACCATCGAGATTGTCACACTTGCCGCCGATGATCTGGGTGTGGTTGCGGCATCGGTGAGTGCGGATGGTCGGGTGCTCACGGGAGACGAAGCAGGTGATGTGTGGGTGTCCTGGGCGAACGCTCCTATCGACGTAACCGTTGAGGCCGATGGCTTTCATCCGTGGGAGTTCACGATCGAAACGTATCCCGACGCAGGGAAAATCGAATTCCGGCTTGAGCCCGTCGTACTCACTGGACGGGTCACAACCGACTCGGGTCGGCCTCTTCCCGGAGCCAAGATCGTGCTTGGCAGCGCGCGGGACACGACCGATAACGAAGGTCGCTACACGCTCGAACGTGCGGTGCCTGGCACGATCGCTCTGTCGAGACCGGCGTGGGACGCCATCGAGTATCCCTGGAACGGTGACATCGACGCTCTTGACATGGCCATGGCGCCAACCATCACAAGGGCGCTACGTGTCGCTCCAGATGACATCCTTGATAGCGACCGATGGGACACGATCCTGTCACTTGCCGACGTGACGGACATCAACGGACTTGTGATCGACCTCAAGACGGAAGACGGCACCGTCGTGTACGCAACCGAGGTTCCGACGGCGAACGCGATCGGCGCGGTCAGCAGCTACTTCGATGCCCGCGATGTGATCGCCGACGCCCGAGCGCGCGATCTGTACCTGATCGGTCGCGTAGGCGTCTTCCAGGACAGCTTCTTCGCAGAGGCAGAACCCGATCACGCGGTCGTGAATGAGGATGACGGGACGTTGTGGCGATCGCGCAACGGTTTCGCGTGGCTGGATCCTTCGGATCCGGCCTCCTTTGAGTACTCGATCGCTCTAGCCGAGGAGGCGTGTCGCCTTGGATTCAACGAGATCCAGTTTGACTACGTTTCATATCCGCTCGGAGGAGACGTATCGACGGCGACCTTCGACGGTGCGTACAACCAGGAGGTTCGTGTCGCTTCCATCGCCGCGTTCCTGACCCGCGCGTACGCTGTGCTCCATCCAACAGGATGTGCCGTGTCGACAACGATCCTCGGCATCGTTCTCGAGTCGAGCGCGGACGAAGGTGTCGGCCAGCGCCCCAGCACGATGTCGCGTATCGTCGACGTGTTGGCTCCGACCCTGTACACCACGAACTACGGTGCAGGGTGGAAGGGCTTCGATGATCCGGATGACTTCGCAATAGAGGTCGTGTCGTCGGCTCTTTTGGGTGGCCAGGGAAAGCTCGACGGGCATGCGTATATCAGGCCGTGGCTTCAGACGTGGGCGATCGATGCAGCAACCCAACGAGGGGTGCAGGCGTGGGTCAGCGACGACGGCATGGGTTGGCAGTTGTGGAGCAACGACGCGAGCTACTCGGCCGATGCTTTGCCGAGGAAGTAGCGGAGCGACGTGACACCCGAACGAGACACGACATCACAAGCGCCACTGGATGCGGCAACCGAACTGGAAGTGCTTGAGAAGTCCCTCCTCAGCTGTCGCGCGTGTCCCAGGCTTGTTGCCTGGAGGGAAGAGGTCGCCGTCACGAAGCGTGCTTCGTTCATCGACGATGACTACTGGGGGAGACCTGTTCCAGGTTTCGGCGATCCATGGGCATCGATCGCTGTCATCGGTCTGGCTCCGGCAGCCCACGGTGCCAATCGAACGGGGCGTATGTTCACCGGTGATCGTTCGGGCGACTGGTTGTACAGGGCGATGTTCCGCGCGGGTCTTGCAAATCAGGCGGCATCCGTCTCAGCAGATGATGGTCTTGAACTCAATGGTGCGTGGGTGACGGCGCCGGTGCGTTGTGCCCCTCCAGAGAACAAACCGACCCCGGAGGAACGTTCGAACTGCGCAGCATGGTTCGATGCCGAGCTGGCTCTGTTGCCGAACGTGACTGTCTTCGTGGTGCTCGGACAGATCGGGTATCACGCCTTGTGGTCCCATCTGCACAGAACAGGCGAGGACCTACCGAAGCCACGTCCAAAATTTGGTCATGGCCGAGAGGTCACTCTCGGTGATCGTTCCATCGTGATGAGCTATCACGTCTCCCAGCAGAACACGTTCACGGGTCGGTTGACGGAGGAGATGCTCGATGCCGTGTTCACGAGTGCGCTCAAGGCGGTCAGCGAGGTCCGGTGAAGAGGATCCATGGGACCAGCCTTCGGTCCAGTGCGTCCGTCAGGAGGGGGTAGGGGTTCTCTTTCGTGTCCTCGTGTTTGATCTCGAAATGCACGTTCGGCGTCGTATTTTCTGCGTTCCCCGAGTCGCCAACGTACCCGATCACATCACCAGCTGACACTTCCTGGCCCTCTACGAGTGTGGGAAAGAACGCTGTCCATGGTCCCCCTTCGCCGTCGTCGGTACCCACGGTGTCGTTGTTCAGATGGAGATACGAAGAGATCCAACCATCCTTGTGTTCGACGACCAGGTAGTAGCCGGAGAGCCGGTGGAGGCCCATTTTCACAATGGTGCCATCGGCCACTGCAACCACAGGCGTTCCTCGCTCGCTCACGATATCGGTGCCGCTGTGGCGTCTGCCGCCAGAGCGAGATGCTCCCCAGGTATCGGAGAACCTCACATTCGATGAATCGACGGGAAACGTTGCGAGGGCGAACCTCGCTTCCTCGTTCTCGGCGAGTGCTGGCTGGGGAAAGACGAGCGACTGAGCGCCCGCGGTAGCGATGAGTGCGGCTGCGATGAGCGCGCTGAAGCGCATGGTGTTGGTGCGCATGGATCTTGACCTCCTCGGGCAACGGGTCCTACCGGGCTGCCTCGATCGTGATGTCGATGGGAACGGTAGGTGAGGTACTCGTTTACCTTCACTGAGATACACACACGGCCATGGTGGAAACCGGTCGATTGCTTGCAGGGCAGGGGTATCCTGACCCCGAACTCACGAAGGACTGTTGTGCCCCCCACACTCACTGGTTCCAACGACGCCGCCTGGATGGCGAAGAAGCGGACCGCTGCTCTGGAACTGTTGCCGACCCTTGCGATGCCATCGGAGCGCGAGGAGAACTGGCGCTATCTTGACCTCTCGTTCGATCCAGATCTTGACTCTGCGCCATCCACACCGGGTGTTGCCTCGAGCGATGCGATCGTTGCTGGTTGGCATGGCACCGTCGTCACAATCGTTGACGGGTTCATCGTCACCGACGGCGTGCAATCGATCGGTGAACGTAACGAGGAAACGGTCTCCGTCGATGGAGACGACCTCTTCTCCACCGCCTTCGTCGCGTACGCTCCTGGCACAGCGTATCTCGGCAAGGAGCTCCTGACGCAGCCCGTCTTTGTTGACATACAATCCACCTCGACGGCAACCACATTTCCAGGGGTACACGTAGATGTTGCGCCAGGAAGTGATGCAACAGTTGTCGTGCGAATGTCCTCCAACTCGGATCAGCCAGCCGTGACGGTGCCAAGGGTGACAGCGAACGTCGGTGACAACGCACGACTCACGCTGAGCATCATCCAGGACTGGAACTATGCAACACGTGCGATCGGTCGATGTACGATCCGTCTCGGTCGCGACTCTGGTCTTGCTTTTAGCGAGATCGGACTCGGCGGCAAGGTTGGGCGGCTTCATCTTGATGTTGACTACATCGGTGATGGTTCGCACGCCAAGATATACGGTGCGTATTTTGGTGAAGGAAACCAGACGCTGGACTACCGGTACTTCATGAACCATATCGGCACGAATACTCGCGCCGATATGTTCCTCAAGGGAGCCGTTGCTGACACGGCGCTCTCAGTATTCACCGGCATGATCCGCATCGAAGAAACTGGCCAACGGACGGAGTCCTTCGAGACCAACCGGAACTTGATCCTGTCTGAGGGCGCAGCTGCCCAATCGGTTCCCAATCTCGAGATTCTCAACAACGACGTCAAGTGCGGTCACGGCTCAAGCATCGGACCTCTTGACGAGGATCAGCGCTACTACTTGATGTCCCGAGGACTGACGCCCGAGCACGCCGATCGCCTGCAGGTTCACGGATTTTTCGAAGAGGTCGTTGAACAGATCCCAGATGAACACGTCGCGGCATGGGCTCGTGAGCGGATCAACAACAAGTACATCGTTGCTCAGCAAGAGGGCAGAGTATGAGCGATATCAACGTTGGTCCGGTTGAGGGATTCTCTTCCGACGCTGGCACGGTCGTCGACGTCGGAGGGACAGCGGTTGCGGTGTTCTGCATCGATAACGCCGTGTACGCGATTGCAGATCGATGTTCTCACGCCGAAGCGTCGCTCAGCGAAGGCGATGTCTTCGATGGAGAGATCGAATGTCCAAGGCACGGTGCATCGTTCGATATCCAGAGCGGTGCGGCGCTGACATTGCCAGCCACCCAACCCGTACGGACGTATACAACTCATGTCCGGAACGGCGATCTGTACATCACCAGCAACTCCAGCGAGGATGATCGATGAGCTACGCACTTGAAGTACGCAACTTGCGAGCTCGGATCGGTGATCTCGAGATCCTCACCGGTGTGGATCTTACGGTTCCATTCGGTGAGGTCCACGCTGTCATGGGTCCCAACGGGTCCGGCAAGTCAACCTTGAGCCACGTACTGATGGGCAAGAGCGACTACAACGTCGAGGGCGACGCCTTCATCGACGGTGTCGACCTGTCAGGGATGACCGTGGATCAAAGGGCGCGAGCAGGTCTCTTCGAGGCGTTCCAGTACCCGATCGAGGTTCCTGGCGTCTCCCTCGATCTCCTTACGACGGCCATGGCAGAGAGCAACCCGGAGGATCCAGGATTCGGTGGTCGGATCGCGGCGACGTCGGAGCGTCTCTCGATGGAGCCGTTCAGATCACGGGCCCTCAACGTCGGTCTTTCTGGCGGCGAGAAGAAGCGATCTGAGATGTATCTTCTTGGTGTGGCCAACCCAAAGGTCGCGATCCTTGACGAGATCGACTCTGGTCTCGACATCGATGCGGTACGAGAGGTCGCTGCGATGGTCGAAGCGTTGCGAAGCGAGGACCTCGGTGTTGTCATCATCACCCACTACAGCAGGATCCTGAGGTACATGTCGGTCGACAAGGTTCATGTCATGGTCGCGGGAAAGATCGTCAGATCCGGTGGTCCGGAGATCGCCGAAGAACTCGAAGGTTCGGGCTACACGGAATATCAGGTCGCAGCCGCTGGTTGAACGGTGGGCATGGAAACTGACGCGGTGCCACCCCCCGAACTCGTATACGTTGCGGATCCTATGTGCTCATGGTGCTGGGGGTTCGCACCGGTAATCGAGAAGCTCGACGATTCGTTCGACATCGAGGTGCGGACGATCATCGGCGGTCTCAGACCTGGTGAGAGGGCCGAACCGATCGAGCGAATTCGTTCACTTCTTGAACATCATTGGCAGCAGGTGGCATCGGCCTCCGGTCAACCGTTCGATCTGCGTGGCATCGAACGTTCGGATTGGATGTATGACACGCTGGTTCCCGACACAGCGGTTGTCACGATGCGGTCCGTGTCACCGAATGACACCCTCCGATTCCTCGGAACCGTGCAGCGCGCGTTCTACGCAGAGGGAGTCGATGTGACCGATCCTGTCGTCTACCGCGATCTCGTGGCTGACTATCCGGTTGATCCTGATGCGTTCGTTGCGGCCATAGCTTCGCCGGAGATGGTCGCAGCAACGGAGCAGGACTTTGTGGAAGCTCAGTGGCTCGGAGTGACCGGTTTCCCAACACTTCTGTTGCGGGATGGAGCTACAACGGTGCCCTTGAGTCTCGGATACGCCCCGTTCGAACGTGTTGCCGAGAGGCTCAACGGCCTCATCACAAAGAACTACCCAGAGTTCGCTGCCGGACTTGTATGTGACCTCGATGGGTCCTGCTGACGTACGTCGCTGACCCATTCGCATCAAGACAGCATTCGAGAAGCCTTCCAAGCTCGGCCGCGGTGACACCCGGCAACGGGTCGCGCCTCCTCAGCAGGATCGGGGCATCTCGGTGGGCGGAGCGCGATCCCCACACAGTTCTCGCTCGATTGTGCTGACTATTGCATGCCGTGACAACGTGCAGCAGCACCCGATACTTTCCGACGATCGCCTGCAACAATGGCGATGTGAACGATCAGACACACGAACTCGCTGTGCTCATCTTCGAGGCGAAGGCGATACTCCTCGTCACGGGAGCTGGCATCTCGACGGAGACCGGGATACCCGACTTTCGGGGACCCCAGGGAGTGTGGAAGACCGAGAGACCGGTTCAATATCAAGATTTCGTGGCCTCGGAGACGGCGCGGATTGAGTACTGGGATCAGAAGATCAGATCCGCCGTTTCGATCGAGGCTGCGCAACCAGGCAAGGTACATCGCGCATGCGTAGAACTCGACAAGGCAGGCAAGGTGGAGGCGATCGTCACTCAGAATATCGATGGTCTCCATTCGATAGCCGGGTCGCCTCCCGACAAAGTTATCGAGGTCCACGGGACCGCCCGCGAGGCCGGCTGTTTGGACTGTTCAGAGCGAGTTCCCGCTTCGTCGACTTTCGCTGAGTTCGCCGCAACGCGGATCCCTCCTCGGTGTCGTTGCGGCGGCCTACTCAAGCCAGCAACGATCAGCTTTGGTCAGGCACTGGATCCGATGACGATGTGCAGCGCACAGAAGGCGGCGGAGTCGTGCGACCTGGTGATCGCGATGGGTACCACGCTATCGGTGTATCCCGCTGCAGAGATCCCACTCCATGCGGCTCGCCAGGGCGCGCCGTATGTGATCATCAACCGGGGGACAACCGATCATGATGGCTCGCCCCACGTCACCCTCCGTATCGACGCCGACGTCGGCGAGACGTTCGCCAGTGCCGTCACCGCAGCCCTCAACAGCTGAAAACGCGTACCCAGGGTTCCATTGTGCATATATGCACAACCTAGCCCACAGAATGGGTTGAGGGACGAATACCTGAGCCACAGGCTCACTATTCTTTGGACATGTGATCAATCGATCTGAGGAGACAGCACATGCGTATGGAACGTGATTCCATGGGTGAGGTTCCCGTACCTGACGGGGCGTACTACGGAGCATCGACGCAAAGAGCGGTCGACAACTTCCCGATATCGAACCTGCGATTCGGTCGCACCTTCATCTGGGCGCTCGGGTTGCTCAAGGCATCCGCAGCTGTGGTCAACAAGGAGATGGGCTCCATCGACGTCGAGAAGGCCGATGCGATCATCTCGGCTTCTGAGGAAGTCATGGATGGCAGCCTCGACGACCACTTCGTGCTCGACATATTCCAGACCGGTTCCGGGACATCAACCAATATGAACGCGAACGAGGTCATAGCCAACAGAGCGTCGGAGATTCTTGGTTCGGAGCTCGGATCGAAGTTGGTTCATCCGAACGACCATGTGAATGCAGGTCAGTCGTCGAATGACACGATTCCCACGGCTATCCACGTCGCTGCTGTGGCTGGCATCGAACAGAACTTGCTACCCGCGCTCGACGCACTTTCGGCCTCGCTTGAGGCCAAGGCTGTCGAATTCGATGACATCCTCAAGTCCGGTCGCACCCATCTCATGGATGCGACTCCGATTCGGCTAGGCCAGGAGTTCGGGGGGTACGCGGTTCAGGTCCAATACGGGGCACAGCGTGTGAGGAAGATCCTTCCTGAGCTACTCGAGCTGGCCCTAGGAGGTACGGCTGTGGGCACCGGAATTAACGCACCGGAGGGATTCCCTGCCGATACCATCGCCGAGATGGCTCGCCGTTCTGGCTACGACTTCGTGGAGGCTCCTAACCACTTCGAGGCCCAGGCCGCCAAGGACGCAGCGGTGAATGCTTCGGGTTCTCTCAAGACCGTTGCTGTGTCTCTGTTCAAGATAGCCAACGATCTTCGTTGGCTATCGAGCGGTCCTCGTACCGGTATCGCTGAGATCATCTTGCCGTCTCTCCAACCGGGAAGCTCGATCATGCCAGGCAAGGTCAATCCGGTCATCTCCGAGATGATGATGCAGGTCGCAAGTCAGGTCATTGGAAACGACACCGCCATCACCTGGGGTGGAGCCAATGGGAACTTCGAGCTGAATGTCATGATGCCGTTGATAGCCCACAACCTTCTTGAGTCGATCGATCTGCTGACAAGTGCCGCCAACGTGATGCGGGAGAAGATGATCGATGGCATCGAGGCAGACGCAGAGCGGGCCAAGTGGTTGCTCGAGCAGAACGTGATCATCATCACCGCACTTGTACCTGTCATCGGCTATGACAAATCGGCAGAGGTTGCAAAGAAGGCATTCAAGGAGGGACGTGGCGTGCGCGAGGTCGCACTCGAGCTCGACGTGCTCCCTGAGGACGAACTCAATGCGGCACTTGATCTGCGCCCGATGACCGAAGGTGGAGTAGTGGGTTAGGTCTAGCAGACAACAGACAACAGACAACAGACGGTGGATGGCTGACGGTGAGGAGCCATGGGCCGTCAGGTGGGTATCGTTGGAGGATGCAGCGCGATCGACGTGACCTGACCGAAGGTTTCCTCTTCACAGACCAGTACCAGCTGACAATGGCGCAGCTCTATTGGAAGCGCGGACTTGCAGAACGTCGCGCACAGTTCGACTACTTCTTTCGGCGATATCCCGACTACGGAGAACACAAAGCTGGATATGTCATAACGGCCGGTCTGGGATGGTTGCTCGACTGGATCGAGTCGACCTCGGTGCGGTCGGAAGACCTGGAGGTCCTGCGTGAGCAGCGAGACGTGACTGGCAAGCGTCGCTTCGACGACGGCTTTCTTGCCTGGCTTCAAGGGGAGGATGGTTTCGGAAGCGTCACGGTGAAGGCTATCCCCGAGGGGAGGGTCGTCCACGCACATGAGCCGATCGCGATCGTCGAGGGCCCGCTTGCTATCGCCCAGATCCTTGAGACATCGCTGTTGAACCATCTGAACTATCAAACCCTCATCGCCACGAAGGCATCGCGAGTTGCCGAACAGGCCAGAGGAGGAATGGTTCTCGAGTTCGGGATGAGACGAGGCCCCGATACAGGGACGAATGCAGGCACCAGGGCCGCGCTGATCGGTGGCGCTCATGCGAGCTCCAACATTGGCATGTCGCGGTTGCTTGGCTCATCACCTGCGGGTACACACGGTCATTCGATGGTTCAGCTCTTCATGGCTCTGGGTGAAGGAGAACGAGCCGCATTCAGGGCGTACGCGGAGATGTATCCCGACGAATGTGTTCTGCTCGTAGACACGATCGATACCATCGAAAGTGGTATTCCCAACGCTATTGCGGTGTTCGACGAGCTGCGGCACCGCGGTCACGATCCGGTTGGAATCCGCCTCGATTCTGGTGATCTCGCCCATCTGGCCGTGCGGTCCGCACGCATGCTCAACGACGCCGGATTCCAAGATGTCGCCATCGTCCTGTCATCGGATCTCGACGAGATGGCTATGTGGCAGATCAGAGCCCAGATCGAAGAGGAGGCTCCGCAGTACGACCTCGTAGCTGCAGATGTGACATCGAGGCTGATGTTCGGAGTCGGGACGAGGCTCATCGCATCTCACGGGTACCCGGCGCTCGGCGGTGTGTACAAACTCGTCGCTATCGACGATGACGGTCTTTGGAAACCAGCGATGAAGATCTCTGACACACCGGAAAAGATGCCGATCCCTGGTGATAAGCGTGTGTGGCGCGTGTACGACGAGCGGGGGCTGGCGACGGTCGATGTTGTCGCGAGCGCCTCTCAGGTACTCCGGAGAGGTCAGTCGCTTCACGTGTTCCATCCCCACCGAATCGGTGTCGATCGTGTCGTGCACACAGCGCCGTCCGTGGAGGTCGAGGCCCTGCTCAACGAGGTGTATGCCGACGGCCTACGTCGGGATGGCTCGCCCGATCTCGAAGAATTGCGATCGCGTCGTCTCAGGGATCTCGAGCGACTCGATGTTGGTGTGCGGAGGCTGATCAATCCTCATCGATACCACGTGTCGGTCACCGAATCGGTCAAGCGTTTGCAGCGGGACCTGATAGCTCAGGCAAGGCCCTAACCGGTCGTCGCTTCTGCCCGTTGCTTGAGAGCCTTGTTCATGGCTTCGAATCCAGCGGTTGTGCTCTTACGGATCGCGAGAAGCACGACCGGAACGAGGACGCCACTGAACTCCTCGTAATGAGTGAGCGTCGTCCCTGACGTTGTGGCAGCGAGATTGAATCGGTGGTGACCGTCGAACAGTCCCTTCACTCCCACGGAACCGACCCACGAAAAGTCGGTAGGTGCATCGGCCTTGACGACCGTGGGGGAGATCTCCATTGGCTTCTTTCCCTCCCTCGAGAGTTCGATGGTCAGTGGTGCCCCCGTCGACGGTGCGCCAGCAATCGATGTGACGAACGGATTCCACTCGGGGTAGGAGGCGAAATCCATGAGGATGTCCCAAACGATGTCCGGACTTGCATCGATGGAAGTGGAGGTGCGTATCTCTTGCATGGTGTGGTTCCTATGTTCTGTTGGTTCAGTTCGAGCCTACATCGATCTCAAACGCTAATGCAACTAAAAGTTGTGTTAAGGTACTGTCATGACACACAAGATGCAACGCCCAGGGGGGCGTACGGAGAGAACGAGCCGTGCCGTGTTCGATGCAACGCTCCGGGTACTGCAGTCGAGTGGATACGACCGCCTGACGATCGATGCGATCGCGAATCGATCGGGTGTACACAAGACGACGATCTATCGAAGGTGGGGGTCGGTAGACGCCGTGCTCTTCGCTGTCATTGCCGATCGTGCTGAAGAAGCCATACCGCTCGTGGTGACGGGAGATCCGTACGCGGATCTTGCGCGGATGGCGAGGTCCATCGTGGTGAACATCGAGGATCCCGTCGGGCGGGCCGTCGCTGCTGCTGCGCTTGGGCGCCCGAACGAGGAGACATTCGTCTCACTCGTGCAGCGATTCTGGCAGAGCCGCCTTTCACGGGCTGCGACGATCGTATCGACCGCCCAGGAATCGGGGATCGTGGCAGCGGGTGTCGATCCCGATGCAGCGGTGCGGGCGATCGCGTCCATGCTGTGGTTTCAAGTCATGGTCTTGAGGGAGCCCGTCAGCGACGAGGAGATCGAAGCTGTCGTGAAAAGGGCGCTATCACCCGGTGACTTCAGTGGATAGCTACGCCCGCCGCGATCATTGAGGCGCACGCTCGAGCCCCATCGCCTGGATCGATGTCGACGGCAGCGATGCCATCTGCAAGGAGCACCGCGCTGAAGCCGTATCGGGTTGCGTCTATTGCTGTCTCCTTGACGCAGTAGTCGGTTGCAAGACCCAGGACATAGACATCCGTGACACCACGTTCTGATAGGGTTCGACCGAGCCCGGTAGGCGCTTCCGCAGCCGAAACAGCATCCCTCACGGTGAACGCTGAGTAGCCATCTTCTCCCGAAGTCCCCTTCCGAACTACGGTCGTAGGTGCAATGAGATCTTCGTGGAAGTCTGCGCCCCACGTATCGGCTACGCAATGTACAGGCCAGATTCCCCCGTCCTTTGCGAAGTGGGGTGTCGAGGCTGGATGCCAGTCCTGGGAAGCGACGACAAGAGCACCAGCCGAGGTGGCGTGATCGATCTGCGAGTTGATGTACGGCAGGATCCTTGGTGCGGCCGTCACGAAGAGGGACCCATCCGGGTGAGCGAAATCGTTTTGCACATCAACGACGATGAGAGCTGTTGTGGGCGAATAGCCCGTCACGAAGCCTTCTCGGCCTGCTCAAGTGCATCAGAGAGTGTGGCCCATGCAAGATCAGCACACTTGATGCGAACCGGGAATTTCCGAACTCCCTGCAGCGCCTCGAGATCTCCGAGGACGGAACCTGGGCGGTCAGGATCGACGGGATTCTCGCCCTCTTCGATCGTCATCATGGTCTTGAACTTCGTCGTGAGGTCGCTGACCTCCGCAAGCGATTTCCCGATGATTGCATCCATCATCATCGATCCACTCGCCTGTGATATCGAGCAGCCTTGGCCCTGCATCGCCGCATCGGTGATCTTTCCGTCTTCGATCGCGACGTCGATCGAGAACTCGTCGCCACAGGATGGATTGTTGCCCTCAGCGTGGACATGGGCTCCGTTGAGGGTGCCCCGCTTTCTGGGGTTGCGGTAGTGGTCGAGAATGACCTCTCTGTACAGCTCATCTAGTTGTGACATGGCTCGTTGTTTCCAAGTATCGGTGAATGTCAGAGTGTATCTGGCATGGATCGGTTGAGATTACGACAGCCCGAAGATCTGTCTTGCCTTGAGGAGACCTTCAGCGAGGGCGTCGACCTCCTCAGGGACATTGTAGAGATAGAACGATGCTCGGGCCGTTGCAGGAACACCGAGGTACTTCATCAGGGGTCTCGCGCAATGGTGACCCGCACGAACCGCGATCCCGTCCTGGTCGAGGATGGTGGCAATGTCATGGGCATGAATGTCTGCCAACTCGAAACTCACGGCCCCTCCTCGTTTGGTTGCGTCCTTGGGCCCATAGACGCGCAGATCGGGGATCTCGGACAGTTTCTCGAGCGCATACGTGGTGAGGTCGCGCTCATGCGCAGCGATCACATCCATCCCGATGGCATCGAGATAGTCGACCGCGGCACCGAATCCGACAGCCTCTGCGATCGGTGGCGTTCCCGCTTCGAACTTGTGGGGGACGGGTGCCCAGGTTGACGTATGACGTTCAACGATGTTGATCATCTCACCACCACCCTCGGTTGGTTCCATCTCCTCAAGCCGCTCTGGTTTGCCCCACATTGCGCCGATTCCGGTTGGGCCGAGCATCTTGTGTGAGGAGAAGGCAAGGAAGTCGACATCGATCTGGTTCACGTCGACGGGCTGATGAGGTACGAGCTGTGCAGCGTCGAGCACGACGAGAGCGTCTACAGACCGGGCTGCCTGAGAGAGGACATCTATGGGTCCGAGAGCGCCCGTTACGTTCGACATTCCAGAGAACGAGACGATCTTGATCCGGTCGTCGATCACGGACTCCAGTTCGCCGATATCCACTGTGTAGTCGTCGGTAAGTTCAAGGTAGACGAGCTCCGCTCCGGTATGCCTTGCGATTATCTGCCATGGGACGATGTTCGCGTGGTGCTCTGCGATCGTGACGAGGATCCGATCACCCTGTTTCAGGCGGTCGAGTCCCCAGCCGTACGCTATGTGGTTGATGGCGGTGGTTGTACCTCGTGTGAAGACGGTCTGTGCAGGGTCTGCTCCGATGAAGCGGGCGACCTTCGACCGAGCGCCTTCGTAGAGCTCCGTAGCTTCAGCCGCGAGGGTGTGGGCACCCCTGTGGACATTGGCATTCGAAGTTCGGTAGTACGCCTCCATCGCATCCAGAACAGCCACTGGCTTCTGCGTGGTGGCTGCTGAGTCGAGGTAGACGAGCGGGTGACCGTTGATGGAACGCGAGAGGATCGGGAAGTCCGAGCGCAGGCTCCGCAGGTCGGTCACCCAGAAACCGCTTCTGCCCGGTAGGCATCGTATCCGGTCTCTTCGATCCGGTCGGCAAGTGATGCCTCGCCGGATTCGACAATGGTTCCATCGAGGAACACATGGACGACATCTGGAGTGATGTAGTCCAACATCCGCTGATAGTGGGTGATGATCAGAAACCCACGCTCGTCGTTTCTGAGGCGTTCCACACCTTCAGCCACGATCTTGAGCGCATCGATATCGAGTCCTGAGTCGGTCTCGTCGAGGACGGCGAAGTCGGGTTCCAGCACCGCCATCTGGAGTACCTCATTGCGTTTTCGCTCACCACCCGAGAACCCCTCATTGAGATAACGGTCTGCGAACGACGAGTCCATGGCGAGTTCCTTCATCGCCTCCATCACCTTGAGTCGGAGTTCAAGCACCGTGTAGTCGGTACCCGTCCGGTTGGACAACGCGGCCCGAAGGAAGTTCACCATCGATACACCCGGAATCTCCTCGGGGTACTGGAATCCGAGGAACATTCCTGCCTGACCGCGGGCCTCGGTCGCCATGTTGGTGATGTCCTCGCCCTTGTACGTGATCGTTCCGCGCGTGACTTCGTAGCTCGGATGGCCGAGGAGAACGTTCGCAAGCGTTGACTTGCCGGATCCATTCGGACCCATGATCGCATGGGTTTCGCCGTGCGCGATTGTCAGGCTGACACCTTTGAGAATCTGAATGTCCTCGACGGATGCGTGGAGATCGTCGATCACGAGGAGGGGCTGGTCGGCAGGAGTTTGCAACATGGCCATGAGTGTAATGGGAGGAGGGAGTTCACAGTTGACAGTTTTCAGTGAAGTGCGTCAACGAGTGCTGCAGACTGATCCTGCCTATAGGGTCCTCGTCGATTCCTTCAGCTCTTGAGTGCGGCGAAGATCCTTTCGAGATGCGGTATGTCGATGTCATCGAGCGGGGAGATGTCCTGAACGTAGAACCGGCCAACACCCCACGAAGCCATCTGTGTGATCGCATCGGCGGCACGGTCTGGCGTGCCGTGGGGCACGGATCGTGCATCCAGGAAGGCCGAATACTCCTGCGGTGACATGTCTCGTTTGGCACCCCGCTCGACGAGTGCTGCCTCGTGGTCCTTCTCGGACTCGTACACGAAGCTCGGGCCAGCGAACGAGATCAGGATGTCCTCGGGATCTCGGCCGGCAGCCGTTGCAGCATCACGCATCACCGAAAGTCTTTGCTCGAGCGTTTCGCCATCGGTTACGAACATGTTGTACTCATCGGCGTAAGCGCCAGCAAGCCTTGGGGTCTTTCTAGGCCCACCACCTCCCACGACGATCTCGAGTCCTGGAGAGGCCTGGGGTGCGATCGTGTCGTGACTCAGCGAGTAGTACTCACCCGAAAGGTCTCCGCCCCCAGAAAAGACAGCCCTGATATAGACGAGAGCTTCCTCGAGTCGTGTGAATCGCTCCTTGAGAGGTGGGAGGTCCAGGCCGAACGCTTCGTGCTCGGACTCCATCCACCCGGTTCCCACACCAAGGGTGAAGCGTCCACCCGACATCTCATCGATCGTGGTTGCTGCCTTCGCCATGATCCCAGGGTGACGAAAGGTGATCGGTGAGACCAGCGTTGCCAGGCGGATCGTGTCCGTCTCAAGTGCTAGCCCCCCAAGAGTCACCAGCGCATCCGTCGCGTCAGCGGAGTGCTCCATGTGGAGGAAGTGGTCGGAACGCGCAAAGACATCGAGTCCGAACCCTTCAGCCCAGCGAGCGAGCTCGACGAGTCGTCGATACGAGCCGCCCATCTGTGGTTCAACGAACAGTCCTAGTTCCACGATGCGCTCCTTGTCACCAGCCGCGCTCAATCCATTCGGCGAGTTGCGGTCTCTCGGTCCCAATCGTCGTCGATTCGCCGTGCCCTGGCAATACCACCGTTGTATCCGGAAGCGTGAACAACTCGGCTTCTATCGATTGGATGATCGTAGCGAATGAGCTGTGTTCGAAACGGGTAGCGCCGGGTCCGCCGGGAAAGAGTGTGTCTCCGGTGAATACCACCCCATCGAGGATGAGACATACCGAGCCTGGTGTGTGGCCGGGAGTGAGGGCAACGGTTGCTGTCGTCTCCCCGATCTTGAGCGTGCCAGCCTCGATTTCGACATCCACATCCTTGCCGGCGATCGCTGCGTCGAGCACATGGATCATGAACGGCACACCGAGTTCGTCCGTGACGGTCGGGATGGCCTGATGATGGTCCCAGTGGCCATGGGTGGTGAACACCGCCGTGACGGCAACGCCATCGACCATGGAGAGTATGTTCGCTGGTTCGTCAGCGGCGTCGATGAGGAGCGCATCGCCTGTTGCGGAATCGGTGATGACGAAGACATTGTTATCGATCGTCCCGACGACGATGCGGTCGACGACGAAGGCCGGAGATGCGAATACCCTTTCGGTGCTCATGATGTCACTCAGCTGAGCGATTCGAGGATGGCGACGAGTTCTGGTGTTTGAATCTGTCCGGCGACCCGCATGGCTACCGTGCCGTCGGAGTTCGTGAAGACCCAATACGGGAAGCCACCGCCCCCGTACGCCCGATGCGCCGAGCCCGCCTGATCATCCCGGACCACCGGGACCGTCCAGCCTTCACTCTCGAGCCAGGCCGATGGTGGGTAGTTCGGTCGACCCGAATTGACTGAGGTGGTCACCGAGTACAGGTCGACGTCCTCGACATCGCCACCTGCATCGATCCATGCTTGGACACGTGGGACTTCCTGCTGGCAGTTTCCGCACCAGTGAGCGAGGAAGACCACACCCTTCGCCCGACCGTCGTCCCCGATGACGACAGGAGTGTCGCTGTAGTCGACACCGCTGAGCGTCGGCGCTGTGAGGCCGTTGGCGGACGCGTCCTGTGATACGTTCTGAGGCATCGGCGGAAGCGATACACCTTCGATCGTGGGTTCTCCGAACTCGGAGCCAACCTCACTGTTACCGAATAGCACGGCAGAGATGAGAAGCAGTACCAGACCGGCACCGATGACACCAGCGATGATGCCGGTCTTGCTCCCTGTACCCGTTTTCGCCATGTGAGTCTCCTTGAATTATCAGGCTTGGTCGGATGGTGGTATCGAACGGGCACTATCACCATTGAGTCGATCAGCCCACATCAGGACGATGATCAACAGAAATGCCGAGAGCGCCATATACGGGATCGTGACGAACCCGAACTCCTTGATATACGGTGCGCTGCATGGTGGCCCGGTTGCCGCGCAAGATCCGGATTCGAGGGAGGGATACGACTGGATGAGGCGATGCCAGCCAGCGATGCCGGCGCCGATCACAGCGAGGCTCACAGCGTAGAGCCTTGCCTTCGCATCCTTGCGGGCCGCCGCCAGGAGGAGGATCAGCGCGATCGGATACATGGCGATCCGCTGGTACCAGCAGAACTTGCATGGGATGAGATGGACGATCTCGGACAGGTACAGGCTTCCCAGAGTGGAGGCGAGGGCGATCCCGCCCGCAAGCCACATGGTCGTGCCTTCCAGAAATGCGAAGGGGCTGTGGTCCTTCTTGCGACCGATGAGGCCGATGATGAGGAGGGCAATCGTCGCAATGTTCACAGCGAGAGCGGCAAGAGCGAAGAACGTTCTCATGGTTTCGAACGGCATGTGACTCCTATCGAATCTGCCTTTGCAAGGTACCAGTGCCTGTTGTCAAGTAGCACCCCTCACACGGGCCAGACGGCGGGCGAAGACACCTCCAGCGTTGCCCTACGCTCCTGGTCATGAATGGACCCCTGTTCTTCGCTGTGATGATGGCCGTCGTTCTTGCATTCGGTGTCGCCATGTTCTGGCAAGAGTCAAAGAGGATGACCAGTCGCGAGGCGATCTACGGTGTAGAGGACTCGATCGAGTTCATCTGGTTGAGTCTGGGGGAGAACCGTCACGGTCTATCACGTGACGACATTCGCCGGATCCTCGAATGGGAGATGCACTACCTCCAGCAGCCTGACCTGTGGAGAGAGGATGGCGCACCGATCGTGGGTGGCAGGGCCGCTGCGGCGTACGCTCAAGAGAGATCGCTCGAGTTCGGTTACCCGTATGAGCCCGACCAGATCTACGCCGTTCTTGATCTTCAGGCTGCCTACCTCGAGGCGATCGGTGCGGTCGGAGAGCCCGTGAATCCTGACGAGGTCGACTGACATCGCATGCGATCGGATCGTCGTGATCGAGACCGCCAATTGAATCCCTGTCATACACTCACTCTGTACGCTGCGATGGGGAATCGCCAATGACAACTCGATGGATGTTGAAATCCGTACTCATCCTGAGCGCGGCTGTCATCACCTCGTGTTCGTCCTTCGGCAGCAGCGGTTCGGTTGTGCCACCAAGCGCACCAACATCCACATTCGCCATGCCGGAGCTCGAGTTCGGCAGAGGATCGATGCCTCCGTCGATACCGACCACCTTCCCGATGCCCGAATCAGCTGTTGTCGGCGCAACCATGATGGCTGGATCTCGGAATCTCACCGAGGTCGTTGCGACCTATCCAGCCGATGTCGATGCGGTGGCGGGTTTCTATACAGCCAATCTCCCCGGGTCCGGCTATCAGGTAGTGGAATCGGCGGGGACGGCCGGAACGTGGACGATCGCGTTCCGTGGTGAAAGCCTCTCAGGTGAGATTCGGCTTGACCCGGTTGCATCGGGAATCACGACGGGAACACTGTCCTTCGTTCACGGCTGACGCGCTATCGTTGTCTGTGACGCGAGGCAGTTGATGGCACGGCTTTCGAGATTCGAAGAGCACCGGTACGTTGGAACACGCGACGATATGCGGGTGTACGACTGCGACGATGACGACCAGTTCGTTGAACTATCCGAACGGGTAGCCGAAGAGAGACTCGTCGAGGCGAAGATGTTGCAAACCTTCGCTCCAGACTCGATATCGGATGCACGAAACCGCGGTTTTCGGCCCTTCTGACTCCTAGGAGTGTTGGACCATCGTGACGACATCGTCGGCGAGTTTGTCGCGTTTGTTCACGAAGAAATGGTCACTCGACGGGTACGTCTGTATACGTGCACCGATGCTCGCGGCGTATTCTCGGAGTGCGTCGACGTCAACGAACTGGTCCCGCACCCCCACCACGAACGATCGATTCCCTTGAACGAGCTCTGCCGGTGCAGGGAGTGGCGGTGAGAGGATGCCGTCCACGGGGGGAGCGATCCCGACGTAGGAGAGATCCGATCCGCTCATCGCTTGCCAGCGAAGTGCCGTTGAGGCACCGAAGGACCATCCACAGAGTGCCAACGGATCGCTGCCCGACGATCGCACGAAGTCGATCGCCGCGCCGACGTCGAGCATCTCTCCCTCTCCATAGTCATACGAACCTGTCGATGAACCGACACCCCGGAAGTTGAACCTCAGAACCGACAGCCCGCCTATGAGGGCGCGTTTCTTGATGGCGTGAAGAATCGGGGTCCGCATGGTACCGCCGTGCTGAGGGTGAGGGTGACACAGCACCAGCGTGCCGCTCGAGTCGCTCGCATGTTCGTGGATCCCTTCGAGTTCGATGCCGTCCGGGGTCGGGATCGTGACGGATGTCACAGCGTCGAGAACCAGATTGCAGTTGCGGCAAGGATGATCAGACCCGCCGCGAGCGACGCCAGGATGAGATAGCGAGTTTGCACGTCGGAATCGTATCGATCCTGCGGAGCGAGCGACCCGCAGGCGGCTAAACTTTCGTCATCTATCGATCTCTGGAGTCAGACGGTCTATGTATGACATCGCCATCATCGGTGGGGGACCGGGCGGATACGCCTCGGCCCTCTACGCCCACAATTTCGGTCTATCCGTCGCGTTGATCGAGAAGGATCGCGTCGGTGGCACGTGCCTTCTGCGGGGATGTATCCCGGCAAAGACATGGATCGAGTCCTCTCATGTGTTCGCCACCGTTGCCGGCGCTGCTGAATTCGGCGTGCAATCCTCAGCACCGGAGTTCGTCTGGCCAACAGCTCTTGAGCGCAAGAAGAAGGTCGTCGAACTGCTTGTAAACGGGCTCTCCGGAACGCTCAAGGCGCGAGGCGTCGACGTGATCGAAGGTCACGGCCGTATCACCGGTGTGGGTACGGTCTCCGTCGAGGCATCCGATGGGTCGGTGTCCGACGTCGAGGCTCGGAATATCATCATCGCAACAGGCTCGGGACCAGCGACGATCCCCGGCTACGAGATCGACGGCACCAACATCGTGACCTCCGACGAAGCGCTTGACTGGTCGACGCAGCCGCGCCGCGTGGCGATCATCGGTGGGGGCGTGATCGGGGTCGAGTTCGCATCATTCCTCGGCGAGCTCGGGAGCGAGGTCCACATCTTCGAGATGCTTGACCAACTTGTACCTGGAATGGAGCCGGAGGCGGCGAAGATTCTTGCGAGATCCTTCCGGCGTCGGTCGATCAAGGCCCACACGGGTGTCGGGGTTGGTCCTGCCCGTATAGGAGAAGACTCGGTGACTGTGCCCTTCGGCGACGATTCCGTCGAAGTCGATGTCGTGCTCGTAGCGGTGGGTCGTACACCGATCACCTCAGACGTAGGTCTAGCCGCGGTTGGAGTCCACAGCGATCGCGGTTTCATTTCCGTCGATGCTGCCACGATGCGCACTACCGCCGAGGGCGTGTACGCCGTGGGTGACGTCGTTGCAGGGACACCCCAACTGGCCCATGTCGGATTCGCTGAGGCCATTGCAGCGGTTACGCACATCGCGACCGGTGATAGTGCCGCTGTGGACTACAACGCGATCCCCATGGTTGTGTACACGAATCCCGAGATCGGATGGGTCGGACTTACCGAGGCTGCCGCGGTCGAGAGCGGTGTATCGATCGAGACGGCGGAACATGGAATGCGGGGGATCGGCAGAGCGATCATCCAGGGCGAGGTGGGAGGCACTGTGAAGATCGTATCGGAAACGGATGGCCCGATCGTCGGCGCAACGGTTGTCGGCCCCGGGGCCGGCGAACTGATTCATGAACTCATGTATGCAGTCGGATGGGAAGCACTTCCCGCTGAAGCTGCCTCCTTTATCCACGCACACCCAACGATCGCCGAGGCGATCGGTGAGACTCTGCTCGCTTCGGCTGGCAAACCATTGCACTAGACAACGAACCGCGAACAGAACGTTTCTCCATACGAGCGTTACAAGGAGCACACAGATGGCTTTCACGATCACGATGCCTCAGCTTGGCGAGACGGTCACAGAGGGGACCATCCTTGCCTGGGTGAAGCAGATCGGCGAGTACGTCGCTGAGGACGACATCCTCGTGGAATTGTCGACCGACAAGGTCGATACCGAAATCCCGTCGCCAGCCTCCGGTGTTCTCGTTGAGATCCTCGTTCCGGCAGGTACAACCGTTGAGGTGGGAACGCCTTTGGCGATTCTGGATGACGATGGTCAGACTGCAACAGAAGATCGGTCGACAGTTGACAGCCAACAGCCACCAGCAGAAGAGCAGTTGACAGTTGACAGCCGGCAGCCGACAGCCGGAGATCATCCAGCAGTCGAGACAACGGTGTCGCCGGCTTCGAGTGTTCAACAGGTCAGCGCAGAGAAGACGGCAAGACGCGGGGTGCTGTCGCCGGTGGTACGCAAGCTCGCGGCGGAACACAACATTGATGTAGCGATGGTTCCTGGCACCGGTGATGGTGGAAGGATCACCCGAAAGGACATCGAGGCGTTCATCGCCGCCCGGCGTGTTTCCCCTGCGCCCGATGCAACTCAAACCTCAGCCACACCGGCATCGGTCGTCCGGCCATCGGCACCTCGTCCTTCAGACTCGGTACGGCCTGGAGACGTCCGTGAGATCCCACGACTCCGAGCGCGGATCGCCGAGAATCTCGTGCAGGCGAAGCAGTCGGCAGCCCATGTATGGACATCGGTTGAGGTCGACTACGAACGTGTCGCATCCGTGAGGGCGAGACACGGCGACACGTTCAAGACGTCTGAAGGTTTCTCGCTCACGTACCTGCCCTTCATTGCGAGGGCAACGATGGACGCCCTCGCAGCGTACCCCGCAGTGTATTCGCTATTCGATATCGGGGCCGGAACCCAGTCGTTTCCACGAGACGTACACCTCGGGATCGCTGTTGATCTTGACCAGGCCGGTCTTGTTGTTGCGAACGTGAGGAACGCAGATTCCATGACACTTAAGGGTCTTGCCAGGGCGATTCGTTCCGTGGCTACCGATGCTCGTGCCGGGAATCTGGGACCTGACGATCTCGCTGGATTCTCTTTCTCGATCACCAATCCTGGACCGTTCGGGTCATTCATGAGCGTCCCGATCATCCCGTCTCCCACCGCCGCCATCCTCAGCACGGACACCGTGGTGAAGAAGCCGGTTGTCGTGGAGCTCCCGGACGGGTCCGATGGTCTTGCGATCCACCACATTGGATATCTCGGGTTGAGCTGGGACCACCGTGTCTTCGACGGTTCGACGGCCGTGCTGTTTCTCAAGCGGATCAAGGAGAATCTCGAGACCTGGGACTGGGAGCAAGAGCTGTCGTGACGCTCGCGGTTACCAAGACCTTGCGGACACGGTGGCTTGGTCGCGTGACGTACGAGGAAGCGTGGGATCTCCAGAAGGCGATCTGGGAAGGTCGAACATCCGGCCGTACCGAAGACGACTATGTGCTGCTTCTCGAACACCCCCACACCTACACCATTGGGCGTAATGGCGACGGCTCGAACCTGAAGATATCCGACGCCCGGCTGTCGGGTATCGGTGCGATCGTCCGTGAGGTCGACAGGGGCGGTGACATCACGTACCACGGACCAGGGCAACTTGTTGGATACCCGATCGTGGCGATCCCGGATATCGAAGGTGGATTCGACGCGGTCGGTCACGTGCGACGGATCGAGGAGGTGCTCGTTGCAACGCTTGCAGATCTTGGTATCGATGCGTGGGTGGAGACGGGATACACAGGTGTGTGGACCGGGGCGGGGAAGGTCGCAGCGATCGGCGTACGGGTGTCGAGGGGCGTATCGACCCACGGATTCGCACTCAACATCGACCCTGACATGACGTACTTCGGTCACATCGTTCCCTGTGGCATCACCGACAGAGCGGTTACGTCCGTATCCGAGATATTGGGTCGCACGATCTCGATCGAAGAGATCGTCGATCTGCTCGTTCCCCATCTCGAAGCTCTGTCGGTTAGCGACGATAATGAGATCCAACTTGGTGCGTTCTCTCGAGGAACGGGTCGGTCGAGCTATGAGGTCGATCGGATGGTCGATGACGGTGTGTTCAGTCCCAGGACGGCGACCGATGTACCTCTCATGATCAGGGGTCTCCTCGCTGGCGAGCCCGAGAAGCCGGACTGGATGAAGGTCCGCATCGACTTGCGCGATCCGAAGTTCAAGGAGCTGAAGAAGCTCAACAGTGAACTCGGTCTCAACACGGTATGTGAAGAGGCTGGCTGTCCAAACATATACGAGTGCTGGTCATCCGGTACATCCACGCTGATGTTGCTTGGTGAGACGTGTACCCGTGCATGTTCGTTCTGCGACGTCAACACGGGCAAACCCGGAGCTGTTGACGAGGACGAGCCGATGCGCGCTGCAGAGGCGATCGCAGCGATGCGTCTCAATCATGCCGTTCTGACATCGGTCAACCGGGATGATCTCGACGACGGGGGCGCGACGATCTTCGCTCGCACGATTCACGAGATACAGGAGCGACTCCCAGACTGCGATGTCGAGGTGCTCATCCCGGACTTCAAAGGCGAGCTGGTCCCACTCGAGATCGTCCTCGGTGCGAAGCCATCCGTCCTGAACCACAATACGGAGACGGTGCTTCGCCTCCAGCGTGAGATCAGGACGGGTGCGAACTATGCCAGGTCTTTGACGCTGCTCGCCAGGGCGAGGTGGGCGAATCCATCGTCGACGGTCAAGTCAGGACTCATCGTTGGCATGGGTGAGACGGATGAGGAGATCATCGGAGCATTGGCAGATCTCAACGCAGTTGGCGTGAACGTGGTGACGATCGGTCAGTATCTCAGACCAACGGCTCACCATCGCAAGGTCCACAGGTATGTACAACCGTATGTATTCGATGACTACAAGATCGCAGGTGAGTCGTTCGGTCTGGCACATGTTGAGTCCGGCCCGCTGGTGAGAAGCTCGTACCACGCACGTGAAGCACTCGAGGCGGCTGTGTGAGCGACTTCTCCGATCGGATCGGCAACGTCAAGGCCGCAATGGCCGATCGGAATGTCGATGCCCTCTGTGTTTCGGTTGGTTCAGACTTGCCCTACCTCACCGGATATCGCGCGATGCCGCTCGAGCGTGTGACGATGCTCGTCATTCCGTCGAACGGACGTCCTGTGCTCGTGGTTCCCGGTCTGGAAGCTCCACGGGTCGATGTTGTAGATGGTGCGTTCGATGTGTACGGCTGGGCAGAGTCAGATGACCCGATCGCCTATATCGATCAGCTTCTGCACGGTGCAACATCGGTTGCGATGGGAGACGAGACGTGGTCGCGCTTCGTCCTACAACTCCAGGAGCGGAACACCGCACGCGACTTCACTCCCGCAAGCGAACTGATGGCGGCTTTGCGCATCCGAAAATCGCCGCTAGAGATCGAAGCGTTGAGGAACGCAGCCCACACGGTCGATGCTGTTGTGGACGAGATGGCACAGGTTCGCTTCTCCGGCAGGACTGAGAGAGACGTGTCGCGTGAAGTGATCGATAGGACCATCGCCGGTGGACATGAGACCATGGACTTCTGGATTGTTGCGTCCGGTCCCAACGGGGCCTCTCCACATCACGAACCTGGAGATCGGGTGATCGAGTCCGGCGATGCAGTTGTCGTCGACTTCGGTGGATACCAGAACGGCTATTGCTCTGACACAACACGCATGTTCGTGGTCGACCGGCCTCCCCACGGTTTCGATGACGCGTTCGAGGTGCTCCAGGCGGCACAAGCGGCTGCTGTGGAGGCAGTTCGACCTGGTGTCACGGCAGCGTCGATCGATGCCGTGGCCAGGGACCTGATCGTCGAAGCCGGATACGGCGAGCTGTTCATTCACCGACTCGGGCACGGAATCGGGATGGACACCCACGAGCATCCCTATCTCGTCGAAGGGAACGATCTGGTGATCGAACCTGGAATGGTCTTTTCGATCGAACCAGGCATCTATGTCCCTGACGACTGGGGGATGCGCATCGAGGACATCATTGCTGTCACGGACGACGGTGTTGAACGACTCAACCGTTCCGACCGGTCCTATCGAGTGGTTTCCTAAAGGCTTCTGTCGTGCTGTCTTACGTTACGCCAGCATTCTGTTGTGAGATCCGCCAGAATGGGCTGCATGGATGTCACCATCACCAAACTCGTACATGCGTGCCTGCTCATCGAGACAGAGGGTACGCGAGTCCTCGTCGACCCTGGAAGCTTCTCATGGCAGGATGAACGGCTCGATCTGGGCATGGTCGAGGGGGTTGATCGCGTCTTGATAACACACGAACACGGCGACCACGTGTCCGTCCCGTTCGTCAAGGGGGTTCTGGAGCGGTCCAATAACGCCCAGATCGAGACCACACCTGCGCTTGCTGCGATGCTGGCGAGCGAGGACCTCGATGCTGTGACCACGGGCACGCCGCAGTTTGCAGCACCACACGAACGTCTCCCGATCGGACCCGGTCCTCAGAACACAGGTTTCCATGTAGGAGGGGTGCTCTCGCACCCGGGAGACAGCCACAGTTTCGCTGAGACGATGCCGATCCTGGCCATGCCCTTCATCTCACCTTGGGGATCACTCACGATCGCAGTGGATCGTGTACGCCTGGTCAAACCGCGCTATGTGATCCCGATACACGACTGGTTCCTCAGCAATGATGGTGCGTCGTTCATGTATCGACTGGCAGCGACCGGACTGAGCGGTGATCCCATCGAGCTCGTCACGATCGATGACTTCACGAACGTGACGCTGTCCGTCTGATCGAGGTCGGCGGCCGCCCGACTCGTAATCGTGTACGTGTGTGACCAGCTGACCGGGTCCTGATTCCTGCTGAACGGTACTCTGCGGGATTCAGGAGGTGCGATGACCAACGAACAGCGCGCGGTTGATGCGATCAGGGTTCTCTCCATGGATGCGATCCAGAAGGCGAACTCCGGACATCCGGGAATGCCTATGGGTATGGCAGATATCGCATTCGTTATCTGGACCAAGTTTCTCAACGTTGATCCATCGGATCCAACGTGGCGGGACAGGGATAGGTTCATCGTTTCGAACGGTCACGGATCGATGCTGCTCTACAGTCTGCTTCACTTTTCCGGGTTCGCCATCACGATGGAAGACATCGAACAGTTTCGACAATGGGGTTCCGAAACCCCAGGTCACCCCGAGTACAACCTCGCAGTCGGTATCGAGACAACGACGGGTCCCCTCGGACAGGGCTTCGGCACCGCCGTGGGTATGGCGATCGCTGAGGAACACCTCCGATCGGTCCATGGCACGGACCTGACCGACCACACCACCTACGTGCTGTGCGGCGATGGCGATCTCATGGAGGGAGTGTCAGCGGAAGCCGCCTCGCTGGCAGGCCACCTCGGTCTCGGACGGTTGATCGTCTACTACGACGACAACTCGATCACGATCGATGGATCGACGAGCCTCGCCTTCACGGAAGACGTCCCGGCAAGGTTCGCCGCCTACGGATGGCAGACTATCTCCGTCGACGGACACGATCGCGATGCGATTGAAGGCGCAACGATCGAAGCGCGCGCCGATCACGACCATCCGACGCTCATCGCCTGTAAGACCCACATCGGTTTTGGGGCACCGACGAAGGTGGATACGGCAGCAGCTCATGGGTCACCGCTTGGCGTAGAAGAGATCGCGGCGGCCAGAGAGACGATGGGATGGGATTTCCCACCATTCCAGATACCTGACGAGGTGTACTCGGCCTATCAGTCTGTCAGTGAACGAGGCAAACGAGTACATGCCGCGTGGGCCGAGGGCGTCGAGACCGCCCGCATCGCTGACCCCGGCCGTGTCAGCTCCTGGGAGGAGATATGGGAGCCTGCGGATGTTGCACTTGAGGCCCCCGGCGCGGAACCAGGGTCGAAGATCGCGACACGAAAGCTCTCGGAGGTGGTCATCCAGCAACTCGCGGCATTGCGTCCCGATGTAGTCGGTGGTTCGGCGGATCTGGCCCCATCGACGAACACGGTTATCAAGGATTCAACAGATTTCTCTTCCAGTGACCGCACGGGACGCAACATGCGATACGGGATCCGCGAACACGCCATGGGTGCGGCGGTGAACGGGATGACCCAACACGGTGGCGTCCGTGGTTTTGGCGCAACCTTCCTGACGTTCTCCGACTACATGCGACCCTCGGTCCGGCTTGCAGCGCTTATGGGTCTGGGCTCGATCTACGTGTGGACACACGACTCGGTCTTCCTTGGTGAGGATGGACCGACCCACCAGCCGATCGAGCATGTGGCGAGTCTGCGTCTGATCCCTGGACTCGAAGTGCATCGCCCCGCTGATCCAACCGAGACCGCTGCGGCGTGGCAGCAGGCGATCAATCGTACCGACGGACCATCTGCGATCATTCTCACGAGGCAGGGTCTCCCGGTCCCCGTGAGGCCACCTGCCATGTCCGACATTCTTCTGGGCGGCTATGTCCGAAGGGAGGGATCGGATGTTGTCCTCGTCGCAACCGGATCCGAGGTGCAGCTCGCTGAAGGGGCCGCGTCGATCCTCGCTGCGAACGGAGTTTCGGCGAGAGTCGTATCGATGCCATGTGTCGAGATCTTCATGGTCCAGGAACCGGCGTACAGACGAAAGATTCTCGGACTCGACCTCCCTATATTCACGATCGAAGCGGGAACCACGCTGGTGTGGAGGTCAATGACAGCCAACGGTGGCTGTGCGATCGGAATAGACCACTTTGGGGCATCAGCACCCGCCGATGACCTGGCCCTCCAGTACGGGCTCACCCCCGACGCGGTCGCGGCCGAGGTGCTTGGGCGAACACAGCACACGGAAAGCCGAGGAGACAACGAATGATCAGCATTATTGCCGGAAGCACACACGGAGCCGATCTTCTGATCATCCCGGTCCTTACGGACCGGATCCTCGCATGTGACCCTGACCTATCGCCCGATCTCGACGAGGTGTCCACTCTCCTGGATGCGAGAGATTTCGACGGCAAGCGCGGGGAATCCGTGTTCGTGCCGACTCCGGGGGGTCCAACTCCAGAAGTGTTGCTTGTGGGACTCGGTGACGAGATCGACGCCGAGACACTGCGCCGAGCCGCAGGTTCCGCCGTTCGTACCGCTTCCAGATACACAACCGTGGCATCGGCGTTGAACCAGGTCGATATCGACGATGCCGCGAATGCCGCTGCCCTCGGAACTTGGTTGGGTGCGTACTCATTCGATGAGTACAAGTCTCAACCGAAGACACCGAAGATCTCGACCATGGTTCTGGTGTCCAACAACGATATATCAGCACAGATCGACGATGCGCGAGCAGTCGCTTCCGGGGTCATCCTCGCGCGGGATCTCGTGAATCGACCCGCGAGGGACAAGGCCCCTCGACAGCTCGCGGCGATCGCCCAGGAACTTTCTGGATCGATCGTTGTGACCGTCTTCGAGGAAGACGAGATCGCTGAACGTGGCTTCGGTGGACTTGAAGCCGTCAACCTTGGAGCTGATGAACCCGCCAGAATGGTCGTGATGCGATACATGCCCGAAGGGGCAACGAAGACACTTGCGTTGGTAGGGAAGGGAATCGTTTTCGATTCAGGTGGACTCTCGATCAAGCCAGCAGCTGGCATGGAGACCATGAAGACCGACATGGCTGGGGCTGCCGCGGTCATGGGTGCGATGCAGGCGATCGCTGAGATCGGTCTCACGATCAACGTCGTGGGGATCGCACCGATAACTGAGAACATGACGGGCGGATCCGCACAGCGGCCTGGTGACGTCATGAAGGCATACAACGGGAAGACGATCGAGGTGCTCAACACAGATGCCGAAGGACGGCTTGTTCTTGCCGATGGTTTGGCGCTTGCTGTCGAGGAGGCACCTGACCTAGTGGTCGATATCGCGACGCTCACGGGCGCGTGCAAGGTTGCACTCGGTCCGCTGATTGGCGGGTTCTTCGCGACAGACGACGAGGCGGCGCATCTCGTTGATGTTGCGGCGAGTACTGCTGGTGAGAAACTGTGGCGTCTCCCACTCGAGGAGGAGTACCGGTCGATGATCGAATCGGATATCGCTGACATGAAGAACACCGCCGGGAGATGGGGAGGGGCTATCACCGCCGGTCTCATCCTGTCCGAGTTCGTCGGTGACACCCCATGGGTACATATCGATGTTGCCGGTCCGGCCCGAGCAGACAAGACGGAGCACTATCTCATCAAGGGCGGATCAGGGTTCGGTGTACGCACCCTCGTAGCTCTCGCCCGCACCATGCAATGCGAGTCAGCTGACAGCTGACGGGAACGCTGCCGCGTTCCTTGGGCGTTGCTCCGCAACTCCGGCCAACTTCTTCTGCTGGCGGGAACGCTGCCGCGTTCCTTGGGCGTTGCTCCGCAACTCCGGCCGACTTCTTCTGCTGGCGGGAACGCTGCCGCGTTCCTTGGGAGTTGCTCCACAACTCCGGCTGTCTTCTCTTGCTGACGGCGGGAACGCTGCCGTGTTCCTTGGGAGTTGCTACCCAACTCCGGATGATGGCTGCTTCTTGCTGATTGCTGACAACCTCTTCCCCCACGTTTCTCTCAACCGTGCGTGGAACCTTTCCGATACGGAACGTAGCAACTTGACTGCTGTCCGTGGAGGGTTCTCCCGCGATGCGAAAACTCAGCAAACTTCTGACCCTTGCGGTCGCTGTAACCGTCTTCCTCGCAGCGTTCGCATCACCAGCGTTCGCCGGCGCTGAGAGCCAATTCGTCTCCAAGATCAACGCAGCCAGATCGGCTTCCGGCAAGGCTCCACTCGAGGTCTACTGGGATCTCACCGACGATGCACGTGCTCAATCGGCAGCGATGGCAGCGAAGGGCAGTATCTACCACAACCCTGGCCTGGCGGGTGTGACCAGCGGATGGCAGAAACTTGGTGAAAACGTCGGTGTCGGGTTCGATGTCAACATGCTGCATAAGGCGTTCATGGACTCGGCGGGGCATCGGGCGAACATCCTCGGGGACTTCAACTACATAGGTGTCGGTGTCAAGGTCGACGATGCAGGACTCATGTGGGCGACCATGATCTTCATGAAGGCACCGTCAGGTTTGAACGGCGGCGGCGAGACAACGACGACAACAACGCCACCCACAACGACTACGAATCCGCCTCAGCCAACGACGACGACAACTACCACAACCGCCACACCTTCGGGCGGCGAACCTGTGCCCGTTGTGTCCCCCGTGGTACCCAAACCTCGCAGGACAGATACAGCTAGTGCTGACGCGGGTGGATCATCGCCGGGGACATCTTCAGCCAAACCAGAGAACTTCGACGTCGTTGTGGAATTTGGACGGCCACGGGGTCCCTACGCGTTCTGATCACCGCAGACAGAACAGGCGGGGTCCTTGGAGACAGGCAGCCGCGTGAACTCTTGTCGCATGCCGTCGTACAGAACGAGCGTTCCGAGCAGCGATTGTCCATTACCGACGATGAGTTTGATCGCTTCTGTCGCCTGCATCGAACCGAGGATGCCGGTAACGGAACCGAGCACCCCCACAGTGAGACAGTCGAGCGGGATGGTCACATCGGGCATATCCGGGAATACGCACCGATAACACGGTCCACGAGAGGCATCGAACACCGATATCTGACCTTCCATGCGGTACACGGATGCAAAAGCAACGGGGACTCCGTGTGCGACTGCTGCGGCGTTGATGGCGTGGCGAGCAGCGAAGTTGTCTGAAGCGTCAACGACGACGGTTGCTCCTGCGAGCAGTTCTGCAGCGTTGGATGTCTCGAGGCGAGTTCTATGCGTCACTACCTGGACGTCTGGATTGAGCGACCGGATGAAGGCCTCGGCCGAATCGACTTTGGCATTCGCAAGATCGTGGATGCCGTGTATCGGTTGACGTTGGAGGTTCGAGCTGTCGACGGTGTCATCGTCGATGATCGTCAGCGTGCCTACTCCAGCTGCAGCCAGATAAGCGATCACAGGTGAACCGAGTCCGCCAGCTCCGACGACAACGACGTTCGCTGCGAGCAGTTTGGATTGACCCTCGGCGCCGATGAATCCGAGCTTGAGGTGTCGATCGTATCGCTCGAGTTGTACAGACGTCAGACCATCCGCTCCCGAGAGGGGGAGGCCGCTGCGTCTCCACGCATCAATCCCGCCACGTAACGAGGTCGTGTTGAAATACCCTGCTGTTCTGAGCCGCTCTACGGCGATCGCAGAACGAAGACCGACGTCGCAGGTGACGAGAACACGTGTGTTGCTCGTCTCGATCACCGTCGCTGGCGATGCGAGAAGTTCCTCGAGCCGCACGAAGATCGATCCCTGGAGACGCGCTGATGTGGCTCCGTGGGGTCGAACATCGATGATCATGTCGAACGCAGATGGATCGATGTCGTCCGGGTCGGTCTCGTGGGCGATTTGGGTCACACACGAAAGAGTAGGCGCATCCGCCGCGATCAGTTACAGGGTTTCAACTCCACCGTTCCTGGTCATGCCGCACCAGGAACGGCACGGGCGTGTGCTCGTCGCAATGCTGGAGGGAACCTCTGCACGAGGTACTCAGGGACAGGCGGCACTTTGTCGGCCACAGTGATCGAACCGTCGTGCCATACAACGAGCCCGATCCGGAGAAGGGATTCGAGATAGATCGGTTCCTTGAGGGAGCGGCCGCTGTGTGCGGCGGCGGTGAGTCGTAGCAGGTCTGCGACCGCCCCCGGTCCAAGGACCGCTATCCAGAACTGGCGGACGTATCGATGCGTAGGTGGGTAGCCAGTCGCGGCGCTGTCTGCCAGGACGGGGGACACATCGGTACGGGTCAGCGCTGTTCGTCTGGGATGAGCGTCCGCGACGTCCGGGATCACTGCACGAGTTCCCTGGGAGGGAGGACAGACCTGACAGGGAGCGGTCCCGGACGTCGGCGGAAGATCGGTGGAGTTCATATGATCAGTAGTATCAGATACAGCTAAGTAAACACAAGTACCATGAACAAGCCCGCGAAAACTTATCAGTGGTGACTGTCACCGATCACCGGGTGCGTAGACCCCTTGTGGTTGTACCTCTGGCTAGGGTCGTTGCGTATGTCGATATCTCGCGATGCGTATCTTGAACGAATAGGACTTTCTGTCGTCCCAACCGTCGATGTGGAAGGTCTTGAGACTCTCCAGAGGGCACATCTCACGGCGATCCCCTTCGAGAATCTCGACGTTTATGCCGGGCGCGATGTACGCACAGATCTCGACTGGTCCCTCCACAAGATCGTCGAACGGCAACGGGGTGGATGGTGTTTCGAACTCAACGGTGCGTTCGGTGAGTTGCTGCGTCAGATCGGATTCGATGTGCGGCGCCTCTCCGCTACCGTGCTCCTGTCGTCCTCGTCTGGTCCGCCAAGCCATCTGACGCTCGAAGTTCGACTCGATGTCCCGTATCTGGTTGATGTGGGGTTCGGCGACAGCTTCATCACGCCCCTCCGACTCGAGTCGTCTGAGATACAACCCAGCGGCGACTCGTCCTATATGATCGAAAATGCGCGAGGTGTCCACACACTGAGCGAGGCCACTTCCTCCGGCGTCATGAAGCAGTTGTATCGCTTCGATCGGTCACACCATGAACTCGCCGACTACACCATTCACTCCAAGCGGCTACAGACTGACCGGACCCTCAAGTGGTCCCAGGCACGTTTCGCAACACGACTTGTTGACGGTGGACCCGATCGCGTCACGCTGCTTGAGGACGTACTGAAGTTCAGACGTGATGGGGTCTGGACAGCAGAAGCGATCCAACCCGATGATTGGGACACCGAGCTAGCTCGCTGGTTCACCATGACGCCTTAACCGTGCGACGACCCTCGAGTTCCACGGCAGGTTGTCTGTTGGCTGAGAGGTCGTACACCGTTCACCGTTCACCGGAAGAACTCGGACGAGATGCTTGCTGTCAGCCGTCAGCTGTCAGCTTCTTGCTGCTGCTGTCTGTTACCCCGACACTGCCATGCCAGTCTGAACATCCCACAACATCCGGTAGATGCCGTTGGCCCGCAGAAGATCGTCGTGTGTGCCTGACTCCGCAACCTCGCCCCGGTCGATCACGTAGATCAGGTCAGCGTTGCGTATGGTCGAGAGACGGTGAGCGATGACGACCATCGTTCGGTTGTGGCTGACGCGAGCGAGCGAACGCTGGATCGCCGCCTCTGTTTCGTTGTCGACCGCTGAGGTCGCCTCATCGAGGATGAGTATCGGACAATCGGTCAGAAGCGCCCTCGCCAACGACAGCCGCTGCCGTTGACCGCCCGACAGCTTTTGGCCTCGCTCGCCGATGATCGTGTCGTAGCCTTTCGGCAGTGACTCGATGAACTCATGGGCTTCTGCCGTTTCGGCTGCTTCGGTGATCATGGCGTCAGTTGCGTCGGGTACACCGTATGCGATGTTTTGCCGGACGGTCCCATGGAACAGGAAGACATCCTGACTGACGAGTGCCATGGCGTCGCGGACCTCCGCCTGGGGCAGGTCCCTGACATCTGTGCCATCCAGGAGCACAGCGCCCGCGTCCGGGTCGTAGAACCGGAGCATGAGCTTGATGAGGGTCGTCTTGCCCGAACCCGTGGACCCGACGAAGGCGGTCGTCGACGCTGGTTCGATCGAAAGATCGATATCAGTGAGAACAGGAAACCCTGAGTCGTAGCTGAACGTGACATGTTCGAAAGTGATGGCGCCACGGGAATCGGACTCCGAAACGTGGAGCTCGCCGTCGATGATGGTCGGCTCGGTGTCGAGGACATCGAGGATCCGGTTCGTTGACGCCATTGCTCTCTGGTACAGATCGACGGTCTGTCCAAGACGGGTAAGTGGCCACAGGAGACGCTGCGTGAGGAACACCATCACCGAGTACAGACCGATGTTGAGCTGACCATCGATCGCAAGGAAGCCTCCCCAGACGAGTGTCGCTGTGAATCCGATGAGTATCGCCACCCTGATAAGCGGTGTGAATGCGGACGACAGCTTGATCGCGGCGCCGTTCGCAGTCCTGTAGTTATTGGAGGCCTGGCTAACACGTTCGACCTCCCGATCCTCCGAAGTGAAGGCCTTGATCGTCGAGATACCGCCGATGTTGTTGGCGAGTTGTGCATTGATAGCAGCGGCTTCGGCTCGGACTAGCGCGTATCTCGGCTCGATCTTCTTCTGGAAACGAAAGGATCCCCACAGGATGAGCGGTATCGGAAGAAAGGCGAGCCAGGCCACCGATGGGGCGATGATGAAGAACGCAGCACCGATCAGCACGACCGTCGTCAACAACTGGATCACCTCGTTCGCGCCTATATCGAGGAACCTCTCGAGCTGGTTGACATCGTCGTTGAGGACGGCCATCAGGTCCCCCGATGACCGGTCCTCGAAGTAGGCAACGTCGAGTTCCTGGATGTGCTTGTACGTGTCGATTCGCAGATCATGCTCGATCGATTGGGCGAGGTTGCGCCAGGCGACACCAAAGAGGTATTCGAAGATCGACTCGAGAATCCAGATCACGAATGTGAGGGCTGCGATGACGACGATCTGCGTCTTGGGGTTGCTGATGCCGAAGTTGCCCAACAGGCTATCGGAACCGTTTGCGACGACATCGACGGCCATACCGATCAGAAACGGGGGTGCGAGATCAACGGCCTTGTTGAGAAAGGACCAGATGGAGGCGACGATGATCGCTGATCGGTACGCAGTGGCATATGACCACAGGCGCTTGAGGGGTGCTGTCTGTTGCGTCATGGGGCCGCAGCGTAGCCACGACGTGGTTTCGCACGGCTAGGGAGCAACCCCGATCCGTACAACGATCGACCGGTTGGCATCGATCGGAGTGCCGTGTTCGGGTGTTGTGGAAATGACGGTACCGATCGCTGCTGGATTGGATACGGTGACCTCTGAGAATGACCACGTTATGGGTTGGCCAATGAACTCCTGGAAACCCTCGAGACGCACCGTTGCCTCCGCTTGTGACAGTCCTCGCAGGTCGATCATCTCGATCGCTGGAGCGACGCCGCTCGATACCTTCACGATGACATCTGAGCCCTGCCGGACCTTTGTACCGGGAAGAGGAATCATGCCCATCAACGAACCCGATGGGCGTGTGCTCGGCACTTCTTCGATGACACCCTCGAGACCAACCGCATACAGATTGTCGATGGTGTCGCGCAGGGTGTCAGCAGTGAATGGCACGGTCGCGAAGGGAGTTTGACGATACACCGATGTGCCGGACGGGTCTTCGGGAAAATCGATCGGCGGCATCTGAGCGGTCGCATACGTCATGAACTGCTTCCAGATCGGGGCGGCGAGCGTTCCGCCGTAGGCCCTCCTGTAGAACTGTTCCTTCTCCTCGACGTCGTTCCAGACGGTGAACTCCTCAAGGGGGAGTTGGCTATCGGCGTACCCAACCCAGACGCTGGTGGTGAGCTGTGGCACGAATCCCACGAACCAGACGTCGCGAGAGTCGGTTGCCGTTCCGGTCTTGCCGGCCTGTGGTCTGTCGATGTTCGCCCTTTGCGCCGTCCCCCTGGACACGACCTTCTCCATAGCGCCGACGACGGCCGCTGCTATCTGGTTGGAAAGGACCTGGCGGGGCTCAATGTCGTGCTCGTAGATGACGACTCCATCACCCGATGTGACGCGCTGAATCAGATACGGTTCGACACGTTCGCCGAAGTTGGCGAGCGTTGAATACGCTGCCGACATCTCGAGTGGGGACACACCGACAGCGCCTAGCGTGATCGACGGGAACGGTTGAAGCGGTGATGTGATGCCAAGGCGATGGGCCATGTCCACGACCGGTTCTGCTCCGATCGCATCGACCAGGCGGGCATACACGGTGTTCGTGGAGTTGTACGTTGCCGATTCGAGTGTCCGCAGCCCTTTTCCAGATGCACCGCCCGCGTTGTGCACCGTCCACAGGTTGCCATCCCCAGAGCAAGGGCTGTCACACTCGATGACCGCTGGCGATGAGTCATCCCAATACGAGCCCAGTGTTACAGGGTTCCCTGCCCGGTCCCCCGATTCGAGAGCTGCAGCGAGGGTGAAGGGTTTGAATGCCGATCCCGGTTGGCGCGTTCCCTGGCTTGCGAGGTCGTACGGTCTCTGTCCCGCTTCGATGTCTGTGCCGTACTCGAGTCCGGATGCGAGCACACGAATAGCGCCAGTTGTGTTGTCTACGGTCGCGATCGCCCCTGTCGGTCCGCCAAGACCCGTTTGGAACCAGGCCCTCAGGATGCGATTTGCCTCCTGTTGAAGGTCATTGTCGAGGGTTATGTCGATCGTCAATCCTCCGCCGCCGTCGCAGTCCGTAACCGCAGCGGGGCATCCAAAGACGGCACGTTTGCGCTCCGCATATGTTTCGCCGAGTCCGTATCTGTTCGATCGGAGGAGTTCCTGGCGAACAGCGATCATGACCTGAGGCGACAACGACTCGACCCGTTGCTGATCGACGATCTCAAGTGGCTCAGCCTTGGCTGCCGCGGCTTCGCCAGGGAGGATGTAGCCGTTGACGACCATGCGATCGATGGTCCTGTTGCGTGCGGCTATTGCATTGTCAGGGTTGAATCGCGGGTGGTAGAAGGTGGGGTTTCTGATGGGCACGGGCAGAAGCGCTGCTTGCGCGATCGAGAGCTCATCGAGATCCTTGCCGAAGTACTCATGTGAAGCGGCCGAAATGCCGTATGCGTTCGAACCGAAGAAGACCGAGTTTGCCCAGAATTCGAGGATCTGATCCTTGTCGTAGAGACGCTCGAGCTCTGCAGCGATGACCGCCTCGCATATCTTGCGTTCGATGGAGTAGTCGTCCGTCAGAAAGTTCTGCTTCACGACCTGCTGGGTGATCGTTGACCCACCCCCGGATGGGTTCCCTGTCGCTCTCCCAATAGCTGCCCTGGTGATCGCCGAGAAATCGATGCCTTCATGGTCGTAAAAGGCTTTGTCCTCAGCTGAGAGGAGCGCAGCGATGACGATGTCGGGTGTGTCTGATAGAGCAACAGGAATGGAGTTCCGTTCCGTGAGTTGCCCGAGTTCCTCGCCGTCTGCGGTTCGTACGCTCGAAAGAGTGGATATGTTCGGGAATTCGAGACTGTATGCGGAGGTGTCGCAGAGGTACTCGGCCGACACTGTTTCGACAGTTCCAAACGCAGAGTTGACACCGAGGAAGTTGAACAATCCAACCCAGGTTGCAGCGACCAGTACGACGACACCGAGTCCGATGAGCGCGGGAAACCGGCGCCTCCGGCGTTCCCTGCGTTCCACGTTGCGGATCTCGGGTTCCATGGTCCTCGTCAGTCGATGTTTCCGTGGTCAGCTACCAGTACCATCGGCAGCGAAATTGAGCTTAGGAACGGACTTCAGATAGCTGATGGACTTGACACGATGACCACTGAGGACAACGTCTATGGTCCCGCCTCCCTGGACGGCTGGAATCCCGAGATCCAGCTTGGTGAACCGGGTTCGTACCCGTACACGCGTGGTCCCTACCCGTCCATGTATAGGGGACGGCTCTGGACGATGCGTCAGTATGCAGGATTCGGCAACGCCGAGACTACGAATCGCAGGTTCCGAGATCTACTCGCGGCCGGTCAGACCGGGCTTTCCGTAGCGTTCGACCTCCCTACCCAGATGGGTCTTGACTCCGACGACCCGCGTGCTGCGGGGGAGGTCGGCAAGGTTGGTGTCGCCATCGACTCGATCGATGATATGCGAACGTTGTTCGACAGGATCCCACTCAAGGATGTGTCTACTTCGATGACGATCAACGCAACCGCAGCGGTTCTGCTGCTTCTGTACCAGATCGTTGGGGAGGAACAGGGCGCTGATCCCGCTGAAATGCGTGGGACGATCCAAAACGACATCCTCAAGGAGTACATCGCGAGAGGTACGTACATCTATCCGGCGGAACCATCGATGCGGATCATCACCGACATCTTCTCCTACTGTGCCAGCGAACTGCCGAACTGGAACACGATCTCGATATCCGGCTACCACATCCGCGAGGCGGGTTCGACGGCGGCTCAAGAGGTGGCGTTCACGATCGCAAACGGTCTCGAGTACGTCGCTGCAGCACAGCGTGCCGGGCTCGATGTAGATGAATTCGCCCCGCGCCTCTCCTTCTTCTGGAACGCGCACAACGACCTATTCGAGGAAGCAGCGAAATTCAGGGCTGCGAGACGTATGTGGGCGCGCTTGATGCGGGAACGCGTTGGAGCGAAGACACCTGCTGCATGGCGGATGCGCTTCCATACCCAGACGGCAGGTTCGACGCTTATCGCTCAGCAACCGCTCACCAATGTCGTTCGAACGTCGTATCAAGCACTCGCAGCTGTTCTTGGTGGCACACAATCGCTCCACACCAACTCGTACGACGAGGCTCTTGGCCTCCCGACCGCTGAGTCGGCGATGCTCGCTCTTCGTACACAGCAGGTGCTCGGATACGAGTCGGGTGTAGCCGACGTTGTGGATCCTCTTGCTGGCAGCTACTACGTGGAGGCATTGACAGATCAGATCGAGGCGGATGCAACAGACCTGATAGAGCGAATCGATGCGCTTGGCGGCGCGATCGCTGCGATCGAAGCTGGCTTTCCCCAGCGCGAGATCGATGATGCCGCAT
This sequence comes from Actinomycetes bacterium, assembly GCA_023336815.1. Lineage (GTDB taxonomy): Bacteria > Actinomycetota > Acidimicrobiia > Spongiisociales > UBA5794 > JAMBLL01. Next base: position 51,979 of record JAMBLJ010000013.1, read on the forward strand.
ACGAATTCGCCAGAGCGATCGATAGCGAAGCCATCGTAGTTGTGGGGCTGAATCGGTTCGCTGTGGAGACCGAGGAAGAACAAGAAGTGCTTCAGATTGATCCAGAGCTCGAATCGGTGCAGATCGCCAGCCTCGTCGAGCGTCGGTCGGCTCGCGATAGCACCTCTGTGCTCGAATCACTCGATCGGGTCACCATCACAGCACGAGGTGATGACAGCCTGATGCTGCCGATCAAGGAGTCGTTGAAACTCGGTGCGACGATCGGCGAGGTAACAAACGCGTTGCTTCCCGTATTCGGTCGATATCGTCCACCCGTGTAACCGCAAAAGCCGGTATCACGCGAGGAGTCTTGTGCCCCAGGCAGGAATCGAACCTGCGCTCCCGGCTCCGGAGGCCAGTGCTCTATCCCCTGAGCTACTGGGGCGCATGACGATTGTAACCTTGTACCTTGCTCACCGGCCCTTCGGTCCCACCGCAACAACAGATACGGAATCTCGATGTCGCTCCAGCAAGAACTCACGGCACTGTTCTCCCAGGCCTTCGAAGCCGAGGAACTGGAGTCTTCCTTCGGGGCCGTTGCGGTTTCACAGCGGCCGGAGCTAGCCGACTTCCAATGCAACGGAGCGCTTGGTGCTGCCAAGCCTGCAGGGCGGAATCCGCGAGATATTGCCGCCGCCATCGTCGCCCACGTAGATGCCCCTGAACTGATCGACACGCTTGATATCGCAGGACCTGGGTTCATCAACATTCATATCAGCGACAAGGCGCTTGCCGGTTCTGTGTCGGCGATGAGTGACACCGAACGTCTCGGGGTCGCTCCCATACATCGCCCGCTGACCGTCGTCGTCGACTATGGCGGTCCGAACATGTCCAAAGCGCTCCACGTCGGTCACCTCCGCGCGGCGATCATCGGTGAGAGCGTCAAGAGACTGTTCTCGTTCCTCGGGCACACGACCATCGGAGACATCCATATGGGTGATTGGGGGATGCCAATCGGCCAACTGATCGTGGAACTGCAGGACCGTCAACCCGATCTCCCGTACTTCGACCCCGAATACGATGTTGCGGTTGATGGCCCGTATCCCGAGGAATCGCCGGTAACTCTTGATGATCTGTCAGACATGTATCCGGTGATCACCCGCCGTTGTGCGGACGATCCAGAGGTCGCCGAGCGGGCCCGTGTCGCAACATTTGAACTCCAGAACGGTCGTGCCGGGTACCTGGCCGTGTGGGAACACTTCCATTCCGTTTCAGTGGCCGAACAAACGAAAGACTTCAAGGCACTCGGCGTCGAGTTCGACGTCTGGTACGGCGAGTCGACGGTGAACCAGCATCTTGAACCGATGGTCCGTACAGCTCTGGCCGGTGGCGTTGGCTACGAGTCTGATGGGGCTGTGATCGTCGATGTCGCAACACCAGAGGATAAGAAGGAACTCCCTCCCCTCCTTCTCACTCGTTCCGACGGCTCCTATCTGTACTCGACGACGGACCTGGCGACCATCGAGATGCGCGTCAAGGACATGGGGATGGATCTTGGACTGTACGTGGTCGATGCGCGTCAGGGTCTCCACTTCGAGCAGGTCTTTCGTGCTGCGCGCAAGATGAACATTCTGCCGTCTGATGTGATGGTGGAGCACATCGGATTCGGAACCGTGAACGGCCCCGACGGCAGACCGTTCAAGACCAGAGAAGGCGGCGTGCTTCGTCTTGGCGATCTCATCGCTCTTGTCACTGAAGGAGCCCGTGCAAGGCTCGACGAAGCTCATATCGCCGAGGACTACCCCGATGAGGAACGGGATGTGATCGCCCGCCAGGTCGGTCTTGCGGCTCTCAAGTTCGGTGACCTATCGAACCATCGCACGTCTAACTACACCTTCGACCTCGAGCGGTTCTCGGCATTCGAGGGTAAGACCGGACCGTATCTCCAGTATTCAGCTGTCCGTATCAAGTCGATCCTCCGCCGGGCCGACAAGCAAGGTCTCAAGGCAGCAGAGATGATCCCACCGACCGTCTCACAGGAACGCATCCTCATGTTGCGGCTTGTCAGACTGTCGGAGGTCGTCCATCGCGCTGCCGATCTTCGGGCGCCGAACGTGCTTGCGGAATACAGCTATGAACTCGCGACAGACTTCAGTCGGTTCTACGAACATTGCCACATACTCAATGAGCCAGATGTTCGACGGCAGGCTTCATGGCTTGCCCTCGTTTCACTCACGCTTGATGTGCTGACCAAGTTGCTCGACCTCCTCGGCATCGAGATCCCGGACCGCATGTGACGGAACAGCGCATCAGTCAGCATCTTCTTCCTGACTCAGCATCGATTCTCGACGGTCGGCTTGTCATCGGCGGCTGTGATGTCGAAGAGCTGACACGGACCTATGGCACACCGTTGTTCGTATACGACGAGGACCATATCCGCGCGAGGTGCAGAGAGGCTGTTGCGGCCTTCGATGGGAAGGTTGCATACGCATCGAAGGCGTTTCTTTGTACCGCAATGGCGAAACTCGTCCACGAAGAGGGCATGGCGATCGATGTGTCCACCGGTGGCGAGTTGTTCGTTGCGCTGCACGCAGGTGTTCCACCAGGGAGTTTGGTTCTTCATGGCAACAACAAGTCTGAATCTGAATTGACCAGGGCGCTCGAGGTGAATATTGGTCGGATCGTTGTGGACTCCTGGGACGAGATCCGCCGCATCGAGCAACTCGTCGAGAAGGGCCACGACGCACCACGGGTGCTGATACGGGTGAATCCTGGGATCGAAGCACATACCCACGAGTATCTCAAGACGGGCGTTGCTGATTCGAAGTTCGGGTTCCCGATGGCCGATGGGGTAGCTGCGGATGCCATCAGCTATGTACGCGAGTCGCCAAGTTTCGTGTTCCTGGGTGTCCACGCGCACATAGGAAGCCAGGTGTTCGATGCGAAGTCCTATGCGATGGCGATCGACGCACTCGCTCCTTTCGTTGTCGCATCCGGAGCGTCGGAGTTCTCGATCGGTGGCGGGCTCGGTGTTGCGTATGTCAGCGGCGAGTCATCGGTTTCTATTGCCGACTGGGCAGCCGTTGTTAAGACCAGCTGTCTCAGAAACGGTATCGACGCCATTGTTCATGCCGAACCGGGGAGATCCATCGTTGCTTCATCCGCTGTCACGGCCTACACGGTGGGAACGGTCAAGACCATTCCAGGGGTTCGCACCTACGTCGCTGTTGACGGCGGAATGTCGGATAACCCCCGGCCGGTCCTCTATGGCAGTGGATATGAGGCTTTCCGAGCAACCGACGCAGACGCCGAACGTTCTCTGACAGTCCACATCGTGGGGAAACACTGTGAGTCTGGTGACATCATCATCAGGGATGCGGCGGTTCCCGCGGACCTGGCCGTGGGGGACATACTGTGCACCCCTGTAACAGGAGCATATGGACACGCGATGGGTTCTAACTACAACAAAGTCCTGCGCCCGGCAGTGGTGTTCGTTGCACGGGGCAAGGCACGGCTCGTGATCGAGCGCGAGTCCTACAGCGCTCTGATCTCACGTGATGTTGGCTGATAGTGCCAAAGAGGCATGGCTGGTGCTGTTGCCTGGCTCATGATGTACGCCACCGTTGGCGCATCCAGGGCACCGGTCGCCAGATACGCGAGTCCCGGATCGACCACGTCTTCGATCGTGTTGCTGATGAGCCATCCTCGTGCGGTGTTCCACCACAGCACATCACGGTTGGCATCAGCACCCGGTCGTGTCCTGGCAGGCGACCCAACGTCTGACGGGGCTCGTCGAGCCGTGCTGATCTGGACGATCTTGTGCTCGAGCCCGTAGCGGGCGAGCTGATCCTGCAGCTCTGACAGGATGACATCGGTCCTTCCAACAACGAGGGTTGTGAAACGATCCTCTGCTAGACGCTTGAACACCATCGATCGGGGTTCGTCAGGGGAAATCTCATCCCCATCTGCATCTGTAGGTGCACTGCTATCGCCTGGGATGGTCACCTGAGCATCGGGTATGGCTTCGTCGGGAACCGATGCATCGGCAACCGCCAGCCCGGGGAGGGACGCCACAGCGACAAGATCGGCATACGGCTCGACAACCTGGACCATCCGTTGGGCCCGTTCGTCTCCGATCACGATGATCCGTTGTGGTGACATCTCGATCAGCGCCTGAAGGGCGGGCGCCGGGTCTGTCTCGTCGTATGGGATCAGCGGTATGTCAATGAGAACCGGTCCAGCGTCTCCGGTGGTTAGCTCAGCGATGTCGCTGGTCGCTACAACAAGCACTGTGCTGTGAACCGATGAGACGAGTTGTGTGGTCAGATCCAGCACGGAGCTTGGATCGACCCAGCGGTGGTCGAGTCGTTGGGCCGCCTCGAGAGAGACCCAGGGATCGACAGGGATGTCGTCGGGATTCCGGATCTCGAAATGGAGATTGGGGACCGTGTGTTCTGCATTGCCACTGTCGCCGCTCCACCCGATCAGTGTTCCGGCGCTGATACGGGCACCGACGGTTATGTTCGGTGCGAAACATGCCGATTCACCGTCGTCGGTGCCAGGAGTATCGGTGTTGAGATGGATGTAGCGTGTCGTCCATTCATCATCGGCCCGTATCTCCACGGAGCAACCAGAGAGTTCACCCCCGGTGCGTGTGGAGATGATCGTTCCGTCGTGTGCGGCGACGATCGGAACACCTTTCCAGCCATGCATGAGTAGGTCGATACCTTTGTGGGATCGTGCGCACCCATCCCTGCACGCACCGAACCCGGCAGAGTATGTTGAGGAGCCGACCACGGGGTAGACGATCTCCCTGAAGATCTGCTCAGGGTCGGTCGGATCGAACACATCTTCGCCGTCAGGATTCGTTCCATCGGGATCAGCAGTTGTGTCCGTCTGGGGTGGTGATATGTCGGTCTCCGCTGCGCTTGGGGAGGCGGCGGACACAGCGATGATCGCCCCAACGAACAGTGCAAGCACAACGAGGAACCAGCGAGTTTTCACTCCCAGACCATAGGCCGGTTCGCGGTACATATGGTGATTCGTCGTCGCTGTCTAGCTGGATCTCCAAACCGGCATCGGTGGGTATCGCTTCAAGCTCTCGAGAAACGTGAGCGTCCAAGGCGTTGCCATACGTTCCGTCAGATACGCGATACCGGAGTCGGGAATGTCGTCGAGCAATGCCGTACCGATCCAACCGTCGGCTGTGTTCCACCACAACAGTGATCTGTCCGCGTTTCTGGATGGGCGATTCCGGATCCTGACACCGAGGTTGTAGCTCCCGCGTGCGCTCGATGTGAGGACAACCGAGCGGTGTGTGTCTATGTAGCTCTCATACGTGGTCCGGTACGATCTGGGAAGACGATCAACTGCTCCTGAGATGACCGTTGTGAACCGACCCGTCTGCTGATCGCCGAATACGATCGATAGATCTTCGTCGGGCATGAGCGACATCGCATCCTCCGAGATCCGTGGGAACCCACTGGTCTCAGCGACAAGCACGTAGGGTCCCACGAGCTCCTCTATCCACCGATCTCTGCCTTCGGTCATAACGACGACTCGCTGGATTCCGAGTCGTTGCAGGTCGAGAATCGTCGGCGTGGGATCGGATCGATCGATGGCCAGAACTGGTGCGTTGTACGTCGAACTCGTGGCGTCGCGTCCGATCAGACGTCCGGCCTCTCTGGCATCGACGATGATCGCCATCGTCGAATCTTGGGGCTGACTCGCACCACTGAGAATCGTGAGGGTCCCAGCCATGTCTTGTGGGAGCCATTCATACTCGATGTTGCGTGCGGCTCTTAAGGATTTGTAGGGGTCGACTGGATAACCACCGGGTGTTCGTAGTTCGAAGTGGATATTCGGCTGGCCATCCTCAGCGTTTCCGCTGTCTCCGACCCATCCAATGATCTGACCGGCTGTCACTTTCGACCCGACCTCGATGCCAGGTGCCGGACACGGGTAGCCGGTTCCATCTGTCCCCGGTGTGTCGTTGTTCAGGTGGATGTACCTCGTCTGCCAACGGTCTCTGCCGCGGATGCGTATGGAACATCCTGCCTTACCGACGTCATACGTGACCTTGGTGACGGTGCCGTCCTGTGCCGCAACGACGGGGAGCCCTTTCCAGCCGTACGTGAGAATGTCCACGCCGAAGTGTTCTCGTTGACAGTTGTCTCTGCAGTCGCCAAAGCCACCCCAGAACCTTGTCTTGCCGACGATGGGGAACACGATGTCACGCTTGGCATCGATTCGTTTCACCGGTGTGAAGAAGATCTTCTTCTTTGGTGGTGGGGGAGGTGTGGGCTCCACCGTCTCTGGTTCCGTCTGGTCCGGAGCCGGATTTGGAGGGAGATCTGTTGTCCCATCGTCAGCGGCTGGTGGTGTCTCTTGCTCGCCATCGTCGGGGACTGTTGTTGAGGTTGTCGTCGTTGACGGTGGGGGCGATGTGATGGTCGTCGTGGTCGTCGCGGGAGATGGGGGCGGCTCCGACGCGTCTTCAGCGTTCGCCACGACAGGCACGAGCGCGACCACGAGTGCAGCGAGTAGCGCGGCGACCCCCGCGCGGGTGATTCCGGTCCTCAGGCCCATCCACATGTGTCGGCAGGTGTGGGCCGTGTCTGTAGCAGGATGTCGGTAGCGGATAGGTGTAGTGCTGGCTCCGCTATCGTCGCAGGCTCATGGAACAATCAATCGGTATCGGTCTGCTTGGTGCTGGGACTGTCGGAAGCGCTCTCATCGCGCGGCTCGTCGGAGAGTCCGAAGCGATCGCTGCCAAGACCGGGCTTACCTTTGATGTTCGCAAGATCGGTGTGAACCGTCTTGAGCGCGAGCGCGATTTCGCTATCACCGAAGGCTTGCTCACCGACGATCCGTTTGAGGTCGTCAACGATCCCACTGTGGACCTCGTCGTGGAGGTGATGGGTGGAAAGGAACCAGCGGGGGATCTGATCCTTGCCGCCCTCCAGGCTGGCAAACCAGTCATATCAGCCAATAAGGAACTTATCGCTTCGCGTGGACCAGAACTGATTGCCGCAGCGGAGCGCGCTGGCGTACCGTTCCTGTTCGAGGCCGCTGTCGGTGGCGGGATTCCCATCATCCGACCATTGTCAGAGACCCTCGCGGGTGAACGCCTCGATCGTGTTCTCGGGATTGTCAACGGGACAACGAACTACATACTCACCGAGATGGCATCAGAGGGCTCGACATACGAAGCCGCCCTCGAACAGGCCACAGCTCTCGGATACGCCGAGACTGACCCCACCGCGGATATCTCAGGCGCCGACGCCGCTGCGAAGGCGGCGATCCTCGCTTCGCTTGCATTCGGAACGTGGGTGGGCGTCGACGATGTGTACGTCGAGGGGATCGAAGCGATCACGTCGGTCGATATGACATTCGCTGCGGAGTTCGGTTTCGTGATCAAGCTGATCGCAGTCTGCGAGCGGTCGGAATCGGGAGTGAGCGCGAGAGTGCACCCTGCAATGATCCCCCTCGACCATCCACTTGCATCGATACGGGGCGCAACGAATGCTGTGTACCTCGAAGGTCCGACGATCGAGTCCTTGTTGTTCTCAGGGCCGGGAGCCGGGGGAGGGCCGACCGCTACTGCCGTGCTCGGTGATGTGATCGACGCTGCCAGAGAGACGCTTGCCGGCGCCCAGGTTGCACCGAGGATTCGCTTTTCTCCCACCGAACTCGTGCCCTTCACGGACGTCGCGACCAGATGGTACGTTCGGCTTCAGGTCGATGATCAGCCGGGTGTCTTGGCACAGATCGCATCAGGATTCGGTGATGCCGGGGTTTCGATTCGATCCGTATGGCAAGAGGGCGTGGACGATGAGGCTGCCCTGATCGTGGTCACTCACTCCGCTGCGGAATCCGCCCAGCGTTCGGCGCTTGCGTCGTTGAGGGCGATCGATGAGGTGATCGAGGTTGCTTCGGTCATTCGGGTCCTGGAGCACGAGTCGTGAGATGGCGTGGTGTCATCGAGGAACATAGAAAGCATCTTCCCGTGACGGACGCAACCCCTGTCATCACGCTCCTCGAAGGAGGAACACCGCTCATACCGGCACCAGCCGTCGGCACCATCGTCGAGAGAGACGTCTTCCTGAAATTCGAGGGAGTCAATCCCACGGGTTCGTTCAAGGATCGGGGGATGACGCTTGCTGTTTCCAAGGCTGTCGAGGAGGGCGCACGGGCTGTGGTGTGTGCCTCGACAGGGAATACCTCTGCATCTGCTGCTGCGTACGCAGCTCGAGCGGGGATCGGTTGTATCGTTGTTCTGCCAGCTGGCAAGATCGCCGTTGGCAAGCTCGCACAAGCCGTTGCACACGGCGCGTTGATCGTACCCATAGATGGAAACTTCGATGACGCACTCGAGATCGTACGGGCCCTTGCCGAGCGATACGATGTTGCGCTCGTGAACTCGGTGAGCCCCTATCGCATCGAGGCCCAAAAAACGGCCGCTTTCGAGATCGTGGACGATCTGGGATTCGCCCCTGCTGTCCATGCGCTCCCCGTTGGGAACGCTGGAAACATCACGGCGTATTGGAAGGGTTATACCGAGATCGAAGCGACACCACAGATGTGGGGGTTTCAAGCGATCGGTGCAGCACCTATCGTCTTTGGTGAGATCTTCGATGACCCCGAGACGATCGCCACCGCCATCCGCATCGGGAACCCCGCGTCATGGCAGGGTGCGACTACCGCACGCGACGAGTCTGGTGGGCGTATCGAGGCTGTTACCGACGAAGAGATACTCGACGCGTACCGGTTGTTGTCGAACAAGGTCGGTGTCTTCTGCGAACCCGCCTCTGCTGCTGGTGTTGCGGGAATTATCAAGTTCGCACAAGATCTTCCTGAAGGAACCGTTGTGTGCACGGTGACAGGCCACGGTCTCAAGGATCCCGATACCGCGACGGCAACCGCTGCGTTCCCGTCGGTTGTCGCCGCGACCATCGAAGCAGTGGTCGACTCCCTGGGATGGCAGATCACAGACAGCAGATGACAGGCAGCAGATGACGGCGTGTTATTCGGAGTCGACCCAACCCGAGAGCCGTCCGTAGTGTCCGTCCGGATCTTGGAAATGAGCTGCCACCATGTCTCGTCCGTCTCTGGACATGATCGGCGCTCCGAGCGGTGACTCAAAGGGCACACCTCGGTCTGCCATTGCGGTGTAGTCGCTTCGCACGTCCCTTGACCAGATCACCATCTCAGACCATGAGTCGTCTTCGATAGGACGATCCACAGAAACAATCGTGAGAGTCACGTCGTTGTCAGCCTTCAAGAACGAGTAGCCGGGCATAGTACTCGTTAACTCGAGACCCACCCGGGTGCCCCAGAACTCGGTGAGGCGGTCTACGTCCTGTGTGCGAAGGATGATTCCAGCGATGTCCATGATCCCGACCCTAGCGGGAGGAGGATCTCGCCGCGCATAAGCCGCTATATGCGGTGTAGTGCCGAACTGATCCGTCGGACGTGGTTGAAGTCCGTCCCACAGCATCCCCCGAAAACGTTCATGTGTGGGAACGCTGACTTGAGGCTGGCGTACTCGTCTGCGAGTTCGTCAGGGTTCCCTTCGTCGAGATGTCCGAGCGTGTTCAAGAAGCTGTGTTCCTGTTTCGAGGCGTTCGCTCGGATTCCGTGAACACGGTTGACCCAGTCTCCTTCCGTGAGAGCTGGTTCAATATCTATCGGGTGGCTGCAGTTGACCATGAAATACGCTGCTCCAGTGTCGGTTGCCTGGTCGACCGTCTCGATTGCAGCCTGCAATGTTTCACCGTTCCCCAGGCGGTGGTCCTTCTCGAGCATGAATGAGATCGCAGAGGGAAGCCCTGCGGTCTTCGCTGCCCGCACAATGCCTATCGCCTCCTCGCTCGAACTCAGTGAAAGAGCGGTCACGACGTCAACGTCACCCGCCTTGAAGGTGTCAATCTGTACCTGGTGATACTCCTCGGCGCCGTCAGCAGTGAGCACGTCGTTGCGCTCGTAGGCATCTCCCTTCGGTCCGATACAACCACTGATAATCACGTCGCTATCGGCCAGACCGGATTCCCTGGCAACTTCACGGTATAGCTCCAGGGCCATGAGGTTCATTTCGGCCAGCGCACCAGGTGAGTAGCCCAGCAAGTCACCCCAGTCGGTGCTTGCCCGATAGGTCAAACTGTCGAAGATGAACGCCGTGCCATGTTCAACTGCGATGTTGGCGAAGGCCCGGTAGTACGCACTGACCTCCTCCGTCGCCTCCGCGTTGCCCAACAGATGGAACGAACTGAAGTACGGCAAATCAAGCCCACGCTTGTGGATGAGGAAGGTCTCAGTCCCGCCGTCCGTCAGAAATATGCGGCTCGTTTCGTGCGGCAGAACGGATCGCTGAGAACTCATCAAATTACCTCCAGGTGTAACCCATCTGCTCGCAACATGCGGACGGGCAGCGAACCATACCCGGATAGGTCAGTCCCGGTCGCAGGGGGATGACCCGATGACGACCAGGCGAACACAGACAGCAGATGACAGAGCACAAACGTCTGGCATCTGACTTCTGAACTCTGAATTCTGGTTTCTGTCACACGAGCGCCCTACGCTTTGGGATGTGACACAAAGGGATACAGATCGTGATTGAATTTCTTCTTGCAGCGCTCGTTGGTGCTGTTGGGGTGCTTGGGTTTCTCGTTGTGCGGGCCACACGCACCAGAGATACTGACGAGGGCGTTGTCTCCGAGATGCACGAGCGCATGATCGAGCTGGCGCGGGCTCAGCAGACCCTCGTCGGCAAGGTGGACGCTGTTGGTCAGCAACAGGTCATCACGACGAAAACCCTGACGGACACGCTGAGCAATTCTCAGAAGCAACTCAGTGTCGCAATGAACGAGCGGCTCGAGACGGTTCAAGAGCGGATGGGATCGAATCTGTCCGAATCAGCCAAATCGACGGCGAAATCACTCGGCGAGCTTTCCCAGCGACTCGAGACCATCGACAAGGCTCAGAAGAACATCACCGATCTCTCGGAGCAAGTCGTGAGTCTTCAGCACGTGCTCGACGACAAACATGCGAGGGGGGCATTTGGCGAGGTGCAGCTGATCGACCTGGTCAAAGACGTCCTGCCTCCTTCGGCCTACGGATTTCAGGTTGTGTTGAGCAACTCGAGGCGGGCGGATTGTGTGATCACATTGCCGAACCCTCCTGGACCCATCGTCATCGATGCGAAGTTCCCTCTCACGGCTTACTCGGCGATGATGAACGCTAAGGATGACACCCAGCGTGCGCGGCACAGCAAACAATTGGGAGCCGACACGAAGAAGCACATCAGGGATATCGCTGATCGATACATCCTCGTAGGGGAGACATCCGACTCTGCCCTCATGTTCATCCCGTCCGAAGCTGTGTATGCCGAACTTCACGCACACCATCCCGATGTGGTCGAGTTGAGTCATCGGCTCAAGGTGTTCCTTGTCAGTCCGACGACGATGATGGCGACGCTCACGACCGTGCGGGCAGTGCTGCGCGATGTGCGGATGCGCGAACAGGCGGGTCTCATCCAGATAGAGGTGTCGACGATGCTCAAGGATGTAGAACGGATGATGGATCGCGTTCGCAAACTCGAATCGCACTTCGATCTGGCCGATCGCGACATCAAGGACATCCGCATCAGTGCGAACAAGATCTCGACACGGGGGACCAAGATCGAGGAGCTCGAACTCAGCGAGTCCGAAGATCAGCCAGCCGCGTTGACAGACCCAGACACGCTCCCATTTCACGAAAGCCGATGATTACCGGGTGGTGCGCTCTATACTCCCCGTATTCCCACCAGCAGCCGTCCGGTTTCGCCGGTGGGACTCCGAAGTGTTCGAACACCATCGCGTGTGAACACCCCCGTTCCCGGCCGTAGAGCCAACGAACCCGACCATCTCGAAAGGGGACCAGACGAGATGAGTACTCCAAGGGCCAGATTGCAAGAATTCAAGCTTCCCGCGCTGCGAGACCTAGCGACGTCCGTCGACATCGACAACGATGGCCTCCAGAAATCAAAGCTGATCGCCGCGATCATCGAGTCCGAGAAGTTCGACCCTTCGATGCTTCCCGAAGAAGCACCGGAGACCCCTGCAGAATCCCAAGCCACAAGCGAGGGCGAGTCATCGTCCGATGGCGACTCGGGTTCCGGTGGCGATGACCAGGGCGGCGATCGCCAGGGTGGACGCAACAGGAACCGCAATCGAAACCGCAATCGGAGCCGCAACAGAAATCGCGAACCGATCGATGAGTCGGATCTCGAGATCCGTGAAGGGATCCTCGACGTCCTCCCCGAGGGATACGGATTCCTCCGTGTCGACGGGTATCTCCCTGGCGACAAGGATGTGTACGTTGCGGCCAACGTGGTACGCAAATCCCGGCTCCGCAAGGGTGACATCGTGTCGGGTCCGGTTCGTCCCGCACGAGCTCAGGAGAAGTTTCCCGCCCTTGTCAGAGCTATCAAGGTCAATGGTGTCGATCCTGAGGAGGCCACGGAGCGGCCCAAATTCTCTCAGCTGACACCGTTGTTCCCCGATGTCAGACTCCGTCTTGAGGTCCCGGATGAGCCCGGCATCCTATCGACCCGGATCATCGATCTGGTTGCCCCTATTGGCAAGGGTCAACGTGGCATGATCGTGTCTCCGGCCAAAGCGGGAAAGACAACCGTTCTCAAAGACATCGCACATGCGATCTCCGTGAACAACCCCGAGTGCTACCTCATGGTCGTACTTGTTGGTGAACGACCTGAAGAGGTCACCGATATGCAACGCTCTGTGAAGGGCGAAGTCATCTATTCGACCTTCGATCGACCCGCCGAAGAGGGCACTCAGGTATCCGAGCTCGCTGTGGAGCGTGCGAAGAGAATGGTCGAGATGGGAACAGATGTTGTGATCCTGCTCGACTCGATCACCCGGTTGGCCCGGGCGCACAACCTCGCCACACCGGCATCAGGCAGGATCCTTTCTGGTGGTGTCGACTCGACTGCGCTGTATCCGCCGAAGCGTTTCTTCGGCGCAGCTCGCAATATCGAGGAGGGTGGCAGCCTCACCATCATCGGAACGGCACTCGTCGAAACGGGAAGCCGGATGGACGACGTGATCTTCGAGGAGTTCAAGGGGACAGGTAACATGGAGCTGCGACTCGACCGGAAGCTCGCTGACAAGAGGATCTATCCTGCGATCGATATCGAACCGTCGGGAACGAGACGTGAAGAGCTTCTCATGGATCCTGAAGAACTCGCGCAGGTCTGGAAGCTCCGCAGAGTTCTCCTCGCTCTCGAGTCAGCAGCATCGCTCGAACTCCTCATGGACCGACTCAAGAACACGAAATCGAATGTCGAGTTCCTTGCCGCAGTCGCCAAGGGCAGCCAGTAACAAGCAGCCTGCACAGTTCACTACAGTTCCACCGTATCAATCAGGAGATCCCGTGAAGCCCGATATTCACCCGAGCTATCGACCAGTCGTGTTCCAGGACACGTCCTCAGAGTTTTCGTTTCTCACGAAGTCAACGATAAACACATCAGAGACCGTCGAATGGGATGATGGGAACACGTATCCGCTCGCCAAGGTCGAGATCTCTTCTCAGAGCCATCCGTTCTACACCGGTAAGCAGATCCTCGTCGACACGACGGGACGCGTCGAAAGGTTCCGCAAGCGGTACGGACAAACCGCTGCTGCGCCTGCCGCTCCATCGGATGACACCCCAGACTCGGACGAATAGTTGAGTCGATCACCTGGCGCCGCAGTCGGCGGTCAGGCGGTCATCGAGGGCGTGATGATGCGCGCTCCCGACGCCTGGGCCGTTGCGGCGCGGCGGCCCGACGGTGTTATCGAAGCGAAACGCAACGAACTTCCTGCACTCTCGTCGCGTAACAAACTCGCAAAGATCCCCTTTCTTCGTGGTGTATTCGTCCTCATCGAGGCACTTCAATTAGGTTTCCAGGCCTTGTCCTGGTCTGCCGAAAAGGCCGGCGAGGAAGAAGAAGAGATCGGTCGCAAAGAGATCATCTTCACGATGATCTTCGCGGTCGTCGCCGCGATCGGTATCTTCGTTCTCGCACCGGCGTTCGCTGCCAACTGGCTCAAGGACATCCTGGGTGGAAACGGCATCCTGTTCGTCGTCATCGATGGGGCACTACGCATCGGGCTCATTGTGGGATATATCTGGCTCATCGGACGGAGCGCGGAGATCCAAAGGGTGTTCCAGTACCACGGCGCAGAACACAAGACGATCCACGCATACGAGGGTGGCGACCCCCTCGACATTCCATCGATTCAGCAGTACAGCCCGAGGCATCCACGTTGTGGGACATCGTTCATAATCATCGTCGCCATGGTCGCGTTCGTCGTGTTCCTCACGCTTGCACCGCTGCCGTTCGTCTGGCAGGTGGCAGCGAGGATCCTCCTCATTCCCGTGATCGCCGGCATTTCGTATGAGATCCTCCGCGCAGCTGCCGGGCAACCATGGATCGCCTGGGCATCGAAACCGGGTATCTGGATCCAGTCCATCACAACCAAGGAACCCTCTGACGATCAGGTTGAGGTCGCTGTTGCATCGCTTCTCGCAGCGCTCGAATCCGAAGACGTCGAAGAAGTCAAGACGCGTGGTGCCATCGCACCGGGCGCCCTCGCAGCCGAGTTCGATCTCGGGGGCCGCGATGGATGATCGCTTGTTCGAGCGATTGACCAAAGTCGAAGCTGCATACGAGGAAACGCTCGAGCAACTCTCCAGCCAGGGTGTAACTGCGGATCAGAAGCGGTACCGAGAGGTCACAACAAGGCACGCTGAGTTGAAGCCGATTGTCGATCAATTCCGCAGGTACACGGAGGCCACGACAGATGTCTCTGAAGCATCAGATCTTCTCAGTACAGAAGACGACCCTGACATGATCGAGTACCTCAACGAAACGATCACCGCGAGGTCCGCCGATCGGGTGGCACTCGAGTCCCAACTTCGCATCTTGCTCGTACCCAAGGATCCTGACGACGACAAGGACGTGATCGTCGAGGTCCGAGCCGCTGCTGGCGGCGACGAAGCGGCATTGTGGGCTGCCGACCTGTTCCGCATGTACGAACGATTCACAGAACGCTCCGGATGGTCTCTTGAACCGATCGGTGTTTCCCCGACCGGTGCCGGTGGGCTGAAAGAGGCAACGTTCGCGGTCAAGGGTAAGGGAGCGTACGCCCGTTTCAAATACGAAGCGGGACCCCACAGGGTGCAGCGGGTGCCGAAGACCGAGTCCCAGGGACGCATCCATACATCGATGGGGACGGTGGCAGTGCTTCCAGAAGTCGAGGCTGTCGAGGTGGAGATCCGCGACAACGATCTCATCGTCGAAACGATGCGTTCGCAGGGACCAGGAGGTCAGTCCGTCAATACAACGGACTCAGCTGTGCGGCTCACACACAAACCAACGGGGATCGTCGTCTCGTGTCAGGACGAGAAGTCTCAACTTCAGAACAAGATCAAGGCGATGCGGGTACTACGCGCACGCCTCTACCAGATCCAACTCGATGAACAGCTCGGTGAACGAGCTTCGGTGCGAAAGTCCCAGGTCGGTACCGGTGATCGATCCGAGAAGATACGCACATATAACTTCAAAGAGAACCGCGTCACCGATCACAGGATCGGATTGACGGTGCACTCCCTTCCTGCTGTGCTCGATGGTGACCTCGAAGCGATCCACGAAGCGTTGATCGCTGATGACACCGCAAGGAAACTCGCACAGGAGTCGTAACCGTGCAGTCCACTCTCGCACTCAGTCGGGGTCGATCTCTGCCAGACCATGAAGCGATTCGCCTCATGATGGCGGCAACCGGTCGAACGAGGACCGATGTTGTTCTTGGTTTCGAGATCACATCAGAGGAAGTCGAACGGTTCGATACGTTCGTAGAGAGACGTTCATCCGATGAGCCGCTCCAATACATCGAGGGGTCTGTCCCTTTCGGCCCAGTCGACCTGTTCGTGGACGACCGGGTACTCGTCCCTCGACCCGAAACTGAATACATGTTCGAGCGAATCGTCGCCACTGTGGAATCTCCGGCTGTGATCGTGGATCTTTGCTGCGGAAGCGGGAATCTTGCTCTCGCGCTTGCCGCCACTTTCGCCACTGCTCGTACGTACGCAACCGACCTTTCGACACTGGCCTGTGATGTTGCCGCTGCGAACGCTGAGGCGAACGACCTCATGATCGAGGTACTCGTTGGTGATCTCTTCGAAGCGCTCCCTTCATCGCTTGAGGGACACGTTGATCTGATCGTCGCGAACCCGCCCTACATCGGAAGCGCCGAGATGAGCGATCTGCCGCCCGACGTACGTCGCGAACCAACGATGGCGTTATTGGGTGGAGAGCGAGGGGATGAGATCGTCGCGCGCATCGCAGGCGAAGCAGTTCGCTGGCTGTCGCCTGGCGGTCTCATCTTCTGTGAGATATCCGAGTTCAACACCGACCGGACGCTTGACCACTTCCGTCACCTTCGGGGAGAAATTCATCACGATCTCACAGGTCGGCCCCGATTCGTACAGGGAAGACGTTCGTGAGAGTCGCTCGCGTCGGGTAGCGTGGTGGATTCAACCTGTGGGAGGTACTTTGGACGTTGCGGTTGCAGCACGAGCTATCAAGCGTGGCGAGATCATCGGTGTCCCGACTGACACCGTCTATGGACTCGCCGCCGATCTGTACGACGAGGCGTCGCTCGAGCGACTCTACGACATCAAGGGACGGGAGGAAGGCAAGCCCATCGCGATCCTCGTTGCATCGCTGGAGCAAGGTCTGCTCCTCGGAGCGATGAGTGATCGGGCTCTCGAACTCGCCGATCGCTACTGGCCGGGTGCGGTCACGCTTGTTGTCCCACGTCTTGACACGGCACCCGAATGGATCGGTGATACAAGGCGGCGTACGGTCGCCCTGAGATGCCCGAACCACCCGGTGGCCCTGGCTCTGCTCGAACTCGTCGGTCCTCTTGCAGTCACGTCTGCGAACCGATCAGACACGGAACCGGCTGGCACCGCTGGTGAAGCGGAGGGGCTGTTCAGCGACGACGTACTCACCTATCTCCCTGGCGATGCCGGAGGAGGCGCACCGTCAACGCTTGTTGATCTCACGCATCCCTCAGAGGTGATCCTCCGAAAGGGGCCGATTCTCCTGTGACGGGAAGCCGCTGGGTCGGGATCAGCGTCGGCACGCTCATATCGGCGCTCGCTTTTTGGTTCGCTGTGCTTGCAATACCGTCGAACGTTGTTGTCGGTGTGTCGATGTATGGGGCCGCTATCGCGTTCGCGATGTATGGGCTCGCCGGATTCTCCGGTGCGAACGACCCGATGGGTTCAGGATTCGCTGCTGCGATCATCGCGCTTGTCACCGGTGGAACGCTTGCTGTCATGTTCGAGGCGACAGGCTTCAGACCGCTCATCGTGACCGCACCGATCCTCGCGGTGGGTCTCGGTGGTACACGGGCCCTGGCCCCAACGAAAGACAAGCTCAGAAACTCGAGCCGGATCGCAGTCCTTGCAGGTGTCACCGTGGGGCTCAACGTTGTCTTCACGATCGAACCGACGGCATTCGGGCTCATTGCCCCCCTCGTTCCTCTTCCAGCGCTCGGTATCGCTGACCGCTTCTATGAGCGTGGTAAGGAAGTTGTCGATGAGGGCACACCGTGACCTGATAGTCGCTGCTGAGAGGTATTGGCCGTCACACACCTAGATTCCTAGTGTCTCACCTCAGGAGTTTCGATGACGGATATGACTTCACTCTCGCAGGCTGATCCAACGCTTGCCGCGCTCATCGCTCGTGACGCTCAGCGTCAGCGTTCGCACATCCAGTTGATAGCGTCGGAGAACTTCGTGTCCTACGCAATGATGGAGGCGTCCGGTTCTGTGCTCGCGAACAAGTACAGCGAGGGATATCCAGGACGTCGGTATTACGAAGGTTGCGAGGTGATCGACGAGATCGAGACGCTCGCCATCGATCGGGCAAAATCCGTTTTCGGCGCTGAACATGCCAATGTTCAAGCCCACTCCGGATCCCAGGCCAACATGGCTGCGTATCTCGCTGTTCTCGAACCGGGTGACACGATCCTCGGCATGCGTCTTGATCAGGGAGGCCATCTCACGCATGGCAGTCCCGTGAACTTCTCAGGTCAGCTGTTCAACTTCATTGCGTACGGTCTCGATGAAACGACCGAACGCATCGACATGGAGCAGGTTCGGAATCTTGCGCTCGAGCACAGACCCAAGATGATCGTGGCGGGCTACTCGTCATATTCGAGGATCATCGACTGGTCCGAGTTCAAGGCGATAGCGGACGAAGTTGGCGCAATTTTCCTCGTTGATGCGGCACACATCATCGGATTGATCGCTGGTGGCGCCCACCCAAGCCCCGTACCTCACGCAGACATCGTCACCGCAACAACTCATAAGGCGTTACGTGGTCCTCGTGGCGGACTCATACTGTCCACCGCGGAGCATGCCAAAGCGATAGACAAGGCCGTGTTCCCCACTTCTCAGGGTGGAGCCATCAACCACCAGATCGCGGGCAAGGCGCTCTGCTTCAAGCAGGCGGCATCACCAGAGTTCGCGGACTACGCACTTCAGATCGTCCGGAACGCATCGGTCCTTGCCGACACGATGATCGGCGCCGGCTCCCGCGTGATTTCCGGTGGGACCGAGAACCACATGTTCCTGGTTGATCTTCGTTCGATCGACGAGGAACTGACGGGAAAAGAGGCAGCGACGCTGTTGGACGCCATGGGTGTCACGATGAACCGAAACGCCATACCGTTCGATCCGCGGTCGCCCTTCATCACATCCGGAATCCGCATGGGAACAGCCGCGGTAACGACCGCTGGTATGAAGCAGGAGCAGATGGTCACCTTGGGTTCAGCGATCGTAGAGATTCTCCGAAAGCGCAACGACGATGCGGTGCTCAAGCAACTCGCTGGTGTCATCAGCGAGCTCGCTGATGCTTTCCCATCGTATCCGGTCGAATTCAATGGGTACGTATGACGCCAGTCCACTGTGAACTATCGGCTGTTTCCCGATTGTTGCTGGGTCCACGTTCAGAGTACGCTTCGGCGAACTTCAGTTGAGCCGTTGAAACACGTCCAAGGACAGCGACCGTGACCCATCCCGATCCGACCCGGAACGAAGACGTGGAACCCGATTCCAAGCCGCTTGTTCCCGCGCGTGATGCGATCACTGGAGGGTTCTCTAAGAACGCCGATCTGCTGTCGTATCTCGTCTCAGGACTCCTCATAGGGTTGTTGTCCGACTGGATCTTCGGCACCTCACCGATACTGCTCGTCCTATGGACGTTGGCTGGACTGGGCCTTGGTTTCTACCGCCTGTGGCAAGGATCTGCTGCACTTGAGGACGAAGGGAAGGCTCGCACGCATGGGGTTTGAACCGGACACAACCTCAGGTGCCATACACGGGCCGTCGCCGGAAAAGCGGCCTGTCGAGGCGATCATCGGGAAGAACATCGCAAAGCGTGCGATCTGGGTCGCACCGATATTGATGGTGATATTCGGAGTTGTAAGTGGGATTCCAGGAGCGATAGCGGCTGGTCTTGGTGTGGCGATCGTAACGATCAACTTCGTCCTCGGTGGGTACATTCTGGCCACGGCTGCGGGAGTGTCGTTAAGCCTGTATCATGCCGCCGCGCTGTTCGGATTCTTCATCCGACTTGGTTTGATCACCATGACGATGCTCGCCATCGTTGCAGTGTTTCCCGATATCGATCGGGTCGCCATGGGCGTTTCCGCGGTTGCAAGTTATCTCACTTTGCTGTCGCTCGAAACGGTGGCAGTGGCAAGGGGCTCAGAAAGGGAACTTGAGTGGACGAACTGATACTGGCAACGGCGGAATGCGACCTCAACGAAAACGCCGTGTGTGCTCCAGAGAACGTCAAGGATCTGTTCGAATTCCGCGTCGAGGTCATCAACATTCTCGGGTTTCCGATCACCAGGACGGTGTTCCTGATCTTCCTCGCTGGCGCTCTTGCGATCGCACTGCTCTACTTCGGGCTTCGTAAGCGTGCTACGCAGCCTGGAAAGTATCAGCTTTCGATCGAGGGCCTTATGACCTTCGTAAAGGATGAGATCGCTGTCGGGATCATCGGTCCGACAGGGATCAAGTACTACCCGTACCTCATGGCTTTGTTCATCTTCATCCTGATAGGAAACGTCTTCGAGATCACTCCGTTCGTGAACTTTCCGATCACATCCCGAATGGCGATTCCGCTGTTCCTGTCCCTGCTCACATGGGTGATCTTCGTGTTCGCAGGGTTCAAGCGAAATGGCTTGTCCTACCTCACAGACATCATCTGGCCACCGGGCGTTCCTGTCTTTCTCAAACCCCTGGTCGGACTCATCGAGTTCTTCTCAACGTTCCTCGTCCGGCCATTTTCTCTCGCAGTACGGCTCTTCGCCAACCTGGTGGCTGGCCACGTCATGCTGACCTTGCTGTTGAGTACTGCGTTCATCTCGATCACCGCGATGCTCTCGGGAGAGATCGGCATCGTGAAGGGGCTCTTCGGTTTCGCCTGGTGGGCGTTGGCGCTTGCGATCTTCATGTTCGAGGTCATCGTCATCTTGCTTCAGGCATACATCTTCACGTTGTTGAGTGCGGTGTACATCGACACCTCGGTCAACGTAGAGCACTAGTCAAAGGTCCCTGGTTACAGGACAAGGAAAGGGAAACAATGGAAGAACTCAAGGGAGCGATCTCCCTCATCGGGTACGGCCTTGCGGCAATCGGACCGGGTGTTGGTATCGGAATCATCGCTGGAAATGCTGTACAAGCCATGGCGCGTCAGCCAGAGGCTGCGGGCATGGTCCGGACCACGATGTTCCTTGGTATCGCATTCACAGAGGCACTTGCACTTATCGGCTTCGTGCTTTTCTTCCTGGCATAGTCCTAGGAGCACCAAATGCTTATGCACGTGTTCGCACAGATCGTCCTCGCTACAGAGGAAGGTGTTCCCGTCCCGATTTCGGAGGAAGCAGATAGTGGCGGGGGAATCGACCTGCTCTTGCCTGCTGCCGAAGAACTGATCGCAGGCATCATCGCCTTCTCGATCGTGTTCTTCTTCGTCTGGAAGTGGGCCATCCCCGCACTTAACGCCACGCTCGCAGCGCGCCAGCAGGCCATCGCTGCTGAGTTGGAATCAGCGGAGAAAGCCAAGCTCGAAGCGGAGTCTTTGCTGACCGACTACCGCACGCAGGTGGCCGGCGCAAAGGAAGAAGCGGCTCAGATCGTCTCCGACGCTCGAGATGCTGGCGAGTCAGTCAAGGCCGACATCGTCACCAGAGCCGAAACCGAGGCCGAGCAAGTCAAGGTTCGGGCACAAGAGGAGATTGATTCCGAACGCGTCCGCGTCGCTTCGGATCTGAAGAGGCAGGTTGCTGATCTGTCTATCGATGTCGCTCAGAAGGTTGTCGGATCGAGTATCGACGCGAATTCTCAGAGAGAGCTCGTCGACCGCTACATCGATGAACTCGGAGGGGTGCGGTAACGCATGGCAGACGCGACCGCTCACTCCAGCCGCATCGATGGGTACGCGTCGGCGCTGCTCGATATCGCAAACACTGAGGGCGAAAGCGTTGACGACGAGATGTACCGTGCAGCGAAGGCGCTGAACGGCAACGCCGAACTCATCGACGTTCTCTCTGACGCAAGGATCCCAGGTGAACGCAAACAGGGGATCATCGATGAACTCATCGGCAATAGGGCTTCACAGGTCACAGTTGCTGCAATCAACTTCGTGGTTGCGGCAGGCCAGGCGAGACATCTCGGAGATATCGCTGCACGGCTCGCCGAGCTGGCAGCTGAGGCCGAAGGCGACGTAGTCGCAGAGGTACGCGCGCCGTTGGCGCTCGAGCAAGATCAACTCGATCGGCTCGAAGCGGCCCTGTCCAAAGCGACGGGACGACGGGTGCAGGTAAAGGTCGTTGTCGACCCTTCCGTCATAGGCGGTTTGGTCGCAAAGGTCGGAGACACCGTGCTCGATGGATCGGTTGAAGGCCGATTCACTGAGCTTCGAGAGCAATGGGGCTAACGCACGATGGCTGAACTCACTTTGAACACCGGAGATATCGCATCGGCGCTTCGGTCCAATCTCGAGGGCTGGTCGCCCTCGCTTGAATCAGAAACCATGGGATACGTAGCATCTGTCGGTGACGGTGTTGCTCGTGTGACCGGATTGCCCAACGCCATGGCCTCGGAGCTTCTGGAGTTCCCAGGCGGTCTTCTCGGTGTCGCACTCAACCTCGACGAGGATTCCATAGGTACCGTCATCCTGGGTGATGCATCCGGGATCGAAGAAGGCGATGAAGTTCGTTCGACCGGTCGTGTCCTGTCGGTCCCGGTCGGCGATGGGCTTCTCGGTCGCGTTGTCGATTCACTCGGAGATCCAATCGATGGCAAGGGACCACTTGAGACGTCGGAGCGACGACTGCTCGAGACGCAGGCCCCATCTGTTGTTGAACGCCAACCAGTCTCTGAACCGCTCCAGACCGGAATCAAGGCCATCGATGCGATGACTCCGATTGGTCGTGGTCAGCGTCAGCTGATCATCGGTGATCGACAGACGGGTAAAACAGCAGTCGTCGTCGACACCATCCTGGCCCAAAAGGGTCTTGGTGTGAAGTGCATCTACGTTGCCATCGGGCAGAAGAACTCAACGGTTGCAGAGGTTGTCGATACGCTCCAGGCTGCCGGAGCGATGGACTACACGGTCGTTGTCAACGCTTCCGCAGGGGATTCTGCTGCCCTCCAGATGTACGCACCGTACGCTGGATCCGCGATTGGTCAGTACTGGATGTACAACGGTGAGGACGCTCTGATCATCTTCGATGACCTCACGAAACAGGCTGTTGCCTACCGAGAGATCTCTCTTCTGCTTCGGCGTCCGCCTGGCCGTGAGGCGTATCCCGGTGATGTGTTCTACCTTCACAGCAGGCTCCTTGAGCGTTGCGCGCGACTGTCTGAGGAGTTGGGAGGCGGGTCCCTGACAGGGCTTCCCATCATCGAGACCAAGGCGAACGATGTTTCTGCATACATCCCAACGAACGTGATCTCGATTACCGATGGGCAGATCTTCCTCGAGACCGATCTGTTCTTCTCCGGAATTCGACCGGCCATCAACGCTGGCATCTCAGTGTCCCGGGTTGGTGGTGCAGCGCAGGTCAAGGCAATGAGAAAAGTTGCTGGTCCGCTCAGGCTCAACCTCGCCCAATTCCGAGAGCTTGAAGCTTTCGCGGAGTTTGGCTCGGAGCTTGACGCGACCTCACTGGCACAGCTCGACCGTGGTCGCAGAGTTGTGGAGGTCCTCAAACAAGGTCAGTACGATCCGGTTCCCGTTGCGCAACAGGTGCTCGTCATCTACGCCGTGACCGAGGGGTACATGGACACCATCGCCCCGGCCGACATCCCTGCATTCGAATCCGGGCTCCGTGAGTTCGTCACAAGCCGCCACAGTGCGCTTCTTGCGTCGATCGCCGATACCGGTGATCTTCATGAGGAGGAGCTCGTGAGCGCGATCGAGGCATACAAGGCCTCGATCGACGATGGTGACGACACAGGCGAGATGGAGGCCTAACGCACTGTGGCATCCGCCGAAGTACGCCTGATCCGTCGACGCATCAAGAGCGTCGAATCGACGATGAAGATCACGCGCGCCATGGAGCTGATCGCTACGGCGCGTATTGGAAAGGCCCAGGTGCGTGTTGCCCAGGCCAAGCCATACACGGAGAAGATGAACGATGTGATTCGAAACATCGCCGCTGCGACAGGCTCGTTGTCGCACCCCCTCCTGATGCGGCGCGATGTCAAGACGATCGGCGTGCTCGTGGTCACATCCGATCGTGGCCTAGCGGGCGGATACAACACGTCCGTCATTCGGTTCGCTGAGGCCGCGATCCGTCGCCACCAACGCGAAGGGAAGATCGTCAAGGTTTACACCATCGGCGGCAAAGCGCACTCGTACTTCAGGTACCGGAAGTTCACGATCGAGAGTTCATGGCTCGATGTGACGGATACGCCAACCTACGGTGACGCCAGGTCGATCGCGAACATCTTGCTTGATGAGTATGCAAGCGAACGCGTTGACGCTGTCGAGGCATACACAACGGAGTATGTGTCGGCCCTCACACAGAACGCCATCTTCTGGCCCGTGCTCCCGATCGAACCACCTGAAGACGAGACTGACGCCGCGAGTGAGCCTGTTGGCTACACGTTCGAGCCGTCACCAGAGGAGATCCTTGGTAGGTTGCTACCGCGATACCTCGAAGGCACCGTATTCGGCATGCTGCTCGAAGCATCGGCGTCTGAGCATGCTGCTCGGCGTCGTGCGATGAAGGCGGCCACCGAGAACGCCGAAGAACTGACGCGCCTGTTGACCCGAGAGGCCAACCAGGCACGTCAGGCAGAGATCACGACAGAAATCAGCGAGATCGTGGGCGGCGCCGAAGCGCTGTCCAACGGTTGATAGAGAAAAACGGAGAGCACCACATGAGCGTGACAACCCTCGCCTCTGGTCGCATCATCAAGGTTGCAGGCCCGGTAGTAGATGTTGAGTTTCCCCCAGACGCCCTGCCAGAGATCAACTTCGCCATCGAGGTAGATCTCGAGGTTGAGGGCGAGAAGTCCACCCTCATCTGTGAGGTCGCCCAGCAGCTCGGAAACGACAAGATCCGCGCTGTTGCCTTTGCACCCACGGATGGTCTTGTTCGTGGTGCCGAAGTCCGCAACACGGGCGCGCCGATCTCAGTCCCCGTTGGTGACCAGACACTCGGTCATATCTTCAACATGTGGGGCAAAGCACTCGATGACCCCGATCTTGAGTTCACAGGTGAATCATGGCCGATCCATCGCGATCCGCCTGCGTTCGCGGACGTACAGCCGCAGAAGAAGGTCTTCGAAACAGGTATCAAGGTCATCGATCTCATCTCGCCATACCTCGAAGGTGGCAAGATCGGGCTGTTCGGTGGTGCAGGCGTTGGGAAGACGGTCCTCATTCAGGAGATGATCAACCGTGTTGCGACACAGCACGGTGGTGTGTCCGTGTTCGCTGGTGTTGGCGAACGTACTCGCGAGGGGAACGACCTGTTCCTCGAGATGAGTGAATCGGGTGTTATCGACAAGGCTGCACTCGTGTTCGGCCAGATGGATGAGCCACCAGGCGTTCGCCTCCGCGTTGCACTCTCGGCGTTGACGATGGCGGAGTACTTCAGAGATGTCCAGCAACAGGACGTGTTGTTGTTCATCGACAACATCTTTCGTTTCACGCAGGCCGGTTCTGAAGTGTCCACTCTTCTCGGTCGTATGCCATCAGCCGTTGGGTATCAGCCGACGTTGTCCTCCGAAATGGGAACCCTCCAGGAGCGTATCACCTCACTCAAGGGACGATCGATTACGTCGCTCCAGGCCATCTACGTGCCTGCAGATGACATCACCGACCCCGCCCCGCACACCGCATTTGCTCACCTCGACGCGACAACGGTGCTGTCCCGGCCGCTGACAGCACTTGGTATCTACCCGGCTGTCGATCCGTTGGACTCGAACAGCCGAGCGCTGGATCCTCAGATCGTTGGTGAAGAGCACTACCACGTCGCAACTCAGGTACAACTGGTTCTTCAGCGGTACAAGGACCTGCAGGACATCATCGCGATCCTGGGTATGGATGAGCTATCCGAAGAGGACAAACTCGTCGTGAACAGGGCCAGACGTATCCAGCGATTCTTGAGCCAGCCGATGTTCGTCGCGGAACAGTTCACGGGCCAGGAGGGCATCTTCACGCCGTTGGACGAGACGATCGCTTCCTTCAAGGCGGTGCTGGAAGGCGACCTCGATCATCTTCCGGAGCAGGCTTTCTATATGGTCGGTGGTGCCGAGCAGGCGATCGCCAAGGCCAAGGAGCTTGAGGCGCAGGTCTGATGGCGAACACCTTCCAGGTCGACATCGTCACCCCCGAAGCCGTTATCTGGTCGGGTCAGGCCGACATGGTCTCCGCTCGTACGACAGAAGGTGACATCGGGATTCTCGCCGATCACGAGCCGACCATGGCTGCACTGTCAACGGGCGC
>JAMBLJ010000014.1 GCA_023336815.1 Actinomycetes bacterium
TCGATTCGGAGGGCTACCGCAGCAACGCTCGCAGCCTCGAGTTCTGCGACCAGCCGATCTCTGCGGTCCTCAGTGTTCAGGTCGTTCAGCACCTGCCCGTCACCGCTCATGAACACCCGCTGACCGATGCCGTGTTCGTCGAGCGCCAGCTTGATCTCGTCCGCGTGCACGGTATGGCCAGACACCCAGATAGGCGACATGAGATCAAGCAGCTCGGTTTGCGGGTTGTATAAGAGGATGAGACCGATGCGGGCGTTCACAGCCTGTGCAACGCGACCGACCAGTTCAGGAAGCACCTCGTTGAGTTTGGACCCTGCGCCGATCGTTCGTGAAACGTCGTAGAGCTGGGATAGTTCGCGTTCCTGGACCGCCAGCGCTGCCTCGCGATCAGCAAGCAGGAGGTACGCCTCGTTCGTCTGATCGAGCTGCGTCCGGATCCCGACGGACAACAGCAAGACGAACACGATGGCTCCCACGAATGGCAGGAGATGTCCACTGAGTGCGATCGTGTCGTAGCCGTTCGCTCCGATGACGGTCGCAGCGAATGCGATCCCGGAGATCGTGCCGATCGTGATCAGCGTCCGGTTGGGAATGAGTGTTGCAGCAGCGAAGAACGTGACGAGCAGAAAGCCGATGCCGTCCGGCTGGTCGTTGCGGCGCACCTCGAACATCATCACGGCAAGAATCGCTGCGACCGTCCACACGACGATGAGCCAGTCACCGAGGGGTGATGCGAGGAGCGATCGCCACGGTGCGAACGTCAGGATGAGCAAACCGAAGAGAAATCCGCCGAGCGCGATGATGCTCGCGGCAGTATCGACGTTCTCCAAAGAGAGCGTCCACAGAGAGAAAATCACGAAGCCGAACCACGAGACGATCAAGCCTGTGGTGATGACTCTCACCCTGTAATCGATTATCAGATCTCGCTCAACCACGGGCGTAATCCTTAGCGCTGAATGACCGATACGGTACTCTTCACACATGGCACGAGTACTTCTTCTCTTCGGCGGCCGATCCTCTGAACATGAGGTTTCATGCTCATCCGCGGTCTCCGTCTATGACGCTCTCATCGAGTCCGGTCATCGGGTGATCCTCGTGGGAATTGGTCGAACGGGAGACTGGTATCTATCAGATCCGTCTTTTCGACCCTTTCGGGCAGAGGGGCGTCAGGTTGAGCTTCTCGTCCCGAAGGGTTCACTCCTCGTTGGCGTAGACGAGATCGAGTTCGACGTTGCATTTCCTGTTCTTCACGGGCCGCACGGCGAGGACGGCTCGGTTCAGGGCGCTCTGGAGACCTGCGACGTCCCCTACGTCGGCTGCGGTGTTCTCGGCGGCGCACTTGCTATGGACAAGGATCTCACCAAGCAGATCGTGCAGTCAAAAGGGATCGCTACCGCAGCGTGGATCGCCGTTCGTAGAAGAGATTGGGACGATGATCCCGTGATCACGATAGGTGAGGCATCAAGAGCGCTTGGGTTCCCGATGTTCGTGAAACCTTCAGCGCAGGGGTCCTCAGTCGGGATATCGCGCGTAACCAACGAAGGCGAGCTCAAGGAAGCTGTTGACAACGCCTTTCGATACGACACGAAGGTCATCATCGAGAAGGCGGTCTCGGCTCGAGAGATCGAGGTCGGGGTGCTCGACGGCCCTGTGAGTTCCGTTCCCGGCGAGGTGATCGTGGCCGACGGCTGGTACACCTACGACGCCAAGTATCAGGACGATTCGAGTGGGTTCGACGCACCGGCGAGACTCTCCCACGAGGCCTCGAAACAGGTCAGGGATATCGCAGAGCGCGTGTTCGACATCCTGGGTCTATCCGGTCTTGCCCGGGTCGATTTCTTCTATGAGAACGGCACTCGCAGGTTCCTCTTCAACGAGGTGAACACACTGCCAGGGTTCACCTCGATTTCGGGTTTCCCGAAGGTGTGGATCGCATCGGGTCTGACGTACCCCGAGTTGTGCAGCCGTCTCGTACAAGCAGCGGTCACCCGATACGAGGAGCGCGGTGGACTCGCAACGAGGTGACGCGTTCGCCTTGCGAAGTGATCAACTGAGACGAATGACCGGACAGGTCAGCGTTCGAACGATCCCTGGAACTGGCTGAATCTGAGTCACGACGAGATGACCGAGCGCGTCGACGTCGGCTGCCTGACAAGCAACGATGACGTCGTACGGACCCGTGACCGCCTCTGAGGAGTCGACTCCGCCGATGTTGCCGATGGCGGTCGCGACCTCGGATGCACGGCCACTGTCTGTTTGAATGAGTACATACGCTTGAACCATGAGCTGAGACTATCAGACATCAGACATCAGAGGACAGACAAGGGATCTGGCGTCTGGAGCGCAGCGATCTGATGTCCGGCGTCTGGTCAGTCAGTATCCGTCTGATCCGAAGCGGAGATTGGAGGCAACAGGTTGTTCGTCATCCGATAGATCGAACCTCACACGCTGACCTTGTCTGAGAAAGCGGAACAGTGAGCCATCGAGGCTCCCTGGTGTGAGCAGAACCTCTGTACGGTCGTCGTCACGGACGATGACGCCGATGCCCGTAGCATCGTCGTACGTCTTGACGACTCCCTGACTCATACCTTCTCGACCTTGCCAGCCTTGATACATGAGGTGCAGACGCGAGCTCGACGAGAGTTCGTCCCGTCCTTGACGCGGATCTTCTGGATGTTGGGGCGCCAGGTCTTCGATGACCGCTTGTGGGAGAAAGATACCTGTTTGCCTGTCCACGGCTCTTTGCCGCAGATCTCACATCTGTATGCCATTGCGGGAGACCTCCTGAGGTGCGGCGCGAGGATACCATCGAAGGCACTGTATTCCCGTTGCCGATGTCGACCCGAGGAACGTGTCCCTCCCGTGTGGCAATGTATCGCTGATGCGACCATCATCCCTGGCAATGACGCAATCGGACCCCGCAACCTATCGCACCCTCGGGTATCTCGCCACCATCACCGTGGAGCGTCTGAAAGGTGTTGGTGCGGTTACGACGAGGAAGCTACACGATCAGGGGATCGACTCTGTCGCGGATATGTTGCTCACTGTTCCCCGTCGGTATCTCGACAGATCACACATGGCTCGGATCGATCGGGCTCCGATCGGTGAGGAGGTCACCCTTGGGGGGACCGTGACCTCCTTTTCCAAACGACGGATCTCACGCGGCAGAACCATGACCGAAGCGAGGGTTTCGGACGGGACCGGTACGGTGAGGGTCGTATGGTTCAACCCCTATATCTCGCTCGAGGAGGGTGAAGAGGTTGCCCTGAGCGGAAAAGTGGAATCCTTCAGGGGATCGCTTCAGATGAAGTCGCCAGCACTTGACCGTCTATCGCTGGAAAAGGATCGGAACACCGGCAAGGTCATCCCTGTGTACCCGGGGGTCGCTGGTCTTGCTCCATCGAAGGTCAAGGACGTAGCGAGCAACGCGGTGAAACGTTCCCTTCCGATCGTCGACATCGTTCCGGATGTCGTTCTTGCCCGATTCGGTCTTCTTGATAGGACAACGGCGGTTCGAGCGATCCACGCGCCTGATACGTACGAGGACATCGCACACGCGAAACGTCGGCTGATCTTCGATGAGTTCCTTCGTATCCAAATGGCGCTTCGCGTCCGTGCCCACGACGCTTTCGAATCGCAGATCGGGATCAGCAATGCGATGCGAGGACCACTGATCGACAGATTCCTTGCCTCTCAGGCATTCGTGTTCACCGATGCGCAGCAGCGTGCGCTCGAGGAGATCCTCGATGACATGACGGCTACGACGCCCATGCACAGATTGCTCCAGGGTGAGGTCGGATCTGGCAAGACCGTTGTGGTCGTTGCGGCGTTGCTCGCCTCAGTCGAGAGCGGCTTCCAGAGTGCGGTGATGGCGCCAACCGAGGTCCTTGCTACGCAGCACTATCTGGGGACGGAGCGCTCTCTTTCGTCGGCGGGTATGGCACCGACCGTCAGCGATGCTGGCGCTGCGG
Organism: Actinomycetes bacterium; assembly: GCA_023336815.1. GTDB lineage: Bacteria > Actinomycetota > Acidimicrobiia > Spongiisociales > UBA5794 > JAMBLL01. The sequence goes on from JAMBLJ010000014.1 coordinate 3,972, forward strand.
GAACAGAGTCGATGTTCAGTCAGGAATCGACCGCTGCACGGCCCGTCAGGATCGGGTTGTTCACATCAGCAAGGGTCACGGTCAACTTTGTACGAGGCGATGTGTCGCGAACTCAGGGTCTTGTATGGCTTGAAGATGGCACGATCGACATAGCATTCGGAACGCAGGCCCTCATTCAGGAAGGTGTTCGATTCCGGTCGCTCGGAACAACCGTGGTCGATGAGCAGCACCGCTTCGGGGTGGAACAGCGCGTGGTTCTCCGGGATTCGGGTGCGGGGGGAAGTGTGCCAGACCTGTTACTCATGACGGCGACGCCGATCCCGCGAACGCTTGCGATGACGCTCTATGGCGATCTTGATGTATCGGTGATCGATGAGCTGCCACCGGGTCGGACCGCAATCCAGACATCAACCGTCCCGAACGCTGCCGACGACGAGATCGACCTGACTGTTCGTGCTGTTGTGGATCAGGGCCGGCAGGTCTTCATCGTGTGCCCGCTCGTGGAGGACTCTGACAAGATCGAAGCACGGTCGGCCGAAGCCGAGTTCGCTCGGATCTCGCGGTCGTTGCCTGAGGTACGCGTCGGTCTGCTGCACGGCCAACTCCGTTCACAGGAGAAAGCCGAGATCATGGCTCGGTTCGCTGAAGGTGACATCGAGGTTCTTGTCGCCACCACTGTCATCGAGGTCGGAATCGACGTACCGAATGCGACGCTTATGGTCATACGCAGTGCCGACCGTTTTGGTCTCAGCCAGCTCCATCAGCTGCGGGGGAGGGTCGGGCGTGGCGATCACCGGGGCACCTGCATCCTCGCGGTGGATGCGTCTGGTGAGGACAGCGTACGTAGGATCGAGGCGATGACCGCAACGAACGACGGTTTTTCGCTTGCGGTCATTGATCTTGAGATCCGCGGCCAGGGGACGGTGTTCGCCGGGTCGCAGTCCGGTGCCGCTGATCTAAAGCTTGGGGATATCCTCATCGATCATGAGATCCTTGAGGTCGCCAGATCCGTGGCGACAGATGCAGTCACAACCGACCGGAGTGGGCCGTTCGTCTCCGGCGTCATCGAAGAAGTCGGGCTGCTCTTTGGACGAGACGCGGAGTGGCTCTCGAAGAGTTGATCGCGTTGTGGGCGTACCTGTGGGAGGGCTGTGTGGCGCCTTGTCCTTGCGGCCGCGGTCAGCGAACGAAAGAGCGCATCCCGGATGAGGATCATTGCAGGGCTCGCAAAGGGTCGCAAGCTGATGGTGCCGGCTGCCGGGACGCGACCGATGACCGGCAGAGCACGCGAGTCGATCTTCTCCATCCTCGCCGATCGTGTGGGCGGAGCCCGTGTACTCGATCTGTACGCCGGTTCTGGATCTCTTGGACTTGAAGCGCTGAGTCGCGGTGCAACCGAGGTGACGTTCGTGGAACGAAGTATGGCTGCGTTCACCGCTATCGAGCAGAACGTGGCTGCCATCGGCCTTGGTGGAGTCGTCCTCCGCGGATCGGTCCCGCGGATCTTCGACCAGCTGCCAGGTGGCTATGACCTCATCTTCATCGATCCTCCATACGCCGATACCGACGACGCGGTATCTCTCGTACTGGCTGCACTCGATAGGGTCGCCGCTAGCGATGTGTTGATCGTCCTTCATCGGCAGGCCGCGAGTGCCGTCGAACTGCCGGAATTCCTCACTTGGAGCGACAACCGGCGTTACGGTGATGCTGTAGTAACCATGATGGAGAGGGCATCGTCGTGATAACCGCGCTTGTACCAGGAAGTTTCGACCCTCCGACAAAGGGCCATCTTGATGTTGTTGAGCGCTGTGCAGCTCTCTTCGACGAGGTGATCGTTTCGGTGGTACACAATCCGTCGAAGTCCCCCCTGTTCACCGCACAAGAGCGCGTCGACTTGTTGGAGGTCTGTTGCGCTGCTTGGCCGAACGTTCGTGTTGCTGCATTCGAAGGCCTGCTCGTCGATTTCGCACGAGAGGTGGGGGCCAAGACCGTCGTCAAGGGTCTGCGCGCTGTCACAGACTTCGACTTCGAGATCCAGATGTCTCAGATGAACAGGCATCTTTCCGGAGAAGTGGTCTCCTTGTTCGTCGCAACGAAGCCGGAATACGGTTACCTTTCCTCCTCTCTCGTCAAAGAAGTAGCCCGCCTTGGCGGGTCCGTCGACGCACTCGTCCCTGAACCAGTCGCCGCAGCGTTAAAGGAGCGTCTCAAATGATCGACCAACCTGATGAGTCACGTCAGTCCCCTCCGGTACCTGGCAGGATCGCCGAGCTCATCGAAGATCTGATCTCTGAGATCGAAGCTGCTCGGGCCGTTCCTCTGTCGAGCAACGTAATGATCAATCAGGAGGATCTCCTCGACCGGTTGCATGCTGCCGCTGAAGAACTGCCTGAGGAGGTTCGAGCCGCTCGTTGGATGGTCAGAGAGCGTGAATCGTACATCGCCAGAACGAACGAGAAGGCCAAAGAGGTCATCGCTGCGGCGAAGGCGGAGTCACAGCAGCTGATCTCGGAGAACTACATCGTCCAGGAAGCTGTCGAAGAGGCGAACTCGCTTGTTCGCAACGCAGAGAATGAAGCCCGCCGTATCAGACTCGAGGCCGAGGATTACGCGGAACGCCACCTTGCCGAGGCGGAAACGATCCTGGGCGAACTCTACCGATATGTGACAGAGGCACGTGCAGAGCTCCACAAGGCGCTCCCGCCAACTGAAGCGCCTCCCGTATCCCAATAGCGTCGCGACACGCTTCATGATCTGAGCCGGTACGCTCGCGTTATGTATCGCAGCCCATTCGTTCTTGGTGTAGCTGATCTCCTCGGTAGAGAGGCCTCGCCGCGTGAAGTCACGATCGAGCAGACCGTCGATTGGGGGATAGAGATGTCCAGGGTTGCCCAGGAGATACCGATCCTTGCAGATCTCCGATTGCACCCTCTTTCAGGTGGTGTAGCCATCACCGGCTCCGTCGCATTTACGACGTCCGACACGTGTTTTCGGTGTCTCGATGAGTTCGCTACCGATCGACGGGCAGCGATAGGCGCGTTGTTCGATACCAATGACGACGATGATGAGAGCTACCCACTCGATGGCGATGACATCGACGTGGAGCAGCTTCTGAGGGACGAGATACTTCTTTCGCTACCGATCGCCCAAGAATGCGGGAAGGACACATGCGCAGTTGTGACTAGCGCACAAATAGACTTGAATACTGACAACCCGGGTGAAGAGGGTGACACGCGTTCGCCCTTCGCTGTCCTCAAGGACCTCCTCGAACCCGGCGACTGAACAGAAGAGGTTTGACCATGGCCGTTCCAAAAAAGAAGATGTCGCGTTCCAGGACCCGCCGTCGCAAGGCGCAGTGGAAAATCGCGCGACCGACGATCGCGCGATGTTCGACTTGTAGCGCTCCCCACGCACCTCACCGTGCGTGCTCCAACTGCGGTACCTACAACGGGCGCGAAGTCTTCGAAGCATCGTAGCCAACATGTCCTTGATCGCCGTAGACGCCATGGGGGGCGACAGCGCACCTCGTGAGATCGTCGAAGGCGCGATCATCGCTGCAGGCAATGGCGTTGACATCGTTCTTGTGGGCGATGCGAGCCAAATAGAACCCATACTTGAGGGTCGTGGTGTTTCGATAGCCGTTCGTCATGCAGGCGAGATCATCGGTATGCACGATGATCCTGCCCACGCCATTCGAGAGAAGAAGGATTCGTCCATCGTTGTTGCCGCCCGTATGGTCGCCGACGGTGAAGCGAGCGCACTCGTATCCGCTGGCTCCACAGGTGCGGCGATCGCAAGTGCGGCGTTCCTGATTGGACGACTTAAAGGTGTCAAGCGGCCAGGTATCGCTTCCATCTTTCCAACAGGACATGTCGTTATGGATGTCGGGGCGAACATAGAGTGCAGACCCGAGCATCTTGTCCAGTTCGCTGTCATGGGCGCCGCCCTGTCTCAGGTGTACCTCCATATCGAGAACCCCAAAGTCGGGTTGCTCAATATCGGTGAAGAAGATTCGAAAGGCCGAGCGCTCGAGAAGGAGGCCTTCGCTTTGCTCGCCGCAAGCAAAGCGATCAACTTCGTTGGCAACGTCGAGGGCAGGGATCTCGCCACTGATGTTGCCGATGTGATTGTGACAGATGGATTCACAGGCAACGTTCTTCTGAAGACAGGTGAAGGCGCAGGTAAGGCCATACAGAAGATGGTCTTTGAGATGCTCGCCCGACCCGAGTACCAGGATGCTGTATCTGAGCTTATGCCGGCGTTCATCGAGCTCCGGGAACGTCTGTCTCCCGAAACCGTCGGCGGAGCGCATCTCGTTGGTGCGAAAGGCGTTGTCGTGATCTCACACGGACGTGCAACCCGGATCGCTATCGACAACGCCATCGAGATCGCAGCAGAGGGTGCAGAACGTGACCTCGTCGGCACGATCGCAACCGGTATCGCTGCTGCAACTCGTTGACGATGAACAGTAGCGCTGCTCGCCTCGATGCTATCGAGAAGGCGATCGCGTACACGTTCGCTGATCGAGGGCTCCTCACAGAAGCGCTGACGCACGCATCGTTCGTTGCGGAGCATTCAGGTCACGCGTCGTACGAACGTCTCGAATTCCTTGGCGATGCGGTCCTCGAACTCGCAACGACCGACATGATCTACGATCGCTTCCCCGTTGCTCCAGAAGGTGACATGACGAGGATCCGGGCATCGGTGGTCGACGAAACGACACTCGCTTCGGTCGCTCGGTGCCTCGATCTGCCCGGAGCGATGCGTCTTGGAAGGGGCGAGGACCGATCGGGTGGACGGGCTAGGGACTCGATGCTATCTGACGTGACCGAAGCCCTACTCGGTGCGGTCTATCTCGATGGCGGCTGGATCGCTGCTCACGGCGTGATCTTCCGTCTGTGGGGCCCTCTTCTTGAGGCCGTCGTCGATCCCGACGGTGCCAAGGATGCCAGATCGCGACTACAAGAACTTCTGGCGTCAACGGGTGCGACCGTCTCTTTCGACTACGAAAGGACGGGACCCGATCATGCCGCTCGTTTCACCGCGACGGCGACCATCGAGGGAGAAAAGATCGCAACAGGGTCGGGAGCTTCGAAGAAGGCGGCAGCGATAGATGCGGCACGAGCAACACTCCTCATTGTCGATGAGTAAGAAATATCGTCACTGGGTTACACCCTTGTAATTTGGCCTGGTAACCTGCGTTTTCGTGAAACTGAAACATCTAACACTGCGCGGCTTCAAGTCGTTCGCAGATCGCACACGCCTCGACTTCACGTCTGGCGTCAACGTTGTCGTCGGACCGAATGGATCGGGCAAGTCGAACATCCTCGACGCGATCGCATGGGTGATGGGGACACAGGCAACGAAATCTCTCCGTACAGAGAAGATGGAAGATGTGGTCTTCGCCGGGACCGAAACACGTCCGCCTCTGCCGAGAGCAGAGGTTGCGCTCACTTTCGTCAACGACGAACAGCTCATCCCGCTCGATCTGGCGGAGATCACGATCACCAGGCGGTTGTTCCGGGATGGGACATCCGAATACGAGTTGAACGGGGCGCCGTGCAGGCTTCTTGATATCCAGGATCTGCTCTCCGACGGTGGTATCGGGAGACAACAGCACGTGCTGGTCGGGCAGGGCCAGGTCGGAGACGTGCTGAACGCACGCCCTGAGGACCATCGCGCGGTTATCGAAGAAGCTGCGGGTGTCACGAAACACAGGGGACGTCGGGACAGGGCCGTCCGCCGCCTCGAACGCACGGACCACGACGTGGAACGGCTCAACGACATCCTGGCTCAGCAGCGCAAGGCCATGCGTCCCCTCAAACGCCAGGCCAACGCCGCGCTCCGCCACGATTCTGTCAGAGACGAGGCGCGTGCACTGCGGCTGTGGCTTGGCGGTGTACAGCTGAGAAGTCTGAGATCCCGGCTGACCGCGGCGACAGCTGAACGAGCAACGGCAGCTGATGCTCTGGAGACTTCAGATGCGGGTCTTGCGGCATTGCGGGGTGATCTTGAACGACTGCGCTCCGCCGCGGGCGACGTCGGGAGCGAGCTCAGACGAGATACCGCGGCCGCAGCCCGTCTCGAAACCGTCCGCGAGCGCCTCACATCAACAGCCCTCGTCGCTCGCGAGCGAGCCAAGGCGATCACGTCTCGTCTCGAAGGTGCGGATGAACGTAGAGAAGATCTCGAACTCGAGTCAAGAGATCTTCAGAAGAACATCGCGGATTCTGACGAGCGCGAACGTAACGCATCTGAGGAGGTCGAGCGACGCGGCACGCTGTTACGAGCGTTCGAGGATGAAGAGCGAGCTTTGGCCGACCAGATTCAGCTTCCGACGGAGGGAGTCGTCGCCAACCTTCGGGGTGACCTTCGGTCACTCGAAACTGCTGCGGGTCGGGACAAGGAGGAGGCCAACCAGATCGAGCGGCGTAGGCGAGTTGTCGGCGACCGGATAGCCGAAGAACGGTCTGAGATCGAGCGGCTGAATCGTGAGATTCAGGAATCAGACAGTTCGTTGACCCCCCTTGCCCAGCTGTACGACGAGAAGAAGGCCATCCGACAGAAGGCTGAGGCAGCGTTCGATCGAGCACGCGCGGCACGCGAAGCTGCTCAGATCGACGTCGCTCGGTGCCGGGCGCGTGTTGATGCTCTTGAGGCGGCTCTCGATGGGCTTGTTGATGAGCGTGCGGTTGAGATCGCCCGCGAGGCCGACGGCGTAGTCGGGGCAGTTGTGTCCCGGCTGGACGTTCCTGGCGAGTATGGGGCTGCGGTCGACGCCGCACTCGGTGCATGGAGGTCATCCTTCGTGGCTGTCGGGTCGGGTCCGATGCGCTCTGTGATCGCGTCGCTCAAGATGGCGGGAACCGGTGGCGTGTCGTTCGTTGTCCCTGGAAGCGCTGGTGAGTGCATAGCGCACGACGTCGCCGAGCGTTTCGGTGTGGATGCGCTCGTTGATGTCATCGGAGCCAGGGCTGACCGATCACTAGCGATAGCGTTCCTCGGAGATGTGATCCTTGTCGAGGGCTGGGCAGCCGCGTGGGAGATCGTCGAGGCTGTCCCTGAGATCAGAGCTGTGACACCGGAGGGTGACGTTGTAACGAGACTCGGAATGATCGTCGCCCAACCCGACGGCGCAGGACCTGCGGTTCTCGAGACATCGAAGATCGAGCTTGAGACGCAGGAGACGGGCTTGTCCAGGACATCGAGTCTTGAGGTGTCCACACAGAGAACGCTGACATCTGCAGAGCTGGAGGAGCAGACGGCGCTCAGCGCGATCGAGAGCAGCGAAGCCAAACTTGGAGGTCTGACCGAGGCCCTCGGTTTGAACGACCGTGCGTTGATCGCGTCCACAGCGGAGACGGAGAGGCTTGCGACCCGACGTGAAGCGATTGACGAGGCTGCCGCAGCGCGCGATGAACGTATCGCCGAACTCCGAGACAGGGTTGCAGAATTCGAGGGTGAAGAGGCCACGCGACAAGCAGCGTGGGATGCACTGAACGCTCGACGTGAAGAAGTCGCTCGCAAGAGAGCCCACGCTCAGGATGGGCTCCAGTCGGCCACAGGTGATCTTGCAGGGATTATCGAGCGGCGGAAGATGAGCGAACATCGACTCGAGGTGGTTCAAGCTGAGCTCAATCAGCTCCAACTTCTCCCTGCGTCCGAGTTTGCCGTGGAGTCGCTCGCAACGATCGAAAGCACAGCGTTGGCGGCGATCACAACCGTGACGCTACACATCGACACGCTGCGTGAACGCCAGAGAAGTCTGCGTGACCGTGCAGGAACGGCGAACGCTGAGCTCATGGAAGCAGAGAAACGTCGCGAGTCACTCGAGTCCACAAGCAGAGCGTCGTCGGCGAGGGTGAACGCGCTCGATATCGAGCTCGCTGAGGTTCGTGTCCGTGACGAGTCAGCGTGTGAGGCGATCCGACGAGATGCGGACGCGACGGAGTCCGATGCATTAGAGGCTCCGCAGCCGATTCTTGATGAAACGATCGGTCCCGAAGCGCGACTCGAATCTCTTCTCGCCGACCTACGCAGGATGGGACCCATCAATCCGCTCGCGGCTGCCGAGTACGAAGAGCTCGCTGCTGAGACCCAGAACCTCGAGGAGCAACTTGCCGATCTCGGTGAATCTCGTGGTGAACTGACCAAGGTGATCTCTGTGCTCGATGAGAAGATGGTTGATCTTTTCGAGGACGCGTTCACCGATATCGCAAGATATTACGAAGAGAACTTCGCTCTCGTCTTCCCCGGGGGAACGGGCCGACTCCGTCTCGAAGAGGGAGCAGACCCGCTCGCCACAGGCGTGCTTGTGGAAGCGCAACCGGCAGGGAAGCGGGTCGGTCGACTGTCGCTGCTCAGTGGCGGGGAAAGGTCGCTCGCCGCACTGGCGTTCCTCTTTGCCGTGTTTCGTGCGAGGCCAAGCCCGTTCTATGTTCTCGATGAGGTCGAGGCGGCGCTCGACGATGCGAACCTGCATCGGTTCTTGCGTCTCGTTCACACGCTACGGGAGAGCGTACAGCTCGTGATCATCACACACCAGCAGCAGACGATGGAGGCTGCCGACGTGCTGTACGGCGTCACGATGGAGCCCGGCGGTTCATCCCAGGTGATCTCGAAGCGAATGACCTCCACTACCGTCTAGCGGAACATCCGTCTCGAATAAGGTAGAACGTGGACCCGATCCTGATCGTCATTCTCGTTGTTGTCGCTGCTGTCATGGCGATCGCAGCCGTCTTCCTGCTGGGGAGGCGGACCACTGAAGTATCAGATCCTCCACCGATCGCTAGCCCAAAGCCGTCAGTGGAAATCGGGTTGCGAGATCGGCTCGCAAGGTCACGCAATACGCTCGCTGGATCGCTCGGCTCGATGTTCTCTTCCGATCAGCTGTCGAAGGACGACTGGGAGGAACTTGAGGATGCTCTCGTGGCTGCAGATGTTGGCCCGAGGACCGCATCAGCGATCGTGGAGGCGGTGCGTCTGGGTAGGCCTGACACGGGTGAAGAAGCCAGGGAACTGCTCGAGCGAGAGCTCGTGGATGTGCTTGCAGGAAAGGACCGCGAGCTCCATCTCGACAGTGCACCCTCGGTCGTGATCATGGTTGGGGTGAATGGCACAGGGAAGACAACGAGCATCGCCAAGATCGCTAAGGAACTTGTCGATTCCGGTAGGACCGTCGTGCTCGGTGCTGCCGACACCTTCAGAGCTGCTGCGGACACCCAACTGCGGACGTGGGGCGACCGGGTGGGTGTACCGGTCATCTCGGGATCCCAGGGTGCGGACCCCGCTTCGGTTGCCTACGACGCGTATGCGAAGGCCAGGGACTCGCATGCCGATGTGCTGATCGTGGATACCGCCGGAAGGCTGCACAGTCAGTCGAACCTGATGGACGAACTCACCAAGGTCGTGCGCGTTCTCGAGCGTGAGTCCGCGGGTGTGGACGAGGTGCTGCTGGTACTCGACGGTACCACCGGACAGAACGGACTCGGTCAGGCGGAGGCATTCACAGCGGCGATCGGGGTCACAGGTATCGTGCTCACCAAACTCGACGGGACATCGCGCGGTGGCATTGCCATTGCGGTCGAACGAACGCTCGGCGTTCCCGTGAAGTACATAGGTGTTGGTGAGGGTATGGACGACCTCCTACCATTCGAGCCGGTGGAGTTCGTCGAAGCACTCATAGCGAGGTGACCGTGACAGACATCGAACTATTGAAGAAGGCCGCGGAGGTCGCGGAGCGCTCGTATTCGCCGTACTCACGGTTTCGAGTGGGCGCTGTGGTGATCACGAACGATGGAAGTGTCGCCACGGGCGCCAACATCGAGAACGCAGCTTTCGGTGCATCGATATGCGCCGAGGCCAACGCGATCACGAACGCCGTTTCGGCCGGCGCCACATCGATCGACACCGTTGCCATCGTCTGTCTTGACGGCGCGCCATGTACTCCGTGTGGCAACTGCCGCCAGATCATGCGCGAGTTTGGCGTGGATCGCATCATCCTTCGCAGCGAAGGCGGGGATCCACTTGTTCTGTCTCTTGAAGATCTATTGCCGATGTCGTTCGGCCCTGAGGCGCTCCCCTAGCGCGCTTTCAGCGCCTCGATCAGTTGAGGGACAACCTTGTGCACGTCACCAACAACACCGAGGTCGGCGATCCCGAAAATCGGTGCGTCTGGATCCTTGTTGATGGCGATGATCGTTTGAGATCCCTTCATTCCGACGACGTGTTGCATCGCACCGGAGATTCCACACGCGATGTACACAGACGGTTTAACGGTTTTGCCCGTTTGTCCGACCTGGTAGGAATACGGGACCCATCCCGCGTCAACAACAGCACGGGTTCCACCAACGGCTCCGCTCAGTAGACCTGCGAGCTCGTCCATCATCGCGAACCCTTCAGCGGAGCCAAGCCCGCGTCCTCCCGAGATCACAACGGGTGCAGCTTCGAGATCCGGTCCATCAGATGCCTCGACATGCCGCTCTGTGATCGTGGCATTCCCCGAGCGCCCGCTATCGGGCATCGAGACGTTGACGATTTCGGGTGTAGCTCCGCCGGAGTCGACGGCGGCGAACGCTTTTGGTCGTGTCACGATGATCGCTGGACCGTCTGTCGTGACCCTCGTGGTCAATGCGAGGCTGCCACCGTTTATCTCAGATGTCACGGATCCTTCCAGAGTCACGTCCAGAGCGTTGGCTACGACCGGCTGGCCGAGCCTCGCTGCAAGCCGCCCGGCTACGTCGCGGTCGGTGTTGCCCATTCCGAACAGGACAAGCGATGTGTCCGTGTCGTGGAGGATGGATGCCAGAGCGGCTGACGCTGGCGCAGAGGGAAGCACGTCACCGGTATCGAGATGATGAACGGTTGTTGCGCCATGTGCGCCGAGAGCTGCAAATGCTTCACTCGAGCCGGAGCCGATGTAGAACACGGAGACAGCACCCATAGATGCCGCTTTCGAGATGATCTCGAGCGACCCAGCGGACGGCGCACCGTCGATCTGTTCAGCGAATACCCAGATGGCCATGTCAGATCACCTTCACTTGTTCGAGCAGTTCGACGATCTTGAGGTAAGCCTCGCCGTCGTCCTCCACAACGTCTCCTGCCGCTCGCGCAGCGACAGGGTCCACCGCCGTGATCGTTTGGCTCGACACGGGATCAACCCCGAGTTCGGCAGCTGTAGTCGTGTCGACAGGTTTCGACTTCGCTTGCATGATGCCCTTGAAAGTTGGATACCTCGGTTCTTCAGCTCCCGCGGTAACGGCGAGAACAGCAGGCAGGGCCGATGTCACGGTCTCGTAGCCCGTCGTCGTTTGGCGTTCGATCGTGACGGTGCCGTCACCTGCTTCAACGTTGCGGGCGAAGGACAAACAAGGCACATCCAGGATCTCGGACATCATCTGTGGCACAACTCCGGTGAATCCGTCTGTCGACTCTGTGCCGGTGATCACGAGGTCGTAGCCCTCGCGTTTCACGGCCGCACTCAAGATGCGCGCTGTGGTCAGTGCATCTGAGCCCTTGAGTGATTCGTCGTCGATGAGAACAGCCTTGTCGGCACCCATAGCAAGTGCCTGACGGATGCCCTGCAGCGAGCCGGAAGGTGACATCGAGAACAATGTCACGGTGCCTTCGGTCGCCTCGGCGAGCTGCAGCCCGACCTCGACACCAACCCGGTCGGTGTCGTCGAGGACTTGATCATTCGGACGGATGACCCAGTGATTCTCGGCGTCGAGTTCGTATGGGGTCGCCGGGTCGGGTATCTGCTTCACACAGACCGCGATGTTCATGGCGTTGCCGCTCCTTTGATCGAAATCGTGACCTCATGTTACTTTGAGCGGTCGCTCAAATTGCCATCTGTTAGTCGGTGACGAGAAGCGGGAGGAACCGGTTCAGGACGTCGGTGAACTTCGAGCGGGCACTGGCAGCGGTCGCCGTCACCTCTTCGTGTGACAGAGGAGTTGAAGCGATGCCCGCAGCGAGGTTCGTGACGAGCGAGATAGCGGCGACCTCAGCCCCCATGTGAGCTGCAGCGATCGCTTCGGGTACGGTCGACATGCCCACGAGGTCGGCTCCGAGGGTGCGTGCCATACGTACCTCAGCAGGTGTTTCGTAGGTGGGACCCAGAAACCATGCATACGTCCCCTCGTGAGTCGGTATACCGACGTCGTTGAACACCGTGGCGAGGTCCCAGCGAAGTCCTGCCGTATAGGTGCTCGTCATGTCAGGGAACCGGGGGCCCAGACGGTCATCGTTCGGTCCGACGAGTGGGTTCAAACCTGTGAGGTTGATGTGGTCCGAGATGATCACGAGATCTCCTGGTGTATAGGCATCGTTCACACCTCCAGCCGCGTTCGTGAGAAGGACCCTGCGTGCTCCGGCAGTCACAGCGGTACGGACTCCGAAGACGATATCGCTCATGTCCCAACCTTCGTAGGCGTGGACTCTCCCGGCGAGGATCAGGAGAGATTTGTCGCCGATCGGGGCGCTGACGAGCGTTCCACCGTGTCCCGCAATCCTTGGGATAGGAAACCCTGGTACATCCTCGTACGGGATGGTGATCGAGTCCGGCATCGATGAGGCGTACTCGCCGAGTCCTGAGCCGAGGACGACCGCAGCGTCATGACGTTCGATGCCAGTGCGCGCGGCAAGAAAGGCCGCCGCAGCAGCGATCTCGTGATAGTTCATCGTATGGTCTCGATGATGAGCGGCGGTATGGCAGGTTTGTTGGGTGAGATCTCCCAGGCAGTGCTCGAGGCGGCGAGAGCGCTTTTGAGCTTCGCTGTATCGCGATAGGCGATTCTCGCTAGTGGTTGTCCCTTGGTCACGTAGTCTCCGATCTTCGCATCGATTGAGAATCCGACCCCGGGATCGACAACGTCTTCCTTTGTTGCCCTTCCACCGCCCAGTCGAACGCCGGCGGTTCCGATTGCGTACGCATCGCATGCGGTCACCCATCCATCGGTTTCTGCCTCGATCACGAACGTGTGGGGAGCGATTTCAAGAAGTGAAGGGTCCTCAATTGTCGCAGGGTCACCTCCCTGGCGTTCGGTGACGAGGATCATCATCTCGAGAGCTCTCCCCGACGAGATCGCATTCTCGGCGGCTCGTAACGCTTTGGCATGGTCGGCGATGCCTGAGAGAACGAGCATTTCAGCGGCGAAGGCCAACGTGAGTTCGCGGACATCTGGGGGACCCTCACCTCGCAAGATCGCGATTGACTCCTGAATCTCGTTCGCGTTTCCCACGGCCTGGCCGAGCGGCTGATCCATGTTGGTCAGAATTGCGGTGACCCGGGTTCGGTGCCGGGCTCCAATACTGACCATCGTATGTGCCAAGTCGGTTGCCTCTCCAACTGTCTTCATGAATGCGCCTGCCCCCACCTTCACATCAAGGAGGAGGCCGTCGAGATCCTCGGCGAGTTTCTTAGACATGATGGACGATGCGATGAGGGGTATCGATGGAACCGTCCCTGTTGCATCACGCAACGCATAGATCCGACGGTCTGCCGGTACCAGAGTCTCAGATTGTCCGGCCATGACCATTCCGATGTCGGCGAGTTGATCGACGAAAGCAGACGGATCGATATCCACGGTGAACCCCGGAATGGATTCGAGTTTGTCGAGAGTTCCACCGGTATGGCCGAGGCCTCGCCCAGAAATCATCGGTACCGCAACACCGCACGAGGCGACGATCGGTACGAGAGGGATGGATATCTTGTCACCGACGCCACCCGTCGAATGTTTGTCGATTTTGGGTATGGCGAGGTCCGTCAGGTCAAGCACCTTGCCGGAGTGGAGCATCGCCTCAGTCCACGCCGACAATTCGTCAGCCGTCATGCCGTTGAACACGATCGCCATTAAAAGGGCTGAAAGTTGATAATCCGGAATCTGATCTGCGGTGTATTCCCTGATGATCCACGCAAGCTCGTTATCGGTAAGTGAACCCCCATCGCGTTTTGCGCGTATCAGTTCGACCATTGAGAGGGTCATGTCCTGCCTTGCATCACTACCGCACCGTTCTTGACTTCAATACCTTCAGCACGCAATCGCTGCGCATGTTCCGCCTCCATTCCTGGAACAAGGCGCCCGTTCGCTGCAATCACCCGCCACCACGGTAACCCAGATGTTCTCGACAGTAAGGTCCCGACGGCTCTTGCGGCCCCAGGGTATCCGGCTTCTTCCGCGATCTCGCCGTAGGTAGCTATCTCGCCGGACGACAACGCGGCGATCGTCTCGATAACCACTTCAGCGAAGGCGTCGGTGTCGCGATCGGTCACAGAGTTCCGAACAGTCGGTCTCCCATATCGCCAAGCCCCGGAACGATGTAGAAATTCTCATTGAGTTCTCGGTCATACGCCGCGGCAACGATGTGGACATCCGGGTGGTCCTCGTACATCCTTTTTATGCCATCTGGTGCCGTTACGACGCACAGTGCTGTGATGGATTTCGCTCCGGAGCTCTTGACCTTGTCAACGGCCCACGAGAGTGAGCCTCCTGTTGCGAGCATCGGCTCACAGATCAGTACGAAGGCATCAGAAAGGTCTGGCAGTTTCGAGTAGTACTCCTGTGGCATGGCGGTCTCCTCATTGCGAGCGACGCCTGCGAAGCCGACCTTGACATTGGGAATCGTCTCAAGAACAGCGTCGAGCATGCCGAGTCCAGCGCGAAGGACGGGGACCGCCACCACGTCGTCGACCGAGTAGCCGGTGGTCGTCTCCATCGGTGTTTCGATCTCGAAATGGCGAAGCGGCAGGCGTTTCGTCGCCTCCATAACCAGCGTGTACGTGAGGCCTTTCGCAGCTGCGCGAAACTGTTGCGGATCCGTCTTCTTATTGCGAAGGACGGTGAGGTAGTGGCGAGCCAACGGATGATCGATGACGGTGAGATTCATGTGATTCCTCTGTCGATTGGACCACGCTACCAAAGACGCGGATCATCCAGGCTGGCGATGCGTACATCGTTACCCATCGCCAAACGCAGAATCTCTGAATCCACGGCCGCGTCGTGCCGATGAACCGCTCATGATCCAATCCATCCGCTCTCTCGAAAAGTCGACGTTGACGCGGACCATTTTCTGGCTAGCGGTCGTCGTGATGGGAA
>JAMBLJ010000015.1 GCA_023336815.1 Actinomycetes bacterium
ACGGGTTCGAAGAATCCGGAGAACAGAACGGGCCAGAACGATTTCGTAGCAACGATGTTGCGCTCGACGAGGTAGCGACCACGCCACCGCCTCGAGAGTTGAGGGACAACTCGCATCGTCTGGGTACGAGGGGTCACGGCGTCAGCCTCTTGCGGAGCGGATCGATCGACAGATATGTGCCAGCAACGATCCATGAACCCATATACAGGAAGCTGATCCACCATGCCACCGCAGGTGTGGTTCCGACAACGATCGATCTGGCGATCTCCACACCGTGGTAGATCGGGGTCGCCACCGCAACGGGCTGGAGCCAGCCCGGCAGGTTCGTGATCGGGAAGAAGACGCCAGAGAAGAGGAACATCGGAATGACAACAAAGCGAAAGAACATGGGAATGCCGGCGTAGCCCTTGAGGCGCACGGTGACGGCAGCCGTGACTGCGGCCATTCCCACACCAACGAACATCGCAGGGACGATGGTCGCAAACGATTGCAGCACTGGAGCGATGCGGAACACGATCAGGATGACCGCAAAGATCGCCGACACCATGAACACTCGAATTGCTGACCAGATCATGTATCCGATCATGAGGTCCAGAGGGCGGATCGGGCTTGCAAGACGCGCTTTCCAGGTTCCCTGTGACTCGATGCCGCCCATGAGCTTCCATGAGCTTTCGGTGGCACCGGTCTGCATGGCAGATGCAACAAGAAGTCCAGGTGCGAGGAACGTGAGGTACGAAACACCATCGAGACCCTCGGGAATGTTCGCGTCTACGAGCGAACCAAGACCGACACCCATTGCAAGGAGATAGAGAACAGGTGTGAGGAAACTCGAGAACACCGATCCGTGCCAGGTCTTGCGGTAGATCCGCGCTTCGGCCTCGGTAACACGCAGGGCAAGTGGGATGGACATCAGTCGACCAGAGTGCGGCCGGTGAGCCGCAGGAACACGTCCTCGAGGGAGGAGCGACGAACGAGTTCAGCCTCCGGTTCGAGATCGGAGGCAGCGATCGTGGCCATCATCTTCTCGGCGTCATCTGTGTAGATCAAAGCCCGGTCAGCGAGGATTTCCGTGCGATCCGATAGATCGGCAACGCGGTCTGCCACCGTCTCAAGGACACCAACAGGGAACCGAACTTCAACGACATCTCGTGGCGTGTACTGCTCGATGAGACCAGCGGGCGAGCCCTCGGCGACGATCTTGCCCTTGTCCATGACGACGAGTCGGTCACACAGTTGCTCTGCCTCATCCATGTAGTGGGTGGTGATGATGAGGGTGACACCTTGCTGTTTCAGTCTGTACAGGCGGTCCCACAACACGTGACGCGCCTGAGGGTCGAGTCCTGTGGTCGGCTCGTCCAGGATGAAAAGGTCTGGTTCGTTGATGAGGCCACGTGCGATGATCACCCGCCGCTTCATCCCCCCGGAGAGGGCGCTGACCTTGGCATCCTTCTTGTCCTGGAGTTGAACGAAGGTGAGGAGTTCCTCTACACGTTCTTTGATCTCGGATCTCGGCAGGTCGAAGTA
>JAMBLJ010000016.1 GCA_023336815.1 Actinomycetes bacterium
AAACCCTCGGCACATGTAGGAATGCCAAGGGTTTTCTTCGTAGCGGGGGCAGGATTTGAACCTGCGACCTTCGGGTTATGAGCGTATCGGCGTGTGTCGGGTCGTGTCAGCACGTCCTCTATGCAGGTGAGTAAGGGGTTTCCGTCCGCATAGTGCCAGCCAGTATCAGCGCTTACCACACCGTTCGCCATCAGTCCGCCATCAGTGGACCATCGGGCAGCCCTAAAGCATCCTCGCGAGACAGCTTCGAGACTATGCCCGGTCTATCGTGTGCGTTCCTAGGAGGAATCATTGTCCACGCGACTCTCCCTCGACAATTGGCGAAACTTCTAATCTGCGAATGTACGGCTCGGTGGGTGGAGGCAAGAACGACAAGGACAGCGACCCCGTCGTCATTCGCAGTCAGCCAATTGCGGGCTGTAACGCACCAGCGATCACAAGGAACGAGTCCGGGAAAGCGGTGCTGAGGCATCGGCGTCTCAAAATCGTTTCCGGTGCCTGACTGGTGGTTAGGGAATTCACGAGTCATGACTGCGCAGATCGCGCGGCTTCCGTGGTCACGCTCGTCGATCTTGCACGATCCATCGCGAAAGTACCCGGTGAGAGGATCGCTTTCGCGGAGATCGAGTTTTGATCCGAGAACGTTCAATGGCATCGATGACTCCTGGGCCCACAGACGCAGAAAGGGCGACGCGTTGGGTATCGATGTGCAGGAGAAGAATTGCAGAATCCAATCATCCGGTGTCGGCGGCTCGACCTTGGGCCGGATCAACCATGCCTGTTTCATATGCAAGGAATGACAACTCGGCCCTCGTCGCGACACCCAACTTCTCAAAGATGTGTGACATGTGGGTTTCGAGTGTCTTGACCTTCATCCCGAGCTTTGACGCACTCTCACGGTACGTGTAACCGCGGGCGATGAACATGACGACCTCACGCTCACGGGGGGTGAGCCGCTCGATCAGGCTGTTCTGTTCCGCGATGGTGTCGATATCGAGCAGATAGCTCGCCACTTCTCGAGAGATCGGATTGCCGCCGTTGAGTACTTCGCGGATAGCCACGGGGAGTTCGCTTCCCGACGTTGATTTGGTGAGATAGCCATCGACACCAGCGGCGAGCAACGCAGCGACGTCGCTGCGCGATGTCGACACGGTGAACGCAACGCACTTGATCTCCGGTGCGACATCCTTCACAGCAGCAACCACCTGAGCACCACCTTTTGGAATGTCGATGTGTACATCGATCAGCGCGACATCAGGCCGGGTTTCGAGGATTCCGTGAATGGCATCGGCCGTGTTGTCAGCTTCCCCAACGATCTCGAACTCTGACAGGAACGACCTGGTCCCGGCCCGCACTGTGTCATGGTCATCCACCAGGAATACCGATGTCATATCTCAAACCCCCTGTGGCAGCGTCATCTCGACTTCTGTTCCGAAGTCTTCTGTTGAATTGATCGATGCGGTTCCGCCAATGGCTTCAAGTCGGCGGACGATCGAGTTGTCGATACCGAATCCGTCTCGGACCGCGTCTGTGTCGAAGCCGCTGCCCCTATCGCGCACGAATACGGTCACGTGGCTCTTCTCGGCGGTGCAGTACACGAAGATCACATCGGATCCGGAGTGCTTGGCAGCGTTCAT
Organism: Actinomycetes bacterium; assembly: GCA_023336815.1. GTDB lineage: Bacteria > Actinomycetota > Acidimicrobiia > Spongiisociales > UBA5794 > JAMBLL01. Next base: position 1,638 of record JAMBLJ010000016.1, read on the forward strand.
CATTGCCTCGCGCGCTGCATCGACGAGACCAGAGAGAGGGACGGTCATCTCTGTGTCGTAGCTGCAGACCATGTCGATCTCCACGTTGTACAGATCCTCGACGTCGTCGCGCGCTGTGAACATGGACGTCACGAACGGATTCTCATACTCAGATCTGAGGGAGTGAATTGTCTTCCTCAGCTCTCGCTCCTGTTTTCGGGCCACATAGGCGACCTGCGCTTCATCCTCAGGTGCCACCCTGATTGCATGAAGCGTCTGGAGCACTGAATCGTGAAGCTGGTCAGCAAGAATCTGCTGTTCTGCCTGACGTATCTGCTGGCGGCGTTCCTGGGCGAGTTTCTTTTCTGCGCGTCTTCGGAGCCTGTCACGCTGGCGGATGATGTCGAACCCGTACCCAAGGATCACCGCGTAGACGAGGAATACGACGGCTCCTGCCTTGTCCGGAACGGTCCTTGATCCCTCGATATCCATCCCGATCCACTGATTGAGGGAGAGGATGACACCTGCACCCATCGCCCACCGAATGTTGCCTGCATATGCAACAACCGCGATCCAAGAAATTGGATAGCCGCCGTGGAGGTTGCTCTCGGCACCCGCAAAATACGACGCGCTTGCCACGGCGAGTGCGACGATGCCGTCCGCGATCACGAAGCCTGGACTCTTGATGCGCGATTCGTCCTGTGCCATCCATAGCGTAAAGATCGTCCAAAGGAAGCTGCCGAGGGCCATGGCCACGAGGATCGACTTGTTCGCGTTGTCGTCGGTGAACCAGGCGGCAACCACGAGCAGAAACAGCCACAGCCAGCCGAGTACTCGGAAGGCAACGACGATGCGAAGCAGCACCTTCTCGATCGGCTCGACGGTTGCATGGCTGGGTTCGTCAGGCATCCCGGTCATCATACGTCAATCGCATCCGTCCCTCCCATAGGGATGATCCCCTATTGAGATCGTTGGGGGACTGGCGATTTCTGCATAGCATCTACGTCGTGGGCGGTTCGTCGGCATCGCTCACGTCGACACCCAATTCCCCGACAGACCCGGCTATCACGAGCATGGATGGGTATATGGTCTCGGCGTATTCGCCTTGCCTGTCCTGAGGGGTTGAAGGACTCGGAGCCGTTAACAACACGAATCCAATAGCGGCGTAGATGACCACAACAGCAGCAATGGTCAAAGACACGTACAGCAGAACCTTCCACGTCTCACTCTTTCGGCTCTTCGCAGCGCCCGTATCGTGATGATGCACACCGCCGTCGGAACCAGAGACAGAAGCATTTCCGGCATCTTTGACATTCGGCAAGACTGGGACTCCAACCACCCACTCATGAAGCACGTTCATCTCGTTGACCGACATCGGGATTCCGAGCGTGTCCCGTTGACCCACCTGTCCTTCCATCCACGCCCCAATCGCGTGTCCTCCGAGAGGTCGTTCGGCGATGAGTCGACTGCTGCAGTCCTTGCACACATCTGACAGCCCATCGTTCCACCAGCCGCACACGACACAGAAGACACCGACCTCCCCAATGCTCATCTGCTTCGTAGCGGCGCTGTCCATATCGAACCTCAGTAGCCGCTGGATGCCATCGCAACAACAAACAGGAAGAACACCCCTGACCAGAACACCGTTCCGATAACACCAAGGACCCGACCTACCCGTGCCTTCGTCCGACCCGAAGCCACACGCAGTCCAGCGTCAATCCCACGAACCTCCCGGTTACCGAACCCCCATGCAAGCCCACCAAACACAACTCCGTACATCGGGAGGAGCAGGCTAAGAACGCCAAACACGAGCACCATCGTCGCACTCGACTTGTACGCGTTGATGGGATGACCACACTGCGGGCACGTCGGAGCTTTGACGGACACCGGCCAAACACACGCCGGGCACGACTGCAACGTCAGATAGGTTGCGTCGTCGGTTCGAGCGTCAGAGATTGCGGTCTGTGTCCGTGATGTGTAGCTCATGGGACTCATAGTTACATCGGATGGCGGCTGTTCCTATGGGTGATGACCCCTACGGGCATTGGGGGATGCACGGTCGTACGCTCTCGAACTGACCGCACAAAGAAACTGCCGTCTCCCGAGAGGACAAGGATGTTCCGTGTGGCCTCGATGCCCTTCTCGGTGTACGCCTCCGGCCACTGCCTCTGCTCGGCCACCGTGAGCTGCGGCAACCATGCACCATCTCGTGGCCGTGCCAGTGCCAACCGCCGATTCATCTGCTGAACCACCTGTTCGACCCGTTGTCGAGACACCTTCAACCGTCGAGCACCATCGGCGCTGGGTATCGGGTCGAGGCCGTTCAGACCGGTCATAGCCAACAACACATTGAGGCGTTGACGGTGCTGGCCTGACACGGCCTCGATGTACTTCGGACACAGCCTCGAGGAGTGACAACGCAGCCTGAGCCTCTACAGCAGCCCTGAGGGCATCCAGCCGCCTCCACAGGGCACGTCGGTCGAGTGCTGTCCCGGACGCGGCGATGTCGAACACGGTGGAGTCACCCTTCGGGATGAACTCAGCGAACCTCGGGTCCCGGTACCAGATGTGCGGTGCCGCCGGCTCCCGTGCGACAGCAGCGAGGTCGGCGTTCTTTCGATGGCGCACATCGACGGTTTCGTAGTGGTCTCGTATGGCATCGTTGCCGGTTCTCTGTATGTCTTCAACGGTCACGAGTCCTGCGTTCCACCACGACAGCACATCGGCTGCGGTCAGGCCGTCGAAGAGTGACCAGTCGTCGTAGAAGCCATGGCGACGGAGGACAGTCTCTGTGCGGCCCTCGAACGGCACATCGGCAGGGTTCAGGTCCTCAGGCCATGGCGTCTCAAAGATGCGGGTGTTGTTCACGGTGAAGACTCTACGCACCCCTCTCGTACGGTTCGAGAGTTCGACACTTGGACCCATCACGACCCAGTGGCGATGACCGAAAGGCCCCATGCTGTCGAGATGATTCCTGCACGTCAGCCACCAGACCGCTCAATGGAATACTCGGGATTCCAGACGTTGTACACAGTAGGAGGGGGATCACGAAGGAACCCTGAGATTGAAAGGCACAATGCCCGTGGAAGACGACATCAAGAACCTGACCGACGCCGAACTCAAAACAAGGTTCCGTGACGAGCGACAGACTCATTACATCCCTGCCGACCAGCCACTCCACCCAACCGCGGACACCATCGAGAACCGCAACGCCATTCCCGACAACCTGCGGAACCTTCTTGACGAGATGAAACGCAGAGGCATTACACCACCGGCCTGACGGTCAATAGCAGCGAACCGCAAGCACCGACGGTACCCGAAGCTGCATCGCCGCATACGACTCCCGATAACCAGCACACAACTGCCGGCTGGTGATCGAGCAGTACCCTTGGTGTAGGAGGTGAACGTGGGAAAGAAATGGACAGACCTCCATCTTCTTCGCGACTACTCACAACCTGGCTCGAACCGTCAGAGAGTCCGACGCCTCTTCGACGAGATCGCCGCTCTCGCGCTCTTCCCCTCCACGACGACCTTCTGGCGCGGGCATTCCGTGAGTTCCTACCTCCTGCAGCCGAGTTTGCTCAGGAAAACAGTGATAACCCCCGCAGGGATAAGGGACCTTCTGGCGACAGCGGACCGAGCGTCTCTGTATTGGCGGCAGGGCATTCTTATACGAGATTCGAACGAATTTGAGAAGCTGTCGGTGTTGCAGCACACGGGGACTCCGACGCCTCTGATCGATCTCACCGCCGATCCTCTCGTTTCTCTCTACTTCGCGGCTGAGAAGCATGACAACGACGACGGCCTGCTCATCGGCTTCAACGCGGATGATCGCTGGATCGACCAAACACATAGTGCCGACACTTACGAGCGACTTACCTACCGCCTGCGATCTGAAGGACAGGTCGGATGGTTGGTTCCTCCGGTGATTTCGGACCGAGTCGTCGTACAGAGGGCGCGCCTCATGATCGCACCAGTCGCGGACTCTGCGCATTGGGCGGATCAGATCAGCGATGTCCTGCTGCCATCGATGCCACCAGACTGGGATGCGTCGAAGCTTGATGCGCTGTTCAACGACACAGGATCGGGCCGCAGGAGCATGCCGCCGGTCGTGGCGTTGACAATCCCGAAGGACTTGAAGGAGTTCATCCGCGACTCGCTAGCGACCAACTACGGGATCAGTCATGAATCCCTGTTCCCCGAACCGGAGGGTTTCGCTCTCAAACCGTCCTAGCCAAGGCCATACCGATTCGATGTGGACGTTCCAGTGCTCTCCGCACTGTCGGACTCTGACTAGGCCACACCCGTGGTTCAGCAGCGCGGAGGTGAGTCCTTTCACCGCGGTTGATCGCGGATCTCGTCGTACACAACGTCGGGGTTCATCGTACAACCAAGGTGCGACGCTCAGCGGCCTTCCACCGATTTCCTCCATGCGTAGAGCATGCAACGGCACGCACGAGAGGTCGATTCGTGGCAATTTCTGCATCAGTTCGGTCTGGGTCGTCCCACCGGTGCAGCAACTCTGCCGACTCGGCGGACCCCGAGACCGGCCACCATGATCCACCGACGTGGGCTGAGGCCATGCATATTGCCGGTGGTTTCGAGGGATCAACGCAACACCTTGGACGAGACTTGTCTCGATGGAGGTGTGTTGTATGGAACGGTTG
>JAMBLJ010000017.1 GCA_023336815.1 Actinomycetes bacterium
CTCGGTCCGTTCGTACATTGCATGGATTCCTACGCTGGTCTGGTTTCTGCGCACGGCCGCTACGTCGAAGCCTGCACCGTCATCCTCGATGATGGCACGAACCGATCCTCGACGCTGGGTGACGAGCATGCTTATCGTCTTTGGTTCGCCGTGTCGAGCCGCGTTCGTCACCGCTTCTTGAACGATCCGGTACAGAGCTGTTTCCATGGCAGGGGAAAGACGTTCCGGCAGTTCGACATGCGCATCGATGCTGATGCCGTCGTATCGCAGGGCCGCGTCCTCGGCATACCGCTCGAGGGCCACATCGAGACCGAGATCGTCGAGAGCGCTGGGACGCAACTCGCGTGACAGCTCCCTGACCTGTGTCAGCGTCTCTCCCGCAAGGATCTGGAGCTCTCGACTCCTCGCCACCGCCTCCTCACCCGTGGCTTTGTCCATCACAGCGATCCCCACCATGATCGAGGAGAGCGACTGCCCGACCGTATCGTGCAGCTCCCTCGCGATCCGTTTTCGCTCCTCCTCCTGGGCGGTGATCAACTTCTCGAGGAGCCGTGTCCTCGCGGCTTCTGTCTGAGCGATGGTTGATCGGTACGCCCTGAGGTCGCTGACCATCTGATTGAACGCCAGTGACAGAGACCCGATCTCGTCGTTCGCCCAATAGGACGCCTCCGCGGTGAGGTCACCATCCCCGACGCGTCGTGTTGTCTCGACGAGATCGAGTATCGGACGGGTCAGCAGCCACGTCAGCAGGCTCGCCGCCGCGACCCCAACGAGTGCCACGAACAGGGTCGTCACGAGCATCTGTGTGGTGATTCCGTTGATCACGCCACCAAGACGATCCTGACTCATACCAATCCGCACAACACCGAGTTCGCCGTCGAGTATCGGCGTCTCGAATTCGTGGATGGTGCTCGCGTCTGTGTCGAACTCCCTGTGCACCGTCCCACCCTCGGCAACACCATCAGGTGGATCGAGAAGTTGGACGGGAAAACCCTCGTCGCCGAACGTGTGCGCGACAACGGCACCATCAGCACCTACGACGAAGGCGTATTCGGCATCCGGGTGGTGGAGAACCGTGTCGCCGAGCAGTTCATGGATGGAGAAGGCGTCGTTGAGTAGCAGTGGGTCTGTCGACCTCGCTGCCAGGTCGTTAGAAACCGATGCACCCCTGCTCTCGAGTTCGGTGACCATCACCGACGTCATCACCGAGCGGACCTGCAGCGTGACACCGAAGCCAAGAACCAGCGTCAACGTGACAAGGATTCCGAGAATCTTGGTTCGCACGCTGAACCCCGTGACGACACCCTTGGCTCCATGGACCATTTCATTGAACCTGTCCACCGCGTCAGGCCTAACCGAAGGCCGTGTTGGCGTCGCAAGATCAGTCATCGGCCTATCCCAGCTGCATCGATCATCGATCTCACACTGTCGTAGTCCCCGTCATCACCCAGGACGAAACGATCGATACCAAGGTCGGAGAGGATGTGGGGCCCATTGGGAGCGTCCTCCAACCCCAACAAAAGTTCGGTGAATGCATTGCGAAAAGAGGCCGGAGTACCCGAAGGAACGACAACCGGCGGGATGCCAAAATCGGGGGATAGATCCACCACTCGTATCCGGTCGGCAAGACCCGGGTCGCTCTTCAGCATGTTGACAAGGACCAACTCATCCACCGCTGCACCGTCAACGACGCGAGCGGCCACGGCTTCGATGGATCGGTCGTGGCCGTAGGTGAAGATGGTTTCAGAGAAGAAATGCTCCGGATCCTCCCCTTCCTGGAGCAACGCGAACGTTGGATACACCCTCCCCGTGTTGCTCATGGGGTCGGTGAATGCGAACGAGGCGTCTCTCAGTTCGGTGAGGCTCGTCGCCGTGCTCGACGATGGAACGATGATGGCGGATCGGTAGACCGTCTCTCCTGCGATCTCGGGTACGACGAGCAGATCCATGATCGATCGCTCGTGACCATCAACGTAGGCGCTCGTACACACAAAGGCAAGATCGACTTCGTTGGCTTCGATCAGGTCATTGACTTCGGCATACGTGCGACGCTGGATGAGTTGGGTCGGGCGACCAAGCTGCTCTCCGAGATACGTTGCGAGATCCTCGTAGCTCTCGACAGTCCCTTCCGGGGAGAGAACAGCAGCCACTGCAATGCGGAGCGTTTGGGGCTCGATGATTCCCACCGCTGGTATCGGCTCGCGCACGCTGAGGTCCAACCTCACGTCGGAGTCACTCGCAAGGGTGCTCGAACATCCTGCCAATACGAGGGTTGCAGCGGCAAACAGGGAAACCGAAATCGTTGCCGGACGCCGAGATCGGGTTAGGTTCTTCATCTCGTCAATAGTTTAGCTTGTTCGTAAGGAATTAAACAGAGCCGCTCCCCTCGTCCGAGTTACGGTGGCTATGGTCTCCCCCATGCGAATTGGGCTCATCAGCGAGCTCCATGGGGTGCCTGGACCGGACCAGCCGACGTGGGAAACGCTCAGCGCGCGAGCATCAGCTGCCGAGGCTGTTGGGTTCGACTCGTTCGTGTTCGAAGATGCTCTGTTGTATCGCGGGGAGAGCGAGACAAGCGGGTGCTGGGAATCGATGGCCATTGCGGCGGCCCTTGCGGCATCTACGGACCGCATCATCATCGGGCAGTCCGTCGTGAACAATCCGTATCGATCGCCAGCCCTCACTGCGAAGATCGCCGTCACCATCGATGAGATATCTGGAGGCCGGTACGTGCTGGGCATCGGCGCAGGGAATACGCCAGACGCAGACTACGCCGGCTTCGGATTTCCCTCAGACAGGAGATACTCCCGATTCGCAGAGGCGATCCAGGTCATTCACATTCTCCTCACGACCGGCGAGGCGACCTTTTCGGGCGAGCACTACACGATCGACAAGGCCGAGATGGTGCTCCGCGGCCCGCGACCGGGAGGTCCACCGATCAACATCGCCGCAGGAAGTCCCAAGATGATCGGTCTTGTTGCCCGATACGCCGATGCGTGGAACTGGTGGGGGTGGGGTGAGACACACGACGAGACCCTCGAGCGGATGAGACCGATCGTTGCGATGCTCGAGCAGGCCTGTGCCGAAGCGGGACGCGAGTCGTCGGCCTTGTCCCGAACCTTCGATCTCTACAGCGTCGTGTCTCCGGGACACGGTTCGGACGGGATCAATATGGACAACCCTGTTACCGGTTCACCCGATGAGATCGCAGAGCGACTCTTGCGTCTCGGCGACCTCGGTATCCAGGAGGTCCGCTGCGACGTCTACCCGAAGACCATCGCGGCTGTTGAGGCCATGCAACCTGTGATCGACCTGGTCCACGCGGGTTGATATCCACGTAGTGGTGTGTGCCAGACCACTAGCGACGGGCGCGGATGTGGAAGAAGTGCCAACGTTTGATGGAACCCTCAGTGCCATACGGTCCCTCGTTGTCCCGCTCGTCGATGTCGACCTCGGCGAAGTCGCTGAACGTCTGCTCGATCCAGTTCCGGTCGACCCAGGCGACGTGAGGATCAGACGCCCAGTCGTCGTGCTCCCCGAACAACTGACCGACGAACGCACCACCCGGCGACACAGCAGATAGGGCGTTAACCACAGCAGCGTGGTGGTCGTCACCGGCAAAAGGCAAGGAGAACTGTGCATACACGAGATCCGCGGGTGGCAGCAGCACAGCGTGGAACTGGCCGATCATGATCTCGAGTCGCTCACGATGTGCGTCGGGTGTACGCAACTCGAGCATTCGGCGAGCCTCAGGTTCGGCATCGACCGCCAGAACACGCCAACCTCGAGCGAGCAGGCCGCGTGTATCGGCACCGCCGCCACACCCCAGATCGATCGCCTGGCGGCCCTTCCCTCGGTTCCCGTCCACGAACTCCATTGCGGAGTGGAAGTACTCGAGCGGCCCCCTGCTCGTCGTGGCCTCCAGGAAGGTCACCCAGTCATGGTTCTCGAACTCCGGTCGACTCATACCCACCACCATAGCGATACCCACTCACACCCCTTTGTGTGACTCGCGGGCACATGTTCCCGCGAGTCACACAAAAAGTCTGGGGAGGGTGACGTTGTAGACTCTGCGTCGCGCGGGTGTAGTTCAATGGCAGAACATCAGCTTCCCAAGCTGAATACGGGGGTTCGATTCCCCTCACCCGCTCC
>JAMBLJ010000018.1 GCA_023336815.1 Actinomycetes bacterium
GACGCGTGGACTGGCGATACACACCTAGCCCTGAATCAGTCCTATGCGCTGATCCTCCACGTACTTCGGCACAGCCCCTATTCCACTGTGACGCTTTTGGCGAGGTTTCTGGGTTGATCGATGTCATGGCCGCGCATACGAGCGACGTGGTAAGCAAGGAGTTGAAGCGGCACGACCGCAGCAACCGGAGCAAGAAGGTCTGGCATGTCCGGGATCCGCAGCACGGTGTCCGCATGTTTTGCGATCTCTTCGTCGGTGTCGTAGGCGACGGCAATGATCTTGCCTCCGCGCGCTTTGACTTCCTGCACAGCTGAGATGGTCTTGTCGTACACCGAGCGTTGCGTAAGGATCACGATCACCGGCACGCCATCAGTTATGAGGGCAAGTGTCCCATGTTTGAGTTCCCCGGCAGGCATCGCCTCCGAGTGGAGGTATGAGATCTCCTTGAGCTTCAACGACCCCTCCATAGCGATCGCATAGTCGAGGCCGCGACCGATGAAGTACACATCGTCAGCATCCTTGATCTCTTCTGCTGCACGGATCGTGTCGGGTTCAGCCGCAAGGGTCTTTTCGATCGCCGCGGGCATCCGGTGGAGTCCGTGTGCAATTCGCGTAGCGAGCTCTTTGTCGACGGTTCCTCGCGCCGACCCGAGACGCAGAGCGAGGAGGTACTGGGCGATCAGCATCGCCATGTACGCCTTCGTCGACGCCACCGATATCTCGGGCCCCGCACGCGTGTACAGGACATCGTCCGCGTATCTCGAAAGGGTCGACCCAACGACGTTGGTGATAGCGAGCATCCGGGATCCGGACTCGCCAGCCTGACGTGCGGCAGCAAGCGTGTCTGCAGTTTCACCTGACTGGGAAATCGCGATGGTGAGCTCGTTCGGGCCGATGATCGGATCTGCATATCGGAGTTCGTGCGCGTACTCCACGTTGGAGGGCAACCGCAAGACTCGTCGGAAGATCTCCTGACCGATCAGCCCGGCATGGAAGGCCGTTCCACACGCGGTGATCCATACGCGGTCCAGCGACCGAACATAGTCGTCGTCGAAGGCCACATCCTCGAGCCACACCGTTCCGTCCTCGTCGAGGCGCCCGGCGAGGGTTTCGGTAACGACAGACGGCTGCTCGTATATTTCCTTGAGCATGAAATGGTCATAGCCACCCTTCTCGGCCCTCGCAGAGTCCCAATCTATGTGGAGCACCTCTCGATCGATCTCGGTACCTTCGATCGTTTTGACGGTTGCACCTTCACTCGTCACGATGACCATTTCGTCGTCTTCGATGATCATGAAGTCTCTGGTGCGATGAAGCACCGCCGGTATGTCTGAGGCGAGATACGTCTCACCATCACCAAGACCAACGACAAGTGGACTGATCTTGCGAACGGCGACGATCTTGCCTGGCTCCTTCTTCGACATCACAACCATGGCGTACGCACCCTCGCACACAGCAACCGTTGAACGGACAGCCTCTACCAGATCACCGTCGTACTCACGCGCGATGATGTGCGCAAGGACCTCTGTATCGGTTTCCGACGTGAAAACGGCGCCAGCCGCCGCGAGCTGATCCTTGAGCGACTGGTAGTTTTCGATGATGCCGTTGTGTACGACAACGAACTCGCCAGTGGGGTCGGTGTGGGGGTGAGCATTCGCGTCTGAAGGAGCTCCGTGTGTCGCCCATCGCGTGTGTCCGATCCCGACCGATCCTGACAGTGGTTCCCGCTTGAGCAACGCCTCGAGGTTGACGATCTTGCCTTGAGCTTTCCTGACGTGGATCGAACCATTCGTCACCGCTATACCTGCAGAATCGTACCCACGGTATTCGAGCCTTCTGAGTCCATCCACAAGAATCGGTCCCGCATCCTGCGGTCCGACGTATCCCATGATTCCACACATCGCGCGCGGTCTCCTCTCATACAGAGACGGGTGATGCGGCGAAGGTCTGGGTTTCCCCACTCACGTCGGGTTGGTCTCTGTTCCGTAAATCACTTCACGGTTTTGATCCAACCCGTAACGACTGTGAGCAGCCGAGAGGGCATCCGCCGAACGTTTCGATACTCCCTCTTCCTCGTCGCCTCGCAAGCGAGGGCAGGCGCTGTAGCAGGTGCATCACACGTC
>JAMBLJ010000019.1 GCA_023336815.1 Actinomycetes bacterium
CGCTTGTCCCCCTTGAAAGGGGAACTGGTCCCAGCAGAGCGGGAACGCCAAGGGCGTTCCTTGGGAGTTGCTTCGCAACTCCACGACGCAGTCGTTGTGCAGGGGGATGGAAACTTGCATCGCACGACCAAAGTTGGTTGGGCTCGTGTCACACAGCGTGACCCTGCGTTGCGCGAGCCCCGATCCCCCGAGCTCGAAGACTCGCTTGTCCGGCTTGAAAGGGGGACTGGTCTTGAGTCCGCGAAAACATCCGGGGTTCGCGAAAACGCACAAGCGACTCGTCTGGCGATGTGTCATACCCGGCGACTAAACATGGCGTACTTCCCCGATAGAGGCGTTCTACGCCACTGAAGAACAGAAGTTGACGAGTGACACGTTTGTAATTACACTCGTGCAACCACCCAACATGCCACACAACATGTAGGGGCCAGCGGGTTGACCAGACACAAGATGTTGTGTTTGTGGACAAGTTTGTGGATATGTCGCCACCGAAAGTGGCACCAGAATGCCGAGGGAGGCGCCAATGACACAAGGGCTCCAGATAGAACGACGGTTCACGACCGAGGGTATAGACCCGTATGACACCGTTGAATGGTCGAGGCGAGACTCTCGCATCACCAATCCGGATGGTTCCATCGTTTTCGAGATGCTCGATGCGGAGATCCCTTCCAGCTGGAGTCAGGTCGCGGCCGACATCATGGTGTCGAAGTACTTCCGCAAGGCAGGTGTCCCCCAGGACGACGACAATGGCAACCCGATGCTCGACGAATCCGGCGATCCTGTTCTCGGTCCGGAGCGCTCGGCTCGCCAGGTGATCGATCGTCTAGCGGCTACGTGGCGTATGTGGGGTGAAAACAGCGACTACTTCGCCACCCCACAGGATGCACAGATCTTCGAGGACGAACTCGCCTTCATGCTGCTGCACCAGATGGCTGCGCCGAACTCCCCCCAGTGGTTCAACACCGGTCTCCATCATCGCTACGGCATCTCAGGACCTGAGCAGGGTTTCTGGTTCGTCGATCCGGAAACGGACGAACTCGCCGCATCACCGGACTCGTACAGCCGGCCCGCACCTCACGCATGTTTCATCCAGTCGGTCGACGATGACCTCGTGAATGCCGGCGGCATCATGGATCTGTGGATCAGGGAGGCCCGTCTTTTCAAGTTCGGCTCCGGAACCGGTTCGAACTTCTCGAATATCCGTGCCGAGGGTGAGCCACTCTCGGGTGGAGGGAAGTCCTCAGGACTCATGTCGTTCCTCAAGGTTGGTGACAGGGCCGCGGGTGCCATCAAGTCCGGCGGGACAACCCGCAGGGCGGCCAAGATGGTCATCCTCGACGTCGACCATCCCGACATCGAAACGTTCATTGCATGGAAAGCGCAAGAGGAGCGAAAGGTACGTGCCCTCGTCGCAGCTGGATATCCGGCAGACTTCAACGGTGAAGCGTACGCAACGGTTTCTGGCCAGAACTCGAACAACTCCGTCCGGATGACGAACGACTTCGTCGAAGCTGTGATGAACGACGAGGACTGGAATCTCACTCGTCGAACCGATGGGGAAATCATGAAGACCGTCAGGGCCCGAGATCTGTGGGGTCAGATCGCAGAGGCCGCGTGGGAGTCCGCTGATCCAGGGGTCCAGTTCCATACGACGATCAACGAATGGCACACAGCACCCAATGGCGGGGAGATCCGTGCTTCGAATCCGTGCTCGGAGTACATGTTCCTCGACAACACGGCATGCAACCTCGCATCGCTCAATCTCGGCAAGTTCTACGACGATGCCACGGGCGAAATGGATCTCGACGGCTACCGGTACGCCGTTCGCATCTGGACGATGGTTCTTGAGATCTCCGTCACCATGGCTCAGTTCCCATCGAAAGAGATCGCACGTGGTTCGTACGACTATCGGACCCTCGGTCTTGGTTACGCGAACCTCGGATCACTCCTGATGCGTATGGGAGTCGCTTACGACTCCCACGAAGGCCGCACGATCGCAGGAGCCCTGACCGCGATACTGACCGGCTACTCGTATGCCACCTCAGCAGAAATGGCCTCGGTCGTTGGACCCTTCCCTCTCTACCACGAGAACACCGATTCGATGCTCCGAGTGATCAAGAACCATCGCAGGGCTGCCTACGGTGCAGATCAGTTCGAGTACGACAACATCGGGCACACTGTGGTTGGGATCGATCAGAAAGTGTGCGCTCCGGACCTTCTTGGCGAGGCGCACGATGCCTGGGACCTCGCTCTCCGTCTTGGTGAGGAACACGGATACCGCAACGCACAGGTGTCCGTCCTCGCTCCGACAGGAACCATCGGTCTCCTCATGGACTGTGATACGACGGGTGTGGAGCCTGACTTTGCTCTCGTCAAGTTCAAGAAACTCGCAGGTGGCGGGTACTTCAAGATCGCTAACCAGTCGGTTGCCCCGGCCCTGGAGCATCTCGAGTACGACGACCGAACGATCTCATCGATCATCGACTACGTCGTTGGGACGATGAGCCTCGAGGATTCGCCGCACATCAACACCCGGACCTTGCTTGCCAAAGGATTCGGGAAGGCGGATATCGCAAAGATTGAAGCAACACTGCCTGGCGTGTTCGAGATCGGATTCGCATTCAACCAGTGGACCCTTGGCGAGGAGACGATGCAGCGCCTCGGATTCACACCTGAGGAATACAACGGGCTCGGGTTCAACATGCTCGGGGCCCTCGGGTTCTCAGTAACGGAGATCAACGAGGCGAACGACGCCATCTGTGGCCGCCAGACCATCGAGGACGCGCCAGGGCTCAAAGAGGAGCACTTGCCTGTCTTTGACACAGCGAACAAGAACGGGAAGTACGGACAACGGTTCATCCATCACTCGGGTCACATCCGCATGATGGCTGCAGCCCAGCCTTTCATCACAGGGGCTATCTCGAAGACGATCAATATGCCAAACGAGGCAACCATCGAGGACATCGAAGAGTCCTATCAGATGTCGTGGGAACTCGGACTGAAGGCGATGGCTCTGTACCGGGACGGATCGAAGGCGTCGCAACCGCTGTCGTCAACATCGGATGAAGGCACGTCAAGCGAGGAGACAGAGGAGATCACCGCGGCCATGGAGCGCGAGGTCGACATCTTCGCTGGTCTCTTCGAGCCTGGGTTGTCACCATCGGAGGCGTACAAGAACGTTCCGAGACCACGGTTCCTCCTTCCCGCCCGTCGCACGGGATTCACGCAGGAAGCACGCATCGGAGGTCACAAGGTGTTCCTGCGAACCGGCGAATACCCCGACGGCACCCTCGGTGAGATCTTCCTCGATCTTGCGAAAGAAGGGGCTACGTTGCGTGGCATCCTCGGGTGTTTCGCGATTGCCGTCAGCAAGGGACTTCAGTACGGAGTTCCACTCGAGGAGTACGTGGACACTTTCACATTCCAGACCTTTGAGCCTCGCGGCATGGTGGAGGGACACCCGAACATCAAGATGTCGAACTCCATCGTCGACTATGTGTTCCGTGCTCTTGGTATCGAGTATCTCGAACGGGACGAGCTCGCTCAGGTCCCACCAGACCGCGCTGGTGCACTACCCGAGCCGCCGTCGGGTCTTGCCGTCGATGCCGGACTTCAGCTCGACCTGACCGAGGCATCGATGGAGCGGGACATCGAAGCACAGGTAAGCGCTGCGGCATTCGCCGACGCACCAACGAGCACACCGAAATCGGGCGGACCGGCGACGAACGGATCGGCAACCGTTGCATCGGCAACGGTAGTCAGCCCCGCGACGGTTGCCAGCACAGCGTCAGCCGCCGTTCCAACGACGGCGCTGCGCTCGCTCCAGGATGTCCAGACGGCAGCGGTTCAAGCCGTGCTTGCCGACAAGATGGGTGACGCACCGCTCTGTGACACCTGCGGCCACATCACAGTCCGCAATGGTTCCTGTTACCGCTGTCTCAACTGTGGCGAATCAAAGGGCTGCAGCTAGACAACCGATACCCGGGTTCCATTGTGCACAATTCACAATGTGGCACACAGAACGATAAGAGCGGAGCGCTGAAGCGCTCCGCTCTTTCCCATGGAAGACTCGCACCGGTAACATTTCTGTTACGGTAAGGACCTAGCGACGACAGGAATACCATGACACCCACCTATGAAGTGGAGCGAACGATCGACGCCCCGGTAGCCGTCGTATGGGCACTGCTCACTGACGCCGCTTCCTACAAGGAGTGGAACGACACGGTCATCTCGATCGATGGCACGATCGCAGAAGGAGAGAAGATCATCCTCAAGTCCACGGTCGATCCGGATCGCTCGTTCAAACTCAGTGTCACGGATGTGGACGCCCCCAGGTCCATGGTCTGGTCAAGCGGCATGCCTCTCGGGTTGTTCAGGGGCAAAAGAACCTACACCGTCATGGAATCGACACCTGACACAGTTGCCTTCTCGATGAGGGAGACGTACTCGGGACCGATGGCGTCGATGATCACCAAGGCGATCCCCGATCTGTCTGAGTCGTTCGATCAGTTCGCCGATTCTCTCAAGACCGCGGCCGAGACCAGCTGAGAGCGATGGCAAGACCGCTCAGCCACGATCCGTTCGATGCGCTCGGTGATCCGAACCGGCGCGCCATACTCGAGCACCTGTCAGGCGAGGACCTCTCCGTGCGTGAGATCTCCGATCGGCTTCCGATCAGTCGACCTGCGGTTTCTCGGCACCTGCGACTCCTCAAGAACGCCGGTCTCGTCACGGATCGATCGGAGGGGGCACGCAGGGTATACCGGCTCGACCGAGCAGGTGCCGCAGAGGTTCGGAGGGTCATGGAAGACCTATGGGGCTCGGCGGGTACCCGGTTCACAATAGCGGCTGAGAACACGACACCAGAAGCCGATTCGGATGATTGAGCCACTCGTCGTGTCCTTCAGGGTAGACGCACCCGTTGGTCATGCGTTTGCGATGTGGACACAGCATGCGTCCCTGTGGTGGCCGCGCAGCCACACCATCACCAAGGACGACACCCTCGACATCGTCTTCGAGGATCGCGTCGGGGGTCGCATCTACGAACGGTCCGCTTCGGGTGCTGAGCACGACTGGGGGGAGATCATCACGTGGGATCCGCCCACGTCACTGGAGTACCTCTGGTTCCTGTTCTTCGACCGGTCCGACGCCACTGACGTTTCGGTTTCATTCGTCTGGAACACAGATCACACCACGGTCACGATCACGCAGACCGGGTTCGAACGTCTTGGTGATGCTGGAGCCATCCGAAAACAGCGATCGGTGCTCGCTTGGGAAACGATCGGTGCCCTGTTCGTCGAACGAATCGCAGGTAGATAGGAATACCGAATGCCATCACGGCGGATATGGTTCGTAACCTTCGATCCGCTGGTTCTCTCGAACGAACGCCACGATCCTTTCGAGATCTGCATCGGATAGGCCAGGGATACGAGGCATGTTTCCAAAGTTCCAGTGGTGCGCTTTGACACCGTTGACGGCAGCGATCGCAAAAGCCCCGTCACCGTGATGGCCCGGGTTGTAGATCGTGGACAGATGCGATGGCCCGCGCTCTGTGCCTCGCAGATCGGAACCGTGACAGACAGCACAGCTGGCCTGGTAGAGCACGTCACCCTCGGTGACGAGCGCAGCGTTCTGGACCTCGATATCGGAGGCCTGCCCACCAGACGAACCGCCGTTGAGACCGAGAGCGATAACGAGCAGCACACCAATCGCGATCGCACCTGGCACAAGAAAACGTTTCATGACCGGCAACCTACCGGTCCGTGAAAGATACGGGCGCTAACGCGCTGGGTACGCCTCGAAGCCACGAAGGCGCTGGTTCTCACGGATGTAGGCGATGATCCTGTTGAAGTCCTCTTCGGTGATCTGTGGAATGGCTGGCATGTCGCCGAATTCCCAATGATGTGCCCGAACACCTGTCACGACAGCGACGGCGAAGGCCTCGTCACCATGATGGTCCGGGTTGTAGATAACCGAGAGGTGGGATGGCCCAACGGCGGTTCCCGTGAGATCGGAACCGTGACAGGCAGCACAACTCGCCCGATACAGGACCTCACCTTCTGCAACCAGAGTTGGATCTTGAACCGGGATGTCGAATTCGGTCTTGCCGGTCATTGGATCCCGCGGGGCCGAGGATGACTCCCCTCCACCGGATAGCACGATGAACACGATGCCAACCACAACGGCCGCAACGATCATCGGGACAGCGTACTTCTTCACGATGGTTCACCGATTCGATGGATTCTCAGCGTATCGAGACGTGTGATTGGGCTCATGATGATCTTCTCCAGAAAAACGTATCCTACCCCACCCCGGGTGGGGTAGGATACGATACCACGATCACGGCTCAACCCAACGAGGATCATGATGGAAACAAGCACCGACATCGCGCACACGCTGCACCAACCGGACTGTGCATGCTGTCGGCTGTGCCACATGACGTCCTCCGAACACACAACTGGCCACGATGGTTCCGCCATCGAAGCCGCTGAGATGGACCACGATGGCGATCACGGATCGATGGACCACGGCTCGGGCGATGGCCACGCCGGGCACGGTACAGATCACTCCGGTCACGAACTGATGTTCCGAAAACGATTTTGGGTCTCAAGCGCCCTCAGCATTCCGGTGCTCTTCTGGAGCGAAACGATCCAGGGCTGGTTCAACTACAGCGCCCCGGAGTTCACTGGATCCTCCCTCATCGTTCCGGTCCTGGCCACGGTGATCTTCGTCTATGGGGGGTTCCCGTTCCTGTCGATGGCAAAGTACGAGCTGAAGAATCGAGCTCCAGCGATGATGACGCTCATCTCGTTAGCCATCATCGTTGCCTACGGCTTTTCGATGCTCACACTCGTCTGGGATGTCGGTGACGACTTCTTCTGGGAACTTGTCACGCTCATCGACATCATGCTCTTCGGTCACTGGATGGAGATGAAGAGTGTCCGTGAGGCCTCCGGCGCTCTCGGGGCGCTAGCGAAACTCATGCCAGACACCGCCGAGATCGAATCGCCCGAAGGCATAGTGACCACCATCCCTGCGGACAACCTCACAGACGGACAGACCATGCTCATCCGCCCCGGAGCGAGCGTCCCAGCAGACGGCAAGATAATCGACGGTGAATCTGATTTCGATGAAGCTCTGATTACGGGCGAATCGCGACCCGTCAAGAAGACCGTCGATGCCATGTTGATCGCAGGCACGATCAACAGTGGATCTGGCGCCATACGAGCGAGCGTCACGGCAACCGGAGAGAACACCACGCTATCCGGAATCATGAAGCTTGTCGCAGCGGCGGAGGCCAGCAAGTCGCCGACGCAACTCCTCGCTGATCGCGCTGCATCGATCTTGTTCTATGCAGCTGTGATCGCTGCAGCGCTCACCGCGATCGTCTGGACCGCCATCTACGGAGGGTTCGACGAGCGCACCATCGCTCGAGTAGTGACGGTGCTTGTCATCGCTTGCCCCCATGCCCTTGGTCTAGCGATACCGCTTGTCGTGTCCAACACAACCGCAAAGGCGGCGGAGAATGGGATTCTGATCAGTAAGCGAGAAGCGATCGACACGGCGCGGGACCTCAACGTCATCGTATTCGACAAGACCGGGACGCTTACTACCGGCCAGATGGGTGTTGCTGAGATGGCCGTCGTCGACGGTGTTGCGCCAGATCGGGCGCTGGGACTTGCAGCGGCTGTTGAAAGCGACTCGGAACATCCAATTGCGAGAGCGATCGTGTCGTCCGCCCAGGATCGCGAACTCGAGATTCCTGCCCCCGACTCCTTTGAGGCGCTGAAGGGCAGGGGTGTGAAGGCGATCGTCGGTGGCAGCGCTGTGTTCGTCGGCGGTCCGCGACTCCTCGAAAGCCTCGAACTCGAACTGCCACGAACACTCGCGGACTTCTCGACTACGGCAGGCTCGCGGGGAGAATCGGTCGTGTTCGTCATCGACGGCGACGCTCCCATCGCGGCAATCGCTATCTCGGACATCGTTCGACCGGAGAGTTTCACCGCCCTCAAGGCGCTCAAGGCCCGTGGCATCGAGGTGGGGATGATCACCGGCGACAGCGACGATGTCGCTCAGGCTGTCGCGAAGACACTCGATATGGACATCGTGTTCTCACAGGTTCTTCCTGCCGACAAGGATGAGTACGTATCCCAACTCCAGGCGAAAGGGAGCAATGTTGGAATGGTCGGGGATGGCGTGAACGATGCTCCCGCGCTCACACGGGCCAACATCGGAATCGCTATCGGAAGCGGGACTGACGTTGCGGTCCAGGCGGCCGACCTCGTACTCGTCAAGAGCGACCCCAGGGATGTCGTCAAGATCGTTCGACTGTCCGCCGCAAGCATGCGCAAACAGCTTCAGAATATCTGGTGGGGCGCTGGCTACAACATCATCATGGTGCCGCTCGCCGCAGGAGTGCTCGTACCGTGGGGATTGGACATGCCGCCCGCCGTTGGAGCAGCCTTCATGTCATTGAGCACGATCATCGTTGCGATCAATGCTCAAACGCTGCGCCGCCTGAACCTCGACGTCGACTGACGCCTCAATGGCGAGCCGCGGATGCCGTACCATGGCAAAGACCGGTTGCGGAGGGAGTTCGCGTGAACGAGGAGTATGACGAGTATCTCGACCGATCGAGTAGTTCCAACAAACGTATTGCAATACTCGTGCTCGCCATCGCCATCGTTGCGGTCGCTGCGGCATTTATCACTCAGAACACGGAGAACGTCAGCGTTGACTTCCTCTTCCTGAGTGGCCAGGCCCCTTTGTATGTAGTCATCATCATCTCGATGGCTCTTGGATCGCTACTCACGATGGTCCTCGGTGGGCTTCGGCGTAGACGCAACCGCAGAGCGGCGATGTGATCCAAAGGATTCGCTCTCCATTGGCGAAACCGACGCTAACGTTTATCCTCGAAGCGCTCATCCAGAGCGGTGGAGGGACAGGCCCTGTGAAGCCGCGGCAACCGACGAGTTCGGTGCCAATGCCTGATCGATGAGAGTCACCGAGCGGAATCCGCTCGGAGCGCGTGAGCGCTTCGAGAGAATGGAGCCGTATATGGTCAACACATCAGAGTCGTTCTGTACGCAGACACCCCTGGTCGCATCATGAGCGACTATCTGGAAGCAGCATCGAACAGAGTGATCGTTTTCGATGGAGCCACGGGCACATGGCTCCAGACGCAGGATCTCACAGCGGACGACTTCGGAGGTCCGGACCTCGAAGGATGTAATGAGCTGCTTTCCGTTACCAGACCGGACGTCATAGAAGGGCTCCACCGTGCCTACCTCGACGTGGGTGCGGACATCGTTGAAACCAACACGTTCGGTGCGTTCGGTGTACCTCTTGGCGAGTACGACCTCGAAGACAGGGCATACGAACTGTCGGCTGCAAGTGCTGCGATCGCACGAAGGGTTGTCAACGACTACGAGGGACGGTTCGTTGCAGGCTCGATGGGGCCAGGAACCAAGTTCCCCACGCTCGGCCAGATCAGGTACGCCGATCTTCGTGACCAGTTCGAGATCGAGGCGGCCGGCCTCATCGATGGTGGGGTCGACTTGATCCTCATCGAGACCCAGTTCGACCTGCTCTCGGTAAAGGCCGCCGTAAACGGTGCACGGCGGGCGATGAAGTCATCCGGACGTGAGGTGCCGATCCAGACTCAGGTCACGATCGAACTCACGGGCCGGATGTTGCCTGGCACCGAGATCGGCGCCGCCGTCTCAGTGATGGAGTCGCTCGGCGTCGATGTCATGGGTCTCAACTGTGCAACGGGCCCTGTCGAGATGTACGAAGCCGTGCGTTATCTCACCCGAAACGCTACAACACCGGTGAGCATCATCCCCAACGCCGGTTTGCCATCTGTTGTTGATGGCAAGATGCACTACGACCTCGCACCGGACGACATGACGGAACATCTCAAGACGTTCGTCTCGGAATTTGGTGTTTCTGTCATCGGTGGTTGTTGCGGAACGACCCCCGCCTACATCGAGCAGCTCATCAAGACAGTGCGACCTTGCCAGCCGGCCCAACGAGAACCAATCCATGTCTCGGGTGTCACCTCGACATACTCAGCGGTCCCATTTGAGCAGGACACATCGTTCTTGATCATCGGGGAACGTACAAACGCCAACGGATCCAGGGCTTTTCGTGACGCGATGCTCGCCGAAGACATAGACACCTGTGTGGCGATCGGTGAAGAACAGGTTGCTGAAGGCGCGCACCTCGTCGACCTGTGTGTCGACTATGTGGGACGCGACGGCGCAGCCGATATCGATGTCCTCGCACAACGGTTCGCTACCGAAGTAACCGCTCCTGTGGTGATCGACTCGACCGAGCCAGAGGTCATGCAAGCGGCACTCGAGCGAATCGGAGGCCGTAGTGTACTGAACTCGGCGAACCTCGAGAATGGTGAAGGACCAGGATCACGTCTCGACAGCGTCTTCTCCCTCGCAAAGGAACACGGGTCTGCCGTCATCTGTTTGCTCATCGACGAACGCGGCCAGGCCCGCGATGTCGAATGGAAGATGGAGATCGCACACCGCCTGTACGACATCGCAACGACAACGTACGGCCTCGCCGCGGAGGACCTTCTCTTCGATGCCTTGACGTTTCCGCTCTCGACAGGCGACGACAGCCTGCGTGCAGATGCGATGGAGACGATGGAGGCGATCCGGAGGATCAAGGCTGAGCTGCCTGGAGTACACACCGTGCTCGGTGTCTCGAACGTCTCATTCGGACTGCGGCCCGCCGCGCGGCGTGTCCTCAACTCGGTGTTCCTCCACGAATGCCTCGAGGTGGGCCTTGACGCTGCCATCATCCACGCGGGCAAGATCACGCCCCTCTCCCAGATCGACGAGGACCACCGCACGGCCTGTCTCGACCTCATCTATGACAGACGCACCGACGAGTACGATCCCCTCGAGGTGCTTCTCGAAGCGTTCGCGACAGCCACGGAGACATCGAACCGCAAGGATCCCCTGGAAGGTCTGGACGTCGACGAACGACTGGAGAAGCGGATCATTACAGGGAGTGCTGTGGGCCTCGAAGACGACCTCGACGGTGCCATGGAATCCAGGGCTGCGATCGACATCATCAATGACACCCTCCTCGAAGGGATGAAGACTGTCGGTGAGCTCTTCGGTGCGGGCGAGATGCAACTGCCGTTCGTCCTTCGCTCAGCTCAGACGATGAAAACCGCGGTGCGATACCTCGAACCACATCTCGACCGACTGGATGCTGCAGATCGCGGATCGATCATCCTCGCGACCGTCTCAGGTGATGTGCACGATATCGGCAAGAACCTGGTCGACATCATCCTGTCGAACAACGGATACGTCGTCCACAATCTCGGGATCAAGATATCCATCACGGAGATGATGGACTCGTTCGAGGAGCATGATGCCGATGCCATCGGCATGAGTGGTCTCCTCGTGAAAAGTACCTTGATCATGAAAGACAATCTCGAGGAGTTGAAACGAAGGGGCCTCGGCGATGTACCTGTGCTTCTCGGAGGGGCTGCGCTCACACGCAAGTACGTCGAGACCGACCTAGCTGCCCGATACGATGGACCACTGGTGTACGGCAAGGACGCCTTCGCCGGACTTGCCGCAATGCAGTGGATCACGGGTGACGGCGAACGCCCAACGGCGCCAGAACGCTTTATACCGGAGGTCACCCCCAGAGAAGAGATCTTGGTCGAAGGGCCGACGCGGTCGCCATCGGTATCCAGTGACGAGGTGATCCCACAGCCTCCGTTCTTCGGAAGTCGCGTTGTCAAGGGTATAGAGCTCGATGAGGTCGCACGGTATTTGAACACCACTGCCTTGTTGCGCAATCAATGGCAGTATCGGCCACAGGACGGCGAAGGTGATGCCGCGTTCAAGGATCGACTCGCCCCCGATATCCGCAGCGAGCTTGCGAAGGCCCGTGCCTTGGACCTCCTCCAGCCCCAGGTTGTGTACGGGTACTTCCCCGCCAATTCGGATGGGAACGACATTGTCATCTGGACCGATGAGGCTCGCACCAAGGAGCGGGCTCGGTTCCGTTTCCCACGGCAGACGAGCGACCCCTGGCTGTGTATCGCCGACTACTTCAAGCCCGCCGACGGGGATGAAGTAGATGTCGCAGCGTTTCACATCGTGAGCATGGGACCAGCTATCTCAGATCGGACAGCAGAACTGTTCGCTGAGGACCGGTACGAGGAGTACCTCAAGCTCCACGGCATAGGCGTGGAGATGACAGAGGCACTCGCCGAATACTGGCATGCCCGAATGAGACTCGAGTTGGGAATCGGCGGAGAAGACGACCCTACGATTCGTGGACTGTTCCGGCAGCGCTACCAGGGTGGGCGCTACTCGTGGGGATACCCCGCATGTCCCGATCTCGAGGACAACCTGACCGTAGCTGAGCTTCTTGACGCCAAGCGGATAGGTATCGAGGTCGGCCCAGATACAGGTTTCCAGTATCAACCCGAACAGACAACGTCGGCGATCATCTGCCACCACCCTCAGGCAAAGTACTTCATCGCTCGCACTGCGAGGGAACTCCGCAGCGCCGACTGACACAGCGGCGGCCCCCCTGGCTTTTTGCGTCGAAAACCGACGGATCCATGCCGTTTTCGAGGCTAGAAGCCAGGGGATCGATACGCATCGGGGGTTGGTTTGATGGGGCGGTCGAAGTGGAGGGGGCGACGGAGACCCCCTGGACCAGGGGCGGGTTTGGTCATGGTGAGCCACTGTTTATAGATCTCGTGGGACTTGTTCGTGTCCACAACGACATCGCCGTAGCGGTCGCCGGGTTTGGCTGGCACCACCTGGACCCGCTGGTGCCAGGCGTGCATGCCCGATATGGGATCCGGGTGTACGGGGAAAGCCAGGTTCTGGTTCACACCGGGGTCACGCCACCAGATGCGTTCAGAGTCCGGGTCGTCCGAGGTGAACGGCTCAATACCTTTGAGTTGCCGCAGACGCCACTTGCCTTGCTCAAGTTCCTCGACGTTAACCAGCGCTGACGACCAGCGTTCGTTGCCTTTGTCGTCCTCGAGACGCCAGCGACCAAGGTGATGGCTCGCTGCCACGACACCTGGGCGGATGCCCTCAGTCGGCCACGCACGCATCACGAAGTGGCCTGACTCGGTTTCGATACGCACCATATCGGCCGTTGCCAACCCCAACGCGTCGGCGTCGAGATTGTTGATCCACAGCGGATGACCGTGGCTGATCTCGTATAGATATTTTGCGTTGCCCGACCTCGTGTGGATCAGCGTCGGGAGGCGGAAAATCGGCACGAGGATCCGTTCACTGCCCTCCATGTCCATGTCACGCCAGTACACGTGCGTCTTCTGATAGCCGGGGACCGCCTCGTCGGGCCAGCCCCAGTCGTCGAAGGTCTTGGAGTACCACTCCAGCTTGCGGCTCGGTGTCTTGAAACCTTGCACGATATCGTCACCCACCGACACGCCGACCGCAGCGCCATCCTTGTGAGCGACACCTTCGAGATCCACGTCGGCATCTGCCACCGGTGTCTCGTGTACCTCGTACACGTCGCGTTCGATCTCGACCGCGCCATAACGCCGCATGTACCCCAGCGGCGTCAGACCCTTCTCCGCTGCCTTGTCAGGCAGGCCAGGAACCGAGTTCTCGAACATCCAGCCGTAGTACTCGTCCACCGTCACCGGCTTCGTCGGGTCGTTCGGGGACTCGAACCACTTGCGGATGCCTAGCGACCCGTCTGGGTCGACCTGCCACGACAGGTCGAACCAGAACTCGGTTTCCTCCCACACCTCACCAGGGTTCGTCTCGTACGTGCGGTTGATCTTCTTGCCGTCACGTTCGGCCGCAACCCGCAGCACCGGCTGGCGGAACCCGAGCCACTTCGCTGCGTGGGTCTCGTAGCTGTGCGTGTCGTGGCGCTCCGCGGACACACCCATGGGCAGCACGTAGTCAGCAAACCAGGCTGTCTCTGACCACGTCGGCGTCAAAGCCACATGCAGACCGACCTTTTCCTCATCCTTCAACACCTCGAGCCATGTGAATCCGTCAGGGTTGGTCCAGATCGGGTTGTAGACACGGGTGAAGTAGACATCGAGCTTCCCACGGCCCTCTTTCAAGAAGTGCGGCAAAAGGATGCTCATCTCGTGGTGAGCCAGCGGATACTCCTTTGGCCACAACAGCTCGTTCCACCTGCTGTGTGTGGGTGGCATGTTCCAATGCTGTGGCTTGAACTTGACCCACCCCGAAGGCGATAGACCGCCCTTCGTCCCAACCGAACCCGTCAGTACATGGAGGAACTGCAGCGTCCTCGCCCCCTGCCACCCATGGAGGTTGCCTGACCCGACGGACCGCCACGTGTGTGACGAGAACGCATGGCCAGCGTCCGCGATACCACGTGCAACTTCCTCGATCTGGCCAGGCTGGACACCGCATTCCTCCGTTGCCCACTCAGGTGTGTAGGAGGCGTACTCCTCTTTGAGAACCTCGATGAACTCGCGGTACGTTGCGGGCCGGTCGGGATGGCGCTGTGTGAGGGAGTCCTTCCAGTTGACCCATCGCTCCATGAACTCGTGATCGACGGCATCCCACTCCAACAGCAGATGTGCAATGGACAACAGCATCGCTGGCTCCGTGCCAGGCCAGCACGACAGCCAGAAGTCGGACATCGATGCCGTGTTCGATAGGCGAGGATCGACCGTGGCGATCTTCCCTCCTGCCTGCTTGGCTTCCATGATGCGCTGGGCGTGCGGGTTGAAGTAATGCCCCGTCTCGAGGTGGGCCGACAGCAGCAGGATGAACTTGGCGTTGGCGAAGTCTGCAGAAGGACGGTCGTACCC
>JAMBLJ010000020.1 GCA_023336815.1 Actinomycetes bacterium
AGAGGAATCGCTGTCGCAGGCAATGCCGGTCGGTTCTCGTTGTCGGGTGCGAATCCTCTGACCCTCAACTTCCCACTGTGGATAGCGTTCGCCAAATCGTTCCTGGAGAGCCTCGATCGGGCGAAGCCCGCTGGCACGATGGCCGACACCGCGAACATGAACCGTCTGATCCTCGATGCCGGGTGGGTTTCCCTTGAGATCGACTCTGACGATCTTCCGGAGATTTGGTTGTAGCCGAGTCCGAGAGCTCGGTGTTTAGTCAGACAGAAGAGAGTCGAAGGCACCTAGAAACGCTGACATCGCATCATCGGGAATAATCGCGGCGATTGGCAGGCTGGGACGGCGTGTGAACTCGGACGTTTCGATATCCCCGAGCAGTCGAGCAGCATCGGGAATGGAACCGAGGTCGTCGGCCAAGCGTTGGAGTTGGTCAGGTGTTGCTCGCTTCGTGAGCCACCCAAAGTTCATGCCGATGACGGTCTCATCATCATCGGCCAGGTAGCAGGACCAGATAGGTGCGTCGCTGTCTCCGAACGGTGCCCACGCGGTCATCGATGGGTGTTTCTTACCGTCACCCCAGTAGAGCGAAGACTCATGGCGGACCGCCCATTCGTGCATTGTCTTGATCGCTGTGAGGCTCTCGTCCGACGAAACTTCCGATGCGTGCTGCCAGAATTGCTGCTCCGTCCATCTGCGAGTGCGCGCCTCTCGCTTCGTTGCTGCTGTCTCCTCGCCGTACACGGTAGGGACGAGAATCTCGATGTCGCCGTCGCGCATGTATCCAAGCTCGAGAGCGACGATTTCGAGAGTGTTCGTTGTGTGTCCGTTGAGATACGCGATCGTGCGCTTCAGTTCGTCCGTGATCTCGTCCACGGCTACGACCACCCGGAACGTACCGCTCTGCAGGTTCGACGAAACTGAGCGTCGGAACTCGTCCGCATCCCACAATGAGTCGTCCACCTGTTCGTCAAGGGAGAACAGGCTCTGTCCTGAACGATGATGGAATGAGGACTCGAACTGCTCGAACGGCATCTGCCAAAGTGCGCTGGCATATGCAAGTACCTGCCCAAGAACCTGTCGGCGAATCTCTGGATTGGCCCGGAGTTTGCACTCGACGACGATGATCGTCCCGTCGGCGGCCACTGCCACGATGTCAACACGCCCAGAGATGACGGGAAACTCTGCCGCCGCGAGGAGCGGAATCTCTTCCGGTCCAGGAAGAAGCTCCGGGCTGGATGTGAGAATCCGCTGCAGTTCGGCTTCGTCGGTCACAGTCTGTCTTGAGGGAGCTCGCCAACCTTCGGAGTCGCGATTGATAAGTATCTCAGGCATGGCCGTATCCAGTTCCAGGGCGAGCTTTGGAGGGTCTGTCCCATTGCGATCGGCGTTTCATGGTTCCGACCTCCTGGGGAGCCTCCATTGGCTGATGATCTCGTTGTATGCCCACGGCCCCTTGGCTGGACCCCATTCGAGTTCCAGAAGGCCGTCCTTCTCCAGGTCCCGAAGCCTCAATGCAAGGTACGCAGACATGGAGTACTGGCCTGATCGGTGTTCGGGGTCTCGCCAGCGGTGACCGTACCGATGGAGCAGAAGCGTCGCCTCTGACGGATACCGGGCGATGAAGCGGTCCTCGACTTCCCCATATGATATGAAGTCCTCGCTGGACTCGAAGCAGGTGAGCAGTTTGTCCCAGATTTCGAGTTCCGCGCCAAGCCCACCTGACCCACTCGATCGATCTGGTGTTTCCGTTCGAGACGTGGTCGGTTCCCAGAGGTAGCCATCTTGACCGTGGGACGGATGGAAGCACACGGCGTATGGGGTTCCATCGTCAGCTTCATGCGTTTCGGTTCGATCGTCACTCGCACAGAGAGGGCAGAAGGCAGGCATGGGATGCAGTATGGCACTTGTCCCGATTCGCTCGCAACTAGCCGATGCTCTCTTCCACGAAGAGTGTCAACATGCGCTGTACCGGCGGTCAACCGTCCGTCGTGGCACTGATGCCGTTGTCGGAGCTAAGCACTACCACGGAGTCTGATTAGAGCCACAACCCGTCCCTTTGTTGCCGTCGGGGCACCGTTCGAGATGTCGTACCTATTGACTCTGCCCTTGCGAAGGTCCACGATG
>JAMBLJ010000021.1 GCA_023336815.1 Actinomycetes bacterium
GAGGATGTCGATCTCGCCGCAGCCGACGGGTACAACGTGGGATCGATCGTGGGTTCCGAATATCACGCGGAGAACGAGGCCTACAAGTCGGATGGCATCGTCCTCGATCCGGGTCGACCGGAGACTCTTGTGTACGAACCGACACCGAACGGTCCGATACTGCTTGGTGCACTGTACGAGATGGAAGGGATCGGACAAGCCGGTCCGATGTTCGCAGGACCGATCACGGTGTGGCATGCACATGACCACATCTGTTTCGGATCGATCCCTCTGTCCATCACCGGCTTCGAGTCTCCACTTGGCTCCTGCCCCATTCTCTCCTTCTCCATGCCGGTCACCAACGAGATGATGCACGTTTGGACTCTGCAGGGTGTCGATGAGCCGTACGCGGAACTCGATGAAGATTGGCTCGAGGACTACCTCGCAACCGAACTCGAGTCCTGATCTGCAGAGAGCCGTCGGATCGATTTTCCAGATTCTGCTGGAACCTTGCCGCACGGTGAACTAGTGTCTTGTCCATGTCAATGCATCAGGTAGCGATGTGGGGTACGTCTGCCCTGCCCCAGGCAAGAAGAGGACGCAACGGTCGTCCACACGACTTCGCCTACGAGCGACGTACCTTCGTCAAGAAGTACCGTCAACTGCTCGCAGATCTTGTCGCGGCAGGTCACACACCTCAGGCAAGGGTCGTCTGGTCAACCATCGATCGAGGGAACTATGTGAGCATCCGCGTCTTCTGTTTGCGCTGTGACAGAAAACGCCGACTGTTCGTTCCTGAACGATGGAAGGGCCTCTCGCCACAGACACCCTGCGACCTCTGACTCCGGCACCGTGAGGGTGTCAACGAACCGGTTGCGAGGCCCATCGGTCCTGTGCTCATCCGCCGTGATCTGGCGACGATCGATCCGATGAGGACACTACGTGGTCGTGAGAACGCGAAAACAAACTACGGAACGTGGGCGAATCAGCGCGTAGGGTGATGGGTAGTCGTTAGGCGCGACTGGATTGGGAAGGCATCTTGTGAACGTGCTCATCGTGAACGCTGTTGCGGACGGCAACCACCCGGACCGGTGCACGTCATGACTCCTGCGCTCCAGGCGGCGTTCTGGTTGATCGTGTTTCCGATGCTCGTCCAGTTCGTCTATCTGTCCTTCGGTCCCGAACCTCGTTGGCCGATGTGGGCGCAGGGCGCACTTGTCCCTCACTACGAGTTCACACCTGGATGCAACGGTGTTGGCACCGGTCCTTGTGCCACGTGTAAGAAGGGTTCGCCGGTCGTTCCTTCGTAGGTCTCCCTACTCGGCTGCTCCCTCGATACCTTCCAACCATGCTTCGTAGCTTGGCTTCAGCGAGGCAAGCCGCTCATCTGCGAAGATCTCAGCGACATCGGCACCCTGCTTGTAGTAGTCGTGGACGATCACACCGAGTTCGTCGGCGTACCCGGCACGCTGCATCCCAACGACGTTTGCTCCGGCGATGCGAGCAGGAATCCCATACGCCATCGCGAATGGTGGGACATGTTTGGTGACGACAGAACCCATACCGACCATCGCACGCGAACCAACGGCGAGCCGCTGGTGCATGACAGACGACAGGCCAAGGTACGCACCTTCACCGATACGCCCGTGGCCACCGATGACGGCAGCCGACGCGATCGTCGCGTTGTCCGAGATCATTGCATGGTGAGGTACATGAGCCTTCGTCATGATGTAGCACCCGTTGCCGATCGAGGTGATGACACCTTCCGCGACCTGGACCGTCACAAACTCACGGATCACGGTGTTGCTGCCGATCATGAACGTGCTGTTGTTGCCATCGATCCATCCGGCACCAAGTGGTGATCCTGGCATCTCAGCGGGTGTGCCGATCGCCACGTTCGGTCCGATGAAGGTGTTGTCACCGATCGATCCCGGACCGTAGATCACGGTGTTCGGTCCGATGATGACATTCTCGCCGATCGTGACGTCCGGTCCGATCGTCGTTGATGGGTGGATGAGGTCTGACAGAAACGCCCCCTTCGCGTGCTTTCAAGATAGGCATCGTCGGGGGTACCACCTGTCTTGATGATTTTGGTACCAAAGCATCGCCACCGTGTGTCCTACGCTTTACTGATGTCTCGCCCATGCCATGTCCTTCGTGTGTTCACCAGAGGAGACCTCGGCGGCAACCACCTCGGTGTCATCAACGACGTGGTTGGGGTGTCGGACGAGTTGATGCAGCGAACTGCGACAGAACTCGGATTCTCTGAAACGATCTATATCGACTGGACCGATCCAGCAAAGGACCCGGCGGTGAGGATCTTCACTCCCATGGAGGAGCTCCCGTTCGCCGGGCATCCGCTTGTCGGCGCAGCCTGGCTCCTCGCCGAACTCGGACCGATCGCTGCCTACGGGTTGCGAACCAACGTCGGATCGGTTCGATGCTCAGCGACTTCAGACGGTGCAAGTGTGGCTGCATCGGTCGATATCAACACCTCGCCGAACGACGTGGCTTACGTTGCTACCGCCGCTGACATGCCGACGCCCCGACGGGCCCTGCGGCTGTCGCTCCCGAAGAGTTACCTCATGGCACAGTACGAAACACCAGAGGAGGTTGCGCAACTCAGGCCGACCATGGGCGCACTCGGAGGGATCTTCGGCTTCACCGCGTTCTCCCGCACGGACAACGACGTCAAGATGCGGTTCTTCGCACCAGCCTCGGGTATCGATGAAGATCCGGCCACGGGGAGTGCCGCTGTCGCACTTGCGAGGACCTTCACTGAATGGGGAGAACCCGAGGGCCGTGTGACCATCACCCAGGGCGATGAGATCGGCCACCCCTCGACCATCGAACTCTCCTGGACACCTGAGGCGACCACCATCGGTGGAACCGTTCGCCGCGACGAGGTCATCCTCGTCGACTAGACCAGCAGGCTCGGAACCGCGTACCCAGGGTTCCAGTGTGCACAAACGCACAATGTGGCCCACAGAACGGTCGCGCACATGACCGCTGCACGGGACGGCCGTCCTCTCTACTATCGGGTCGACGTTGTCGAGCCCAATTGGAGAGAACGATGCAGACCTACACAACGCCTGGCGGCACCTCGGTCGCTCCGAGCGTCAACGCCGTCCAACAACTGATGGTCCGTGCGGACGCAGCACCCGACCATCCAGCACTCGCATACCGCGACGGCGATCACTTCACACACGTATCGACCGCGGAGTTCTGGGAGACGGTCCAGGAACTCGCTGCGGGTCTTGTCGCTGCGGGGATCAAACAGGGCGATCGGGTCGGGCTCCACAGTTCCACCCGCATCGAGTTCACGTACTTCGACTACGCCATCTGGGCAGCGGGTGCAGCGACCACGACTATCTACGACACATCATCGGCTGAGCAGATCCTGTGGATTCTCTCGGATTCGGAGTCCGTTGCGTTGGTGACTGAGAACGATGAGTCGCTTGCCGTGTTCGAGGAGGTGGAGGACAACATCCACGGCATCAAGAGCGTCTTCGTCATAGAGAACGGTGCAGTTGATGCTCTTCGATCTCTTGCAACCGACGACAGCCGGAGGGAAGCGAAGCGGCGGATCGAAGCGATCGCTCACGACGACCTCGCAACGCTGGTGTACACATCGGGGACGACGGGTAACCCGAAGGGGTGTGTCCTGACGCACTACAACTTTGCGTGGAACGTCGAGAACATC
>JAMBLJ010000022.1 GCA_023336815.1 Actinomycetes bacterium
ATGTCGACCGACTGGTCCTGGACGCCCCCCGCAAAGACACACATCGACCTGTATGGGGAGGTCGTTGATCGAGGACAGCAGATGTCAGACGGCAGGTCGCTTCGCTGACAGAAGGTTCATGTCTGGTATCTGATGTCTGATGTCTGACATCTCTTCTTAGCTGTAGCTGATCTCCTCACCTTTTCCGATCGCCACGATACCTGCGTCGGAGACGGTGAACTCCTCACGATCTCTGTCGGAGTCGACACCGATCTGGCGGTTGCGTGGGACGACGATGTTCTTGTCGAGTATGGCGTTCTTGACGACCGCTCCTGCGCTGATAGTGACGTCGTCGAACAAGATGGCGTTCTCGACGATCGCTCCTGGCTCGATGCGTACGTTCGGCGAGATGACCGAGTGTTCGACCGTTGCCCCTGTGATGATGGATCCGGTTGAGATAACCGAGTTCGCAACACGTCCGGCGCCGAATTCCCCATGCGCCACGATCTTTGCTGGTGGCAGCGTGCGGTTCGACGTGAACACCGGCCACTCGTTGTTGTACAGATTGAATATCGGATGCGGATCTACGAGATCCATGTTGGCCTCGTAGTAGGAATCGAGCGTCCCAACGTCTCTCCAATAGTGGCGGTCGCGTGGCGTCTCCCCCGGGATCACGTTCGTGCTGAAGTCGTACACGTGGGCGTCACCGGATGCCACGAGGGCCGGGATGAGATCGCCACCGATATCGCGACCGGAACGGTTCGATGCCGCATCGGCGTTGAGGATGTCAATGAGAACTTCCGTCGTGAAGATATAGTTGCCCATCGAGGCATACACCTGGTGTGGGGCATCGGTGAGACCCACAGCATCCGTTGGTTTCTCTCGAAATGCTGAGATCGCAGATGAATCGTCAGCCGTCTCGATGACGCCGAACTGAGAGGCTTGTTCGATAGGGACACGGATCCCTGCAACGGTCACACCAGCACCGCTTTCGATATGGTGGCGGAGCATCTGGTTCGGATCCATTCGGTATATGTGGTCGGCACCGAATACGAAGATGTACTTCGGGTCTTCGTCATCGATCAGGTTCATGTTCTGGAAAAGAGCATCGGCCGAGCCTGCGAACCACTGCGGCCCTCTCCGCATCTGGGCAGGAACCGACGTCACGAAGTTGCCAAGGAACGTCGACATCCGCCATGTCACCGAGATGTGCACGTCGAGGCTGTGGCTCTTGTACTGCGTGAGCACGACGATCCGTCGAAATCCACCATTTGCGAGATTCGAGAGAGCGAAGTCGATGAGTCGATACTGCCCACCGTGGGGCACAGCTGGCTTCGCTCGCACAGCAGTGAGGGGCAAGAGTCGTTTACCCATACCACCTGCGAGAACGATCGATAACACGCTCGGATCGACACCAAGACGATTCATTCCACCATCCTCACATGTTGTGACGTCAACGGGCACGTTCATTGTACGCCCACACAACGTACCGCCCGCGGGACCACGTTACATTGGGGCCGTGACCGCCCTCCCATCACCACTGCGCGACGATGATCGCTGGTCCCTCAACGAGGGCACCCATGCCACGCTGTACCGGGTTCTTGGCGCACACCCGGATGGACACGGAACGACGTTCAGAGTCTGGGCACCGTCTGCATCACGCGTTGAGATTCTCAGTGATCGAACAAGCTGGTCGGCCGGCATAGCGCTGACACCGGATACCTCTGGTGTGTGGAGCGGATACGTGGAAAACGTCATCCATGGGGATGTTTACAAGTACCGCATTACGGGTCCATCGGGTGTCGTTCAGGACAAGGCGGACCCATTTGCGTTCAAAGCGGAGGAACCGCCCAGAACCGGATCGGTCGTATGGGATCTCGCCTACGAGTGGGGCGACGAAGCATGGATGCGTTCGCGCACGGATCGTAACAATCTGTCGGCGCCGATTTCGATCTATGAGCTCCATCTGGGGTCATGGCGATATGAACCAGGCGGGTACCGTGCCATTGCGCTACAGCTTGCCGACTACGTGGTGGACCTGGGCTTTACCCATGTTGAGATCCTGCCCGTTATGGAGCATCCGTTCTACGGCTCCTGGGGCTACCAGACAACGGGCTACTTTGCCCCTACCTCGCGTTTCGGTGACCCGCAGGACTTCATGTACCTTGTTGACCTCCTCCACGAACGTGGCATCGGTGTCATTCTCGATTGGGTTCCATCCCATTTTCCTTCGGATGCCTATGGACTAGCGGAGTTCGACGGTACCCACCTGTACGAACACGCTGATCCCCGTGAGGGGTACCACCAGGATTGGGACAGCTTGATCTTCAATTACGGTCGCCATGAGGTCCGCAGCTTTCTGCTCAGTAGTGCCATTTTCTGGTTGGATCTATACCACGCGGACGGGATCCGGGTGGATGCTGTTGCATCGATGTTGTACAGGGACTACTCCCGCAAGGCTGGCGAGTGGATTCCAAACGAGTTCGGTGGTCGGGAGAACCTCGAAGCGATCTCGTTCCTTCAGCTCCTCAACACAAAGGCGTATGGCCTGCATCCCGGCATCCAGATGTTCGCAGAAGAGTCGACGGCGTTCCCCAATGTGACGTCGCCCGTGGAGGCGGGAGGCCTGGGATTCGGCGAAAAGTGGGATATGGGGTGGATGAACGACACCCTTGCCTATGTCTCTCGCGACCCCATTCATAGGACCCATCACCACGCGGAACTCAGCTTCCGCATGGTCTACGCATTCACTGAGAATTTCACGCTTCCGCTGTCGCACGACGAAGTCGTTCACGGAAAGGGGTCGCTCCTCGACAAGCAGCCAGGTGACAGATGGCAACAGTTCGCAGGTCTGCGCCTCCTCTACGGATACCAGTGGGCACAGCCCGGTAAGAAGCTCCTCTTCATGGGTGGAGAGTTCGCCGTCCCCACCGAATGGGACCACGAGCAGGAACTCGACTGGGGCCTGCTTGTCGATGGCGACCATCGCTCGGTACAGCGGTGGGTCAAAGCTCTCAACGGGTTTATGACGTCAACACCTGCCCTCTTCGAACACGACAATGACCCGACGGGATTCCGATGGGTCGTAGGCGATGACGCCGCAAACAGCGTGTACGCATTCCTGAGGCTCACACAAGACGCCGCACCTGTGCTCTTCGTTGCGAACTTCACACCCGTTGTGCGCACTGGATACCGGATCGGCGTACCGGTTGGAGGGATCTGGTCAGAGCGATTGACCAGCGACGACCTCGCGTACGGAGGGAGCGGCGTCACGAACGGTGACGTGATAGCGGATACGGTCTCCACACACGGCTTCGATCACTCCATCGAATTGACGATCCCACCGCTCGGCGCAGTGTTCTTGACGCCAGAAAGCCGACAGCCAACGGCCAACAGCTGACAGAAGAGGGCCATCAGCTATCAGCCATCAGAAGAGAAGCCATTGACCCTCAGTCTCAAATTGTCCACCAAAATGGGGCAAGTCCTGGAGGAAGGCCGTCAGTATCGAGAAGATGTTGGCGAAGTCTCACAGCCTGTTCTGGCTGACGGCTGAAGGCTTCCGCTAGCTCCACTCCAATATCACTTTTCCACATTCTCCTGACGCCATTACGGCAAAGGCTTCGTCGTAGTCGGCGGCAGCGAAGTGGTGCGTGATGACCGGTGATACATCGAGCCCCGTTTGGAGCATTGCAAGCATCTTGTACCAGGTCTCGAACATTCGTCTCCCGTAGATACCCTGGAGGGTCAGACCCTTGAAGACGATGTCGTTCCAGTCGATGGGTGCCTGTTTCGGTGGAATGCCGAGCAACGCGATGTCCCCGCCATTGTCCATGTGGGTGATCATGTCGTGGAGTGCCGCTTGCTGACCGGACATCTCGAGTCCGACATCGAAACCCTCTGTCATGCCAAGCTCGGTCATCGTATCTCCGATGGAGTCACGTGTGACGTTCAGCTCGCGATCTGCCCCCATCCTGGAAGCCAGTCCGAGGCGGAAGTCATTCACATCGGTCACGACGATGTAGCGCGCACCAACATGTCGTGCGATCGCGACCGCCATCATGCCGATTGGCCCAGCACCCGTGATCAGAACGTCTTCGCCGACGAGGTCGAAGTGCAGCGCCGTGTGGACAGCGTTGCCAAGCGGGTCGAGAATAGAGGCTATATCATCGGAGATGTCGTCAGAGATCGGCTGAACATTCGAACCGGGAATCGCTACGAATTCGGCAAACGCTCCTGGGCGGTTCACGCCAACACCCACCGTATTGATGCAGAGGTGGCGTCGTCCCGCCTGACAGTTTCGGCATCGTCCGCACACGATGTGACCTTCGCCTGAAACCCGCTGGCCCACGGTGAGGCCTTCAACCTCTGAACCCATCTGGGTGACAACGCCTACGTACTCGTGTCCAATGGCCATAGGGACCGGAATCGTGGAGGCTGCCCACTCGTCCCAGTTGACGATGTGAACGTCGGTTCCACATATCGAGGTCTTTCCGATCTTGATGAGTACATCGTTAGGACCGATGGATGGTATGTCGATGTCTTCGAGCCAGATGCCTGGTTCGGGTCGTGCCTTGACAAGAGCTTTCATCCCGAGATCAATCCCATCGCTCGACCGACCTTGGCGAAGGCTGCTATCGCCCCGTCGACATGTCCGGGTGTGTGGGCTGCGGACATCTGCGTACGGATCCGTGCCTGGCCCTTCGGGACCACAGGAAAAGAGAAGCCGATGACGTAGATCCCTTCATTGAGCAATGCATCCGCCATCTCCCCGGCAACTCTGGCATCACCGAGCATCACGGGAATGATCGGATGATCCGCTCCTGCCAAGGTGAAACCGACCGCTTCCATACCCGTACGGAAACGTGCTGAGTTGGCCATGAGACGCTCGCGAAGTTCCGGCGACGATCGCAACATTGCCAGTGTCTCAAGCGTTGTCGATGCGATGATCGGAGCAAGGCTATTCGAGAACAGATACGGACGAGATCGCTGTCGCAACCAGCTGACGACCTCCTCAGGCCCCGAGGTGTAGCCACCGGAAGCGCCACCAAGCGCCTTCCCGAGTGTTCCTGTGACGATATCGACGCGGTCCGTCACACCCCAATAGTCTGGTGTGCCTCCTCCGTTGGGTCCAATGAATCCGACGGCATGAGAATCGTCGACCATGACCATCGCACCGAACTCATCTGCGAGGTCACAGATCGCCGGGAGGTCGGCGATGATTCCGTCCATCGAGAACACGCCATCAGTTGCGATCATGGTGAACCTGGAACCGGATGCAGCCTCGAGTTGTGTCCTGAGATCGGCCATGTCGTTGTTGGCGTATCGGTATCGTTTGGCCTTGCAGAGCCGCACGCCATCGATGATCGAGGCGTGGTTGAGGGTGTCGGAGATGATGGCATCCTCCTCGCTGAGAATGGTCTCGAAGAGACCTCCGT
Source organism: Actinomycetes bacterium (assembly GCA_023336815.1). Taxonomy (GTDB): domain Bacteria; phylum Actinomycetota; class Acidimicrobiia; order Spongiisociales; family UBA5794; genus JAMBLL01. The sequence goes on from JAMBLJ010000022.1 coordinate 5,415, forward strand.
TTGCATCCCAGCACGATGAGTACAAGATGGTGTCCTCGGTTCCAAGGAAGTCACTTATCTGAGCCTCGAGTTTCTTGTGCACTGTTTGTGTCCCGCAGATGAACCTGACCGATGCCATGCCGTACCCGTACGTATCTGCTGCGGACTTGGCAGCCTCCACCAGCAACGGGTCGTCGGCGAGACCGAGGTAATTGTTCGCACAGAAGTTGAGGACCTCGGATCCATCGTCGAGGGTGATCACTGCGTCCTGTGGCGATGCGATCACTCGCTCCGATTTGAACAGACCAGTTTCGTGCAGGTTGCTCGTCTGGTCGGCAAGATGGTCAAGGAATCGTGTGTTCATGGCACCTCCGACATCATTCTATTGCGGCCGCCGAGGGAGGACTGTCGGCGATCGGTTCTGGAATGAGAGTGTGGAACGGCGATTTGTCATCCACCAGGTGTGCGAGCTGGGACCGACATCGCTCGATTGGTCGTCCGCGCGCCGAGGGTCGCTCGTCATGTGCGACCAGGACACTTCGTGACCGACGCAGTTGGCGAACTCATCGATGCGGCGAAGCCGGACAGGATATTGACCGCAGGTCGTGACCGATGGTGACACGGGTGCAACGTCGCTTCCGGGTGTGTTCGCAGGAGGGGACGTCGCTACTGGCGGAGCAACGGTCATCCTGGAGCGGGCAGCCGGTCGCAGGGTTGCCCGCTCCATCGATGAGCTCCTGCGACACATGTGGTTGCGACTGCGGAGCCCTTACACGGGTTTCTGACCACGCTGCAACAGACCGCTCAGCAGTGGCTTGAAGTCACGAGGCTCGCTACCGTGGTGTCCGTCGTCATCGAAGCGCGAGGTTTCCACGGCGTTGGCGTGTTGGAGCGGAGTCGGCTCCCGTGGATGCTGTCGTGCTTTCTTAGGCTCGCCAGCTCCGTCGAATCGTCCGTATGCCATCTATCACAAGGTGAACCACACATATGAGCCAGGACGAAACCCCGGAACTATCAGCGCCGAAGCCAAAGTTCGGCAAGCAGCAGATCATCGCAACGGTCCTGACCTTGCTGATACTCGTGCTCGTGTTCGTTGTCATCCTCCCTCAGTTCGGTGACTACAGCGCCGCGTGGACAGCAATCCAGAACATGGAACTGTGGCAGATCGGTCTCATCGTTCTTGCTACGGTGGGTTTGATCCTCGTCTACGTTCTTCCTTACACAGCTGCCCTTCCGGGACTCAAGTACAAGGCAGCTTTCTACACGCGCCAGACGTCATTCATGATCTCGAACGTGGTCCCTGGCGGTGGAGCATGGGGTCTGGCGGTCCAGTACGGAATGCTCACGAGCTACGGCTACGGCGTGGCCCCCGCGACGTCGACCATAGGGATCACCAGCGTGTGGAACACATTCGTGACCCTTTCGCTTCCTGTGGTCGCACTCGTCGGCCTTGCGGCGACCGGTCAGAGCAATGGCCAGGCGGCGCTGGTTACTTTCATCGCTGCCGCCGTTGTCGTGGCGATGATCGTGGTGTTCGCTCTCGTACTGCGAAGTGAATCGTTCTCTCGCAAGATCGGTGTGTGGGCGAATGGCATCATTCACTGGGCTGCTGGCGTTATCAAGAAGGACGTTACTGTCGACGCCGAGCAGGGCATCCTTGACTTTCGCGAGTCCATCGTTGACGTTGTGTCGGACCGGTGGATACTCATCACTCTTGCGAACGTTGGACAGCAGCTCGCGCAGTTTTCGATCCTGTATCTCGCCGTGGTTGCACTCCAGGGTGGGTTCAATGGCCCTGTATCGCTTCTCGAGGCGTTCGCTGCCTTTGCCTTCGGACGTCTCGCGACGTTCATACCGATACCACCTGGTGGCCTTGGTACAACCGATGCCATCATCACGGCTGCTCTCACAACGGCCGGTCTCCCGAACAACGATGCACTGGCTGCAACGATGGTGTGGAGAGCAGCAACGTACTTCCCTCAGGTGATCATCGGCGCCATCACGATGCTGTTGTGGAAGAGGCAACTCGACAAGAAGGCCGTGTAGCGACTCAGTGTTCTCGCTGGTCGATCGTTCGGGGGTCCGTGGGTGGCAGCATCTCACGCCCCTGTTTGACTCCAACAACGGTCAGACCTGAGGCACCGATCCCGATGCTGCTGATGATGGCGAGCGTCGTGAGACCCCCGGTGTCGACGAAGTATCCACCCATTGCGGGGCCGAAGGCTCTTCCGAGTGCCATGAGCCCCTGGCCGTCACCAGCCCGTTCACTCGGCTCGAGCGAGCGGTCAACAAGCATCTGAAGGATGCCAGGCACGGCCATCCAGAATCCGAATCCCCACCACGCCATTCCGATGAAGAACCCGATGGGTGGGCCAAGCACTGTTAACAGTGCTGCTGGTCCGATCGAAAGCATGAACCAGCCGGGATACACGTGTTTCACGGAGAGTCGGGCACCAAGAAGCCCTCCCGCGGCGTTGAGGGAGAATGCGAGCGATGTCGCGATTGGAGAGAGATCATGAATATCACGGGCGACCACGGCCTGGTTGATAAAGAGGGCCGAGCCGAAGAAGGTGAGGGCACCGAGCGCCCCAAGAAGCAGTCGATTCGATCGGGACCCACTGATGACACCCTTGGCACGGCGTCTTCCGGTGATAGGTGCGAACAGGATCGCAGCAGGTACGGACGCCAAGGCGAGGATGATGTACACGGCTCGATCTCCTCGACTCGCAGCGATAGCCATGAGAGGTGCGGCGATCAATGCGACGAGAGGCCCTGTCGATGCAACGGCCGACATGGAACTTTTTCGTTTCATTGCGTTGGTCCACGTCAGCCACGTCATCGTGCCTGCTGCGACGCCAGCGAGGAGTCTCAGCGAAACCAACGCGGGAAACCACGTGGGCACGACACTCGCGACGTTGAGCAGCAGGAGTGAGATCGCAGCAAGTCGCAGGGTACGTCCCGAGGGACGGAACAGACGTGGCAATATGAAATTGGCCGCTGCGAACGCTCCGACCTGGGCGATCGAGATCGCGCCGACGGAGCCTTCCGACACGTTGTATCGCTGTGCGATCGCCGGGACAAGAAACGGTGTCGATGCGAACATCATCGTCACGGCAGCGGTGGCAGCTATGAGCGCAAGGGGTGCTCCGGAGCGACCACCGTACGATATTCGGGTTGGGACTTGCACGTTCCCTGAGTATCCCATGCTGGTGGCACGTCAACGAGCATGTGGCACGAAGATGAGATACACCGGAGGCACCGATCGTCAGATGCGTTGCGTGCGCGTCAGGGAGCGAACGCAACCCAGAGTCCGTCACCGATCTGGCGAGGCGATAGCTCGGCGACATCCTGAACGAAGATCCTTGGGAAACCATCGATGAGCGCGGGGTAGGCAAAGGCTGAGCCGTCGGGTGCCCAAAGAGATACGGATTGTGCGTACTGATCGAAGAACGGTGCCACCGTTTGGAACCACTGGGGGTCCGGTGCGAAGGGCTCGAAGTCGATGGTGGCTCCTGCTTCCCACACGTGCCACACGAGGGCTGGCTCAGGGTCCGTCTCGAATGTCGCGTAGAGGAGGCGAGTGCCTGTCGGATCCCACTGGTATACGGGGCTGACGTCGGGAGTCACGGAGGCGAAGGACGCACTCCTCGTGTCGATAACGGTCAGGATCCCTGCAGGTATGGTTGAGATCGACTGGGCGAGCGCTTGCACTCCACCTGTGTCCAAGCCGATACCCGTTTGAATGGCGATCTGGTTGCCGGCACCAACGAAGCGTGCAGCTCCGCGTACGAGTGCGAGGTCTTTGAATATCGATCCAGTCCACAATGAGAGAAATGTGCTGCTTCCGCTCGTTCGGAGAGTGACGAGTCCGTCATCGAGCCACACCGGTGCCTGAAATAGACTCGCAGCGGATGAGATGGTCTCGATCCCGTCGGCGTGGACATCGAGGCGGCGATCACCAACGTGTGTGGCGAAACTGTCTTCGGCTGGATTCCACGTTATGTAGAACGGAGACTCGTCGCCGATGGAGGTCACATCGCCTGCTGCGGAGAAGGACTCTGCTATCAACCCTGTCGAACCATCGTTGTTTCTCAGAGCGAGGACGGTCTCCGTGCCGGCTCCGCGTGATGCGATGTAGTAGAACGGCGGTGTCGACAGGGGTGTTCTCCAGAGTTCATCCCCTCCAACTGTCGTCGCTGTCAGGTGACTTCCGGTAGTTGATATCTCGGAAGCAATGATCGTGTCTTGCGACGACCAGATCGGTTGTGTGAATCGGGCGCCTATTCCAGGCGCGATGGTGTCGATCTCGTCCCCCGTTGGAGAGAGGACACGGATGGTGCCCTCGATATCGAGCGTGAGAAGGCGGGCGGGCTGATCTGGCTCGTCGAGGGACGTGTCCTGGGGCGGTGCTGTGCTCGTAGAAGTTGTGTTGCTCCCTGTCGTGGTGCACGCCGCGGCGACGAGCGCTAGTGCGACAACGAGGATGACGGTTTGTAGGCGCTTCATACACCTGAACTACGTATGGGACGCGCCTCGTGTTCCCGAAATCCCCGTATCAGGCGTCGTCTGATACGGAATCGTCGGTTCGAGCAGCCTCGAGCGCTTCCTGATGCTCATCGTAGGAGAACGTGTAGTCGATCTCATGATGGGGTACGAAGTTCGAAACGAGGGCAGTGATCAACGCAGCTACGGGGAGCGAGATGAAGGCACCCATAGGTCCGGCGATCGCACCACCGAAGAGGGCACCACCGAAG
>JAMBLJ010000023.1 GCA_023336815.1 Actinomycetes bacterium
ACGCCCCGGCAGTACTGCTGTGTGTTCAAGTCAGATGACTACTTTTTCAACGTAGGGTGATGTCATTGCAGAAAGCAGGGCTCCATAGTTCAGGTCGAACCTCACTTCGTCTCCGGCGCCGTAGTCGCCATTCTTCGCATCCAAGATGATATGGTCACTGCTGGCGCCAAGAATGTCAATCTCCGCCCGGGGTGTCAGCCCGGACACCAGGACATCCTGCGAGCCGATGCTCAGGATTACGCGCCGGATCTCACCGAGGTCCTCGAAACTCGGAACGTCCCCCGCGACATTCTGGCAAGCCTCTCCATAGGGCACCGAGGGTTTGATTATAGACTCTATCACTTCAGCAACCAGAGTAAAAGCATCGGTGAACAGCCCCTGGATTGGCTTTCGAAAGAGTGTTTCGCAACCCAGATAGATCGACTCGCCGAGTCGCAGGTCCGTGATCCTTCCCAGATTCTCCGTGGACATGAACCAGGTGTAGTTGGCGGAGTTTCCTCCGGACACATGGGTCAAGATCACCCCGAACTGTTGTTCGATTTCACGGGCGATCTCAGACAAGCGCGCCATGTTGTCATCGTCCGGCTTGATTCCTCCGAAGCAGGCCAGATTCGCTCCAATGCCCGCCAACGCAATCCCGTCCAGCTCTAGTACCCGTTCGACAGCATCCAGGAAGTTCGCCGGCATCAACCCTTCTCTGAGATCTCCAAGTTCTACCATCATGATGATCTTGTGAACGGCCTGCTGCTTCAGAGCCTGCCGGGAGAGTTCCCCAATTACAGAAAGGTCTGAATTGAGACTCAGGTCCGTATAGGTCACCACATCGGCAGCCTGACTGAGCGAAGGAGTTCTCAGCAGCATAAACACGGCATCAACACCGGCATCCCGCATCTTCCTTATATTGGCGATTCTCGAGTCAGCGAGGATATCAATCCCACACTTGACCAGTACCTCAGCAATGCGCGGCTCTCCACAGACAGCCTTGGTCACCGCACAGATGTGGATGCCTTTGGCACCATAGAGATCCTTCAATGTGTTCGCATTATGGGAAATCTTCTCAAGGCTGATCTCTATTCTAGGGGTAGACATGCCAGCAACGCTTTTTCTCTGAGCGTAGGAAACACCTCATACAATCTATCAATCAGTTTGCTGCATCCGGTCTTGAGCACATCCGTGACCGGCATGCCATGTAGGATCTCATACTCAGAGATCGTGTCTGTTACTTCGTCGTCGTTCATATCTTCATGGTTGAGCGTAATTGCAATGACCCTTGACTTCGCAAAGAGCTCGATCAAGCCAATCTCACTGGCAAGTGTGGGCATGGGTATGTCTGGATAATCGCAATGGCTCTTTCTTCTGGGTGGATGCTGAAGGATGACCCCATCGGGGTGCGCCCCCCGCAGAATGGCCGCAGTGGATATGAACGCCGGATGACTGAGGGCGCCCTGCCCCTCGACAATGATGATGTCGGGATGCTCATTGGCATCAGCATCCAGGATCGCGCGCTCGACTTCGCCCGTCGAGAAACCCGAGGTCAAGACGTCCACAGCGACACCATACTTGGCTCCCTGAAGGAGGCCCGTCTGTCCTGTTGCGATGAACGCCGCATTGAGCCCCTTACTCTTCAATGCCTCAACGAGTCGCACCGCAGTCGTCCGTTTTCCCACGGCACAATCTGTTCCCAACACGGTGATGACTGGTGTTTCGAGATCGAAGATTCTTCCCGTGAAGATATGCAGATCCTCTCTCGGTGGTGGCTTGCGAATGTCGTGGATCTCGACGCCGGACGCAACAGCCCTCCGCATGAACTCCACATCCTCGGACAAGAATTCCGGCAAACCGTTTACGATATTCATGCCCTGTGCCATGGCGGCGAAATGGACTTCTCTTTGCGGTTCATCAAGAAACGACGCCAAGGGGGCGATTCCGTAGATGAAGAACTTCGGAACAAAACCGAGACTCATCAATGCCTCGCTCAGGCTAGCGAAGATCGGGACCCCGCTCTTCACTCCGTCGAGAACTTCTCCGGCATCCCGGCCGGCTTCCGTGCTATCAATGATTCCGAGGATTTTGTACTTCGCTGAGTGCCTGGCCAGTCCGTTAGCAACTTTCCCGTCTGTTCTCCCAAACTCACTCTCACAATAGACTAACGCGTCCGAATCCATATTCCTCCGATGATTAAGCCCATGACTAATGAGATTTCGATTGTCGTATAAGTTAGGTTCTTTCGAGTCCGAAGGCTCGGATTCGCAATTCGTCTTAATTCCTTCAATGCCGGGTCAGGCTTGAAACGCTGGTTTGTGTGAGGTTGCCGGGTAATCAGTGAACTGGTGTTTCGGACGAAGGACCGAGTCACGCTCTTCATCCTGTTCGGGCCGCGGGTTGTGGTGGCATCTACGTTCTGTCCCGGCACGATGGAGGTGCCGCGGTTTTCGACCGGCGTTAACAGGCACGAACGACGTGGGGAATAGCCCGCGGGGCCTGGTGCAGGTGAAGAAGGGGCTCCCGTCCGGGAGCCCCTTGCTTTGTGCCGGATCCAGCACGAACGCTACTGTCCGTTGCTATTCGTCAGGTAACGGTAGAACTCGCCGTCGGTGGTGAGGATCAGACGAGTCTTGTCATCGACAGTCGCCTCGAGGGTCTCCATCGTCTTCAGGAACTCGTAGAAGGATCGCGTATCCTCGGAGCGATCGTAGGCCCCCGTGAAGATCCGCGTGGCCTCGGCGTCGGCCTCACCGATGAGCGTCTGCGCCTCGCGGTAGGCCTCGGACTGGATCCGCTTGAGTTCGCGTTCCTTCTCGCCACGGATCCGGCTGGCCTCACCTTCGCCCTCGCTGCGGAAACGATCCGCGATGCGGCGGCGTTCGGCGATCATGCGCTCGTATACCTTGCGGCGCACATCCTCGACGTAGTTGATGCGCTTGAAGCGCACGTCGAGGATCTCGATGCCGAGGTCGGTGACCCGGCCCTGCGACGTTTGGAGGATCTGGGCCTGGATCGCGGTTCGCCCGGTGCTGATCTCCTCCAGCGTCGTGGCCTCATCCTGGCGGAATCCCTCCGGAACTTCCGGCTGGCGATTCGTGTTCCGGATGAGCTCCACGAGGTCGTGATTGGCGATCGCATTGCGGGTCTCGCCGTCGATGATGTCGTCTAGACGGGTCTGAGCTCCACGCTCGTCCCGCAAGCGCTGGAAGTAGAGCAGCGGATCGCTGATCCGCCAGCGCGCGTAGGCGTCGACCCAGATGAAGCGCTTGTCGCGGGTGGGCAATTGATTGGGGTCACCGTCCCACTCCAGGAATCGTCGATCGAAGCGGTGCACCTTCTGGATGAACGGCGTCTTGACCTTGAGGCCCGGGGTGTCCACCGGGTCGCCGATCGGCTTGCCGAACTGCGTGACGATGGCCTGTTCCTGCTCTTCGACGACATAGAACGTGTTGGTGACGATGATCCAGAGCACGACAATCGCCGCTATGATCAGCTTGCGTTTCATCGCTCACCCCCGGTGCGGTTGAGGTTGAGCAACGGAAGAACACCGCTGAGCTCGTCGTCGAGGATGATCTTGTCCTCGACCCGCGGCAGGATCCTTCCGAGCGTCTCGAGGTACATGCGCTTACGGGTGACGTCCGGAGCAAGGCGATAAGCCTGGTAGAGAGCAGTGAAGCGCTGGGCGTCGCCAGTCGCGCGGTTCACCCTATCGAGCGCATAGCCCTCGGCTTGGCGAATCGTCTGCTGGGCTTCGCCGCGGGCGCGCGGGACCACCTTGTTGTACTCGGACTGCGCCTCGTTGATCATGCGCTCGCGCTCCTGCTGGGCCTCATTGACCTCGTTGAACGCGGGTTTGACGGCATCAGGCGGGTTGACGTCCTGCAGGACGACCTGTTCGACCTTCACGCCGTTCTCGTACTGGTCGCAGAGTGCCTGGAGTTTGATCAGCGCGAGATCTGCGATCTCCTGACGACCCACCGTGAGCACTTCGTTCACCGTGCGATCACCCACGACCTCGCGCATCACCGCCTCGCTCATGGCCCGGAAGGTCTCGCGAACACTACGTACACGGAAGAGATACCGGTAGGAGTCGACGATCCGGTACTGCACCACCCACTCGACCACAGCGGCGTTCAGGTCGCCGGTGAGCATGTTGGATTCTCCCTGCTTGCCCCGATCGGTGTACTGCGTCCGAACACCGGCCTGCACCGTGGCGAAGCCGAATTCTTCCTTTAGTTGGCGCTGTACGGGAACCTTGATCACGCGCTCGAACCGTAACGGCAACTTGAAGTTCAGCCCGGGCTGCGTCGTGCGCACGAAGCGTCCGAAGCGCAGCACGATGCCGTTCTCCTCCGGCTCAACCGTGTAGATGGACGATATGACAAGCCCAGCGAGCACAATCACACCGATGATCAGGCCGATACGCCCGGTCGGTAGTCGGGGGATGTTGAGATTGCGGATTTCATCGCCTAGTCCACCCTGCGTCATGCTGCACTCCTTGGAACTTGGGAGGTCTCGGGACCGGCAAAGATTCTAGACCCATTCGCCCAACGGTCAAGTGACGTAGGGGCACCTGGTGACTGTATTGGATCCCGGGACTATTCAACGCCTCCGCCACTGGTTCCACGGCTGGCCGGTCGATTCACCTGTTTCGGAACGATCGTTCCGTGCCTGGGTACGAACTCCAGACGATGGAAGGAGCCGAATCAAACGGGCGCGTAGTGTCTGAATATACGAACGACACTCATGCTGCCCGCCGATGGTAGCAGTTCAGCAATCCGCCAAGTCGCTGCCTGACCTCGACGCCCCCCATACTCTGCGCTTTGGCTCCGCTGATACGCTGGTTACCGATGCCCTGGTGACTGCGTTCGTCGTGATAATGATCCACGAGCTCTTCGATCGCTCGGTCGAGGGACCGCTGATCCACAAAGATCATCTGGTCGAGGCACTCTGCCTTGATGGACCGGATGAAGCGTTCCGCGTAGGCATTCATGTTTCGGTGCCTGGTAGGCCGTGAGCAGAATCTCAACACCAGAGCCGCCCACGATCGATTTGAAGGCTGGGGAGAAGATACAGTCCCGATCGATAATAAGGAATCGCTTGCCCATCAAGAACCCATCCTCGCAGGCCGTCAGATTTCGAGCGATCTGCTCCATCCAGGACGAAACGGGATTCGTCGTGGTTCCAGCGATCTGGACCCGACGTGTGGCGATGTCGATCACGACGAGAGTGTAGTGAGTCACCAGACCGCGGGCGGTCCTTACCTCCGTGGTGAAGAAGTCCGCTGCGGCGATCAGGTGGGTGTGCGAGCGGACGAACGTGGCCCAGCTCATCGGTCGGTCTGGAGAGGGCGTGATCCCGTGTTCCTTCAGCGTCTTGGCGATGGTAGTGCGAGCAACGCGGTGGTCTAGGTGCTTCAGCGCCCCCTGGATGCGCGCGTAGCCCCAACTCGGGTTGTCCTCGGCCATCCAAACGATCAAATGTCGGATCTCTTTCATGACGCCGGGCCGCCCGACCCTCTTGTGCGGATAGGTCCACTTCGCGGCGATCAGACGACGGTGCCACGCCATGATCGTGTCTGGAGTGACGATCGTGGCAATTCTCATCAGAATTCTTCGGCCGATCAGTTGAATCCGCATCCCCACTCGTGACTCTCCTCCATCAGAACCAGGCTTTCAGCTATGTTCCGGGGCCACTCTCAGTAGCGCATTGACGCCACTCAAGGACGGCCCCTAAGCTAGTCTTCCCCATCGAATTCAGGAGCCCTGTTTTGATCGGCAAGAGCCTCGCCCATTACGAAATCACCGAACTGCTTGGCAAGGGGGGAATGGGCGAGGTCTACCGTGCCCGTGACACAAAGCTCGGGCGCGATGTCGCCCTGAAAATCCTTCCGCGAGAACTGAGTGGTGACCCCGAACGGATCGCCCGCTTCCAGCGCGAAGCACGATCCCTGGCAACTCTGCAGCACCAGAACATCGCGTCGATCTACGACTTCGAGGATGCAGCGGAGGCTCGCTTTCTCGTAATGGAACTCGTCGAGGGCGAAGACCTCGAGTCACGGCTGGAGCGCGAAGGCGCAGTCCCTGTCGACGAAGCGCTGAAGATCGCCATCCAGATCGCGAGTGGGCTGGAGGCGGCGCACGAACAGGGCATCATTCACCGTGATCTCAAGCCCGCCAACGTGAAGGTCGGTGTCGATGGCACGACGAAAGTCCTCGACTTCGGACTCGCGCGTGCCTTTGCGGATCCTGAATCCGAGAGCGACCCCTCTCTATCGCCCACCATCACTGCTGCCATGACCCAGGCCGGGATGATCCTGGGAACCGCGGCGTACATGAGCCCCGAACAGGCACGCGGCAAGCGACTCGACAAACGCACCGACATCTGGTCGTTCGGCATCATCCTCTACGAGATGCTCACTGGCACACGCCTCTACGAGGGCGAGACCATAACGGACATCCTCACCGGTATCCTGCACCTCACGCCGGACCTCGCAAAGTTGCCCCCATCCACGCCCTCCGGAGTTCGTCGCCTGCTCGCTCGCTGTCTCGACAAGGATCCCGCGCATCGACTGCGCGACATCGGAGAAGTGCGCATCGCGTTGTCTCCGGATTCGCTGGCCGAACCTGAGCTCGACCTTGCCGAAACGGTGGCCGGGCGAGAGCCGAGCCGCCGCGCGCGACTCCCCTGGATCGTGGCCGCTCTCGCCACCGTGGGTGCCGCGGTTCTTGGCTGGATCGCCATCGAAGCAACTTCACGTCCGCCCGCCGGGGAAATTCGTGCGGCAGTGCTGCCACCTGAAGGGGGACGTTTCTTTGGCTATGGATCCAACGCGGGATCCCTGACCCTTTCCCCCGACGGAACCAAGATGACCTTCACCGTTCCATCGGAGGACAGCGCTCCACAGCTCTATCTTCGATCTCTCGAGTCCGAGAAGGCCCAACTCCTGGCTGGAACAGAGGGAGCGACCTTCCCCTTCTGGTCGCCGGATGGGCGGCAGTTGGCCTTCTTCGTCGGAGGCAAACTCAAGAAACTGAGTCTCGACGGTGGAGCACCAATCACGATTTGTGACGCCCCCGACGGACGGGGAGGAAGCTGGAACCAATATGGCCAGATTCTCCTGGCACCCGGTACGGAGTCGCCCATCCACCTTGTACCCGCGGCGGGAGGAACTCCGTCTCCGATCACAAAGCTGGACCCAGCAAGAGCCAACGAAACGACGCACCGGTATCCGGTCTTCTTGCCTGACGGAAAGAGCTATCTGTTTCTGCGAGCCAGCCACTCGGCGGCAAGCAGTGATCCCGGCAACTCGATCTGGGTCGGATATCTCGACTCCGCCGAGACCTACGAGATCATGCATTCGCCTTCGAATGCGGCCTACGCTCGCGGCCATCTGTTCTGGGTCAATGACGGATTTCTGATGGCCCGACCGTTCGACCCTGCCAGTCGTAAGCTGACGGGAGACGCGTTTCCTGTTGGCGAAGACATCCTGCTGGTGCCGACCTACTGGCGCGGCGCCTTTGGTGTCTCCAATGCGGGAATCCTTGCTTTTCAGCATGGCTTCGCCTTGAGGAAGATCCTTACGTGGTTCGATCGCGAAGGAAATCGCATCGACAGCATGGAGCAGGTAGGGCTCTTCGGACATATCAGGCTCTCCCCCGCTGGTGATCGCCTGGCCGCCAGTCTCTCCGACGAAAACTCAGGCGGAGCCGACATCTGGGTCTTCGACGTCCGGCGCAAGGTCGCGAGTCGCCTGACGTTCTCGGAGGGCAATGACACGCATCCCGTATGGTCTCCGGACGGAAACCGCATCGCGTTTCATTCCAATCGGGATGGCCCCGGGAACATCTACTCACGCTCTGCGGATGGGAGGGGTGAGGCGGAACTGCTTTTCAGTAGCGATATAAGGGACGAGCCCTGGGGATGGTCCCCGGACGGAAAGTACCTTACTTTCAATCACTCGGTCAGTCGCAATGATCTGTGGATTCTCTCCCTCGAGACCGGAGAAGCCTCAGAATTCATCTCCTCGGAATATGACGACGGCTGGGGTCTGTTTTCTCCCGATGGAAACTGGCTGGCCTATTTGTCCAACGAATCCGGCAAGTATGATCTGTATCTGACGCGCTTTCCCAGCGGCGATGGAAAATGGCAGCTCTCCACCCAGGGCGCGGATTGGCTCCTGGGATGGAACGCCACGGGCGATGAACTCTACTATCTGGACCTGTCCGGCTCGCTGGCCTCCGTGAAGGTCAGGTTGGGCGAGCTCGTCGAGATCGATATGCCCAAGGTCCACTTCCAGACACAATCAGGAGATACGTGGGCCAACACGAGCGATGGACAACGCTTCCTCCTGGGCGTTCCAGAAGATACAAACGCAGCGTATCCGATCACCTTGGTCATTCACTGGCAGGGAGCCCGGTGAATCACGCGCCCGTAGTCCAACTTGGAGTTACAACTCCCGATCTGTAAGATCATGAGATGCTCAATGTCGTTCTACACCTATTTGTATCCGCATTTCGATCCCGACAATCGCTGTCGCTGGAGAACATCGCTCTCCGCCATCAGCTCAAAGTTCTTCGCCGCGGCAAATCGGGACTGTCAATATCTGATTGTCGACGTATATACATGTAGATGGACTTGGAGTATCCCGCGATACTCCGGCTCGGAACTTGAGAGCCTAGATTGGGTCAGGCCTTGTACAAAGCAATCGGAACAGAGGCGATGAGATGAAAGAGATTCGGAACATGACATCCAAACCTGTGCGAGTTCCTCTGCCTCGAGGCAA
>JAMBLJ010000024.1 GCA_023336815.1 Actinomycetes bacterium
ACAGGATCATGCTCTGTCTCCAGGAGCCCAACCAGTCTTCGCCGTGCGACTCAGGCTCCCATCCCCCTGCATCACGACTGCGTTATGGAGTTGCGGAGCAACTCCCGAGGAACGCTCTTTGGCGTTCCCGCTCTGCTGTCTCTCTCAAGGGGGACTGGGGCTAAGAGAGGTTGTGGATGGCTATGTGGGGTTCTGTCAGGCTGCCTATGTAGAGGCGGCCGTTGTGGACGCGGGCTGAGGTTGTGATCGCGACTCTGCCGGTTGTGTCCTGAAGGTTGTGGACGAGGAGGCCGTCGACGTCGTAACCGAGGATCATGCCATGGCGCACCGGTTTGGGCTTCATTCCATCAGGCATGCGATAGGACAGTGACCGCATCCAGTTGCGTGGTGCCATGAAGTCGACGATCCCTTGTCTTGGAGACGCCATGGCGACCCAGAGGATGCCGTCGGAGAACGTCAGATTGTCAGGGAACCCAGCCAGGTTGTCGAGGAACAGATCAGTCTCACCCGCTCGCTCTCCCCGCAGCCAGTGCCTATATACCCGGTATCGACCAGTTTCGGCGACGAACAGAGACGTCTCATCCGCATCCAGGGCAACGCCATTGGCGAACTGGAGTCCCTCTGCGACTACCGACAACGCGCCATCCGTCTTCAACTCGAATACTCGTCCGGTCGGCCTCCCTTCGAGGAGGTCGTTTATGTAGGTATCGATACCCCAACGGGTGGATGTGTCGGAGAAGTAGACCGTGCCATCGCTAGCCACTGTTGTGTTGTTCACGAACTTGAATGTCTCACCCTCGAACGCGCTGGCAAGTGGTGTGACCTCACCTGACATTGTGACTCGTTGCATCCCGGCGTCTGTGCTGCACACGATCATCTCGCCATCGCCTAACCACTCGATGCCAAGGGGCCGACCTTTGGTGTGTGCGATCTCCTGCGTTGTGCCATCTCCGGAGACACGGATGATGCGGCCATCGTCAAGACCGGTGATGGCGGAACCATCGGAGTCGACGAGCACATCCTCGGGTCCGGCCCCCGGCGTTGGCCATAGCGTCGCATCCGCAAGGCTTGTGTTCTTGGCGAGGTCGTCGGTCAATGGAGGTGCGGGGAGAGGTTGCCAGGGTTGTGGATCAAAGGATGTCATGCGATCAATGTACTGGTTCGCTGCTGACATGACACAACATCCCATGCCCGCGTGCCTACCGTTCGAGGCAGCAACGACACGGGGACACGATCATGCGGACTGACCGCTCCAAGCGCTGGTTCAGCGACGAAGGGAAGCACCTCGACCGGTTCGGTCTGGTTCTTGGACTTTCAGCGATGTCTGTTGCGGTGCTGTCGTTGATCGACCTTGACGACGGTGCCTCAGGCTTTCGGTCAGAGGTAGGCACGATCATTGTCACCGTCACTGTTGGTCTGACGCTCGTCGTGGCGCTGAGTGCATCCGGTGTGGCGCGCCGCCCCAGGCGGATCGCGAACATCTTTATCGGTCTCGTCATCGGTGGCACGATCCTGTTCACGTTCCTGGATGTGCTTGTCGAAATCGACGGTGTCAGTGAGGTCTCAACCTCCAAGCCGTCGTTGGTATGGACGTTGATAGCGTCCGTCACGCCGATCGTTGTGTTGCGTCGGATCATGAAACACGACCGGGTCACGGTGCAGACCCTGTTCGGATCACTCGCTGTGTATCTCCTTCTCGCTCTTGTTTTCAACTATGCGTTTCTCGGGGTCGACAACGTGGCAGGTGGCGATCCGTTCTTCGGAGTTGCAGAGACCTCGACGAGCTTCATGTACTTTTCGCTCACAACCCTGACGACGGTTGGCTTCGGTGACCTCGCCGCAGTCTCAGATGTCGGCCGATTCCTTGCGTCTGCTGAGGCTGTGCTCGGTCAGGTCCTGCTGGTGACCGTCGTGGCACGCCTCGTGAGCCTCTACTCGTTTTCTGCCTCGGTGAAGGAGCTATCTGATGACCAAGCCGGCGCCACGACCGTAGAGTGACGGGATAACCGAGCAGGAGCATCGATGGCCACACCACACATTTCAGCGAACGAATCGGATATCGCCGAGGCGGTATTGCTACCAGGCGATCCTCTGCGCGCGAAGTACATCGCGGAGAACTTCCTCGACGATGCACGCGAGGTCACATCAGTGCGCAACATGTTTGGCTACACGGGGACCTATCAGGGTGCTCCCGTGACCGCCATGGGTACCGGCATGGGCATCCCGTCCGCTTCGATTTACATCACCGAGCTCGTCCGCTTCTACGGTGCGAAACGCCTCGTGCGAGTCGGCTCCTGTGGTGCCCTCACCACAGACGTTGCGCTGCGCGATGTGATCCTCGCGATCGGTGCCTGCACCGACTCTGGGGTCAACAAGGCACGATATGGCAATTGGGATTTCGCAGCGACCGCCGACTACGGACTGCTGAGCACGGCTGCTGGCGTTGCAGCGAATGGGGACCGTGGCGTACACATTGGGAACGTGCACTCCTCTGACAGCTTCTACAACCCGACCACCAACGCACTCGAGATCTGGCAATCGATGAATGTTCTCGCGGTCGAGATGGAGGCAGCAGGTCTCTACGGGATCGCCGCTGCTGAAGGTGTTCGCGCCCTTGCGATTCTGACAGTCTCTGACCATATCGTTACGCAGGAAGAGACATCGTCCGATGAGCGGGAGAAGACGTTCGGCGACATGGTCACGCTCGCACTCGATACGCTGATCGCAGACGCCGGCTGAGGCGTATCCACAAGACCACCAGCAACGACAAAGGTTCCGACCCTCCTTGCAGGAGAGGGCGGAACCTTCGTCAGTCTTGGGGTAGTCCGGGCGACGCTAGATGAGCATCGTCTGGGCACCATCGATGAGGTCCATGAAGTCTGACACGTTCAACACGCCGTCGAGCAGGTCAGTCATGTCGTCTTCTTCGAGGTCGAACATGTCGACCGACATCTTGCAGGCCCATAGGTGGCAACCCATGTCCGAGAGATGTTCGAGGAACGAAGGGACATCGGGGATCTTGAGTTCCTCGAGCTTCGCCTTCATCTGCTTCGTCGCTATTGCCTGCATACCCGGTAAGGGTGCAAGTGCCGCTGGCATGTGCGTCGCGGGGTTGCCGACAGGCGAGAAGTGAAGGTTGCCCATCGTCTTCTTGTTGATCATGTCCATGCCCCAGAACGTAAAGAAGATGTGCGTTTCGATGCCCTGTTCGAGAGCACCGGACGCCATCACCAACGCCGGGTATGCCATATCAAGGGACCCTTTGGAGCAGACGAACGCGATCTTGCGATCGGAGTAGTCGGCGCCCATGTCCGGAACGATTGGAGCTGCGGTTTCTTCGGTGGTCATTGACGATCCTCTCTAGATGCAGCCGGCTGGCTTCTGGAGGCCAGAGATGTAGGACATCTTCCTGGCTGGCTTCTTGGGAAAGAGCTGAAACAGCGTCTTCGTTGGGATCCCACCAACAGTGGAAACCCTGCGAAGTGTCGCCGTCTCGCCCTGCTCCTGGTAGTCGGAGCGAAGGAACTCGATGACCTTCCAGTGTTCATCGGTCAGGTCATCGATGCCGATGTTGGTTGCAAGAGCCTGTGCAAGGTCCTTGTCCCATTCATCGAACTCGGTGAGGAAGCCCTCCTCGTCGACATGGACTTGTTTGTCAGCGATCGTGGTCACTGGCATTACGCACCTCCAGGTGTGTCGTTGTTCTGTTTCTCTGGTTCCGACGAATCGTTGTCCGGCGCTTGCGCTGGACCTTCATTCGGTGTTGCGACGGCCTTGAGGGTGTTGAGTGCACGCCCCATGCCCCTCCTGATTTCCGGGTCGCGCATCTTGGCCGCAAGAGCGAAGAGACCGGGAGCCTTCTCGTCCTCGAACTCATCGATCGTCGCCTGTTGCTGCACGATGTTGAGGATGCGGTCCGCCATTGCGAGCATTTCCGGTTGCGTCAGGTCCTTGACGATA
>JAMBLJ010000025.1 GCA_023336815.1 Actinomycetes bacterium
CCAAGGGATGCAATACCACGTACCCGAACGCGAACCCCCACATCGCGTGGATAGCTGTCACACGGATTCGGAATATCCGTCGTGCTTCTTCTCCCGTCCCCGGTCGCAGCTCACTCGGCACCCGCGCCGGCCCGAATCCGTCAACCAACGTTACGCTCGGGGAATGTGTGGTCATCGGGGTTGATGTCGCGCCCATGGAAACCGCCAATCCTAGCTAAGGGAACAAACGGGGTGATCCGCGAAAACACGGCGCTACCGCAGAAGGGAGCTGCAACACGCGTGCCAAATCACTAATTGTTGAGATTAAGGGTGATAGCGATTCGTGGGATCTATCCTGCCCTTTCGATTGCTTCAAACACAGCGGCGGTAGTGCAAAACCCGCAGGAGATCCCGTGCACGTCGCGTTTTTTCGAAGGGTTGGGAAGGAGAATCGAATTTTTGGAGCGCTCAGAGATTACTGTTGGGCGAATCTGCCCATCACGAACCTCAGAGCAGTTGCCCGGCACTTCACGTCACCTCCGCCTCGACGCGTCCTGTGCGCAAGCCCCGTACCAGGGCGACATGGGATCGCCGGCGGACGCGACGAACCGAACTGCGAGTGTTTTCGCTGGAGATACAGCGCCGAGCTGCAAATCAAGCAATCAGTCGTTATTGCGATCGTGTGCCGACGGAGGTATGCGTTTCTGCTGAGCCCTCGCTCTTGCTTCAGCCACGGACGATTCCCGATTGTCCCACCGGACGCCAGGATGTTCGATGCCGGCAGCGGAAGTGGCACGTTTCCTGCAAGCAGTTTCTCGATCGAGACGCCAGCGACTGTGACGAAGTACCGCGGCGGCATGCAGGTTCGGAATCAATTCGAATATGGCCCGGCGGTCTTGCATCGGTCACACCCGGGAGCAACGCAAACGTGAAAGACGCCACAAAATATCGAGATTTGGCCTTTACGGTCGGCGACTATTTCGCCGGCGCTTTGATCGGTTCGATAACGGCGATCTCAGTCCGGGCAGCAGTGAGACCAGAGCTCGACCTCGTGTTGGCGATGCTGATTGGGATGACAGTGGGAACGCTGGTGCATCTCGGAATCGGCGCCCTCCTCACCCCGATACTTGGCATGTTCCACGTAATGGTCCCCGCCGGCCTCATTGGAATGTTCGGAGGCATGGTGTTCGCCATGCGTGACTCCATGCAGCCCGTCACATTGGGGCACGCCACCATCGTCGGCCTTCTCTTCGGAATCGTCATCGCTGCGGGCGTTCGCCACCTCGACCACGCGCTGGCGGAGACCTCCCGGCGCGATTCGTAGGGATTCAGTATGGATAATCGGCTCCGCAAACGATGGGATCGGGCCAGCCGCATGTACGACCTTGTCACCCACGGAGATGAGAAGCGGCTTGGCCCGTACAAGCGTCGCCTTTTCGCAAAGATGGAGGGACGATGTCTCCTCGTCGGAACGGGCACCGGTAACGACTTCAAATACTTCCCCTCGGGACTGAGGATCACCGCGATCGACGTCAGCCCGGCGATGTTGGTACGCGCTCGCCGCAAGGCCCGCGCGTACGCGGGCCAACTGTCGCTCGAAGAGATGGATGTCCGGGCCCTCGACTATGACGACGCGACATTCGACACGGTGGTGACCTCGTGTGTCTTCTGCTCTGTGCCGGATCCGGTGTCCGGCCTCCGGCAACTTCACCGATGTCTCAGGCCCGAAGGCCGGCTCCTGATGTTCGAACATGTGCGGAGTCGGTTGGGGCCAATCGCGCTCATGCAGGATCTGCTCACACCGTACACCAGTCGCTTTGGCCCCGACATGAACCGCGACACGACGGCCAACGTTGTCCGAGCCGGGTTCGCGATCGTACTAGAGGATAACGTCTATCTGGACGTTGTGAGGGCGATCGTGGCGACTCCCGCATCATTCACCAGGTCTCGTGGCGAGGATCATGAGAGAATTTAGGTCTCCGCCAAAAACCCGGTGGTCTCGCATGCGCCGTTGGCAGAATCACCTGCTTGCTTTCCAGCGGCCGGCCACCCAACCTGCCACCGATTCAAAGGTCTGCAAGCTGGCAGGTGAATTGCAATGGCCTTCGACATGAGAGCCCCGGGTCTTGTCCCTGCCGACCAAGCCCCAAGCGAGTCTATTGGCTCGACTGGGCTCGAATCCCTTCTCATCCGGAGCCCGTATCGGCTCCCCGCCTCAACAGCCTTTCCACCTTGCCCACCTAATCCCCCTCTGGAGGGTTCCGGGAGACAGGGCTCCCGGAACCCCAGCCCTCCCTTGTATTGAGTTTCGAACAGACCATTTACAGGAACCGTATCTTCATCGCCAATCCCACCAGGACCAGCGCGATGAAGACCAGCGAGATCATGAGCCCCCTACGGCGAAAGACGAGCTCGTCGAGACCCGCCTGGGCAGAAACCAGGGCTTTCTCCACGTGCTCCAGACCTTCGGCGTGAATTGCGTCGAACTCCGTTCC
>JAMBLJ010000026.1 GCA_023336815.1 Actinomycetes bacterium
AGACGAAGCAGTGTCTCGATGAGACGCTGGTTGTCCCTCTGATGAAGACCGATAGACGGCTCATCGAGAATGTACAGAACGCCCACGAGCCCTGATCCGATCTGGGTCGCAAGGCGGATCCGCTGTGCCTCGCCTCCCGCAAGCGTCGCTGCTGATCTGGCAAGCGTGAGGTAATCGAGGCCGACTGCCACCAGGAATGTCAGCCGCTCGGAGATTTCCTTCACCACGGGTTCAGCTATGGTCGCATCGCGGGAGTCCAACGTGAGCCCTTCGAGAAACTCGAGGGCAGACCGGAGACTGGTGTCGGACAACCGTGCGATGTTCCAATCACCGATGGTGACAGCAAGGCTCACGCTGTTCAGCCGGCCACCGTTGCAACGTGTACACGGGATCTCACGCATGTACTGCTGGTAGCTAGCTCGTGCACCGTCGGACTCCGAATCTGCGTACCGCCGCTCGACCCACTCCATCACGCCCTCGTAGGTCGCGTCGTAGCTTCGCTTTCGCCCGAACCGGTTCTCGTACCGCACGGTGTAGGCGCCGGCTCCCCCGCCGTGGAGCAGCAGCTTCTTGTGTTCGGCCGACAACGACCGCCACGGCGCATCGACATCGATCCCGTGCACGTCAGCTACCGACCGGATGAGACGCTGGTAGTAGGTCATCCGATGACGTCCACGCCAGGGGGCGATGGCCCCATCGCCAAGCGACAGATCTGGCTGAGGCACGACGAGGTCGACATCAACCTGATACCTCGTTCCGATGCCGGAGCAATCGGGACAGGCGCCGTAAGGGCTATTGAACGAGAAGTTCCTTGGTGCCAGCTCATCGAATGAAAGCCCACATTCGGGGCAGGCGAACGCCTGGGAGAAGGTCAGCGTCGGACCGTCCTCGATATCTACGATCGCCGAACCCTCAGACAATCCCAGAGCGGTCTCAACGGAGTCAGTGAGCCGGCGTTCGATACCCTTTTTTCGGACGAGTCGATCCACCACGACCTCGATCGTGTGCTGCTCGTACCGGGCCAGATCGAGATCGTCCGTGAGATCCTTGATCTCACCGTCTATTCGTGCACGCGAGAATCCTGCCTTGACGAGATCGTTGATGAGCGCGTCGTACTCGCCCTTGCGTCCCTGGATCACGGGAGCCAGCACGTGGAACCTGGTGTCCTCGTCGAGCTCAAGGATTCTGTCGACGATCTGCTGAGGCGTCTGGCGGGAGACCGCATTGCCATCGTTGGGACAGTGCGGGATACCGATCCTGGCAAAAAGGAGCCTGAGGTAGTCGTGGATCTCGGTGACGGTTCCTACGGTCGATCGCGGGTTCCTGCTCGCCGTCTTCTGGTCGATCGAGATGGCCGGGGACAATCCTTCGATGAAGTCGACATCGGGCTTGTCCATCTGCCCGAGGAACTGACGTGCATACGCGGAGAGAGATTCGACGTAGCGACGTTGACCTTCGGCGTAGATGGTGTCGAATGCCAGCGAGGATTTCCCTGAACCCGAGAGTCCTGTGAAGACGATCAGCTGGTCCCGCGGCAGATCGAGATCGATGTTCTTGAGGTTGTGTTCCCTCGCACCTTTGATGACGATTGTGTCACTCGCCATTGTCATTCACCGCTCTGCTATCGCTGTACCACTGGACGAGTCGAGAGTGTACCGAGAGGGTGTGACACGAACAGACGACAGATGACAGACAACAGATGACAGAACAACGTCTGCTGTCTGCTGTCTGCTGTCTGCTGTCTATCTCGTTGCTTCAACGATCTCTTTGAGCTCACGCTTGAGATCGTTGACCTCGTCTCGCAGACGGGCGGCGTATTCGAATCGAAGATCGGCAGCGGCTTCGTTCATCTCCTCTTCAAGTGTCATGATGAGCCGTCGAAGATCCGGCGTCGTCAGGTCGAGCGGTTCCCGATTGCGGAGCTCCCTGGCCCTGCTGTCAACGCTCGGGCTATCGCTGCGTGAGATCAGCTCGAGGATATCTGAGACCTTCTTGCGTATCGTCTGGGGGTCGATCCCATGCTCCTCGTTGTACGCGAGTTGCACCATCCGACGTCTGTTCGTTTCGTCGAGCGCTTTTCGCATCGAGTCCGTAAGTCCATCGGCGTACATGATCACGGAACCGTCTACATTGCGGGCGGCGCGCCCGATGGTCTGGATGAGGCTTGTGCCGGATCGCAGGAAACCTTCCTTGTCTGCGTCGAGAATCGCGACGAGGGCGACCTCAGGAAGATCGAGGCCCTCGCGAAGGAGGTTCACGCCGATCAGGGCGTCGTACTCGCCGAGGCGAAGATCACGAAGGATCTGGACCCTTTCAAGAGTGTCGATATCCGAGTGCAGGTACCTCGACCGCACACCAAGCTCAAGCAGATAGTTCGAGAGGTCTTCGGACATCTTCTTCGTGATCGTCGTGACGAGAACACGCTGGTCGAGAACAGCAGCCTCTTGGATCTCAGAGACGAGGTCATCGATCTGGCCCTTGGTCGGCCGGATGACGACCTCAGGATCGACGAGTCCAGTGGGTCGAATGATCTGTTCGACGACCTGGTCGGACTCGCGCAGTTCCCACGGACTCGGGGTTGCGGACATCAGTACCGCCTGACCGGTCTTCGAGTACCACTCCTCGAACGTGAGCGGTCGGTTGTCGAGCGCAGAGGGCAGCCGAAACCCGTGCTCGATGAGCGTGTCCTTGCGGGACTTGTCGCCAGCGTACTGGCCATGGATCTGCGGGATCGTCACGTGACTTTCGTCAAGGACCATCAAGAAGTCGTCTGGGAAATAGTCGAGGAGTGTGAACGGTGCGTCCCCCGGTTTTCGCCCATCGAGGTACCTGGAATAGTTCTCGATGCCGGAACAGTATCCGACCTCTCGCATCATCTCGATGTCGTACCGGGTCCGCATACGGAGGCGTTGTGCCTCGAGCATTTTTCCCGAACCTTCGAGCTCGACCAATCGGTCCTGAAGTTCTACCTCGATACCGGAGATCGCTCGTTCCAGTATCTCTTTCGATGTGACGTAGTGTGTTGCCGGATACACCCAGGCATCGCTCATCTCCTCGATCACCTCACCGGTGACGGGGTTCATTCGAGAGATTCGCTCGACCTCGTCACCCCAATACTGGATCCGAACGATCGTCTCGTCGTACGTTGGGAACACCTCAAGCGTGTCGCCGCGAACGCGGAAGGTCCCCCTCGTGAGGTTGACCTCGTTGCGATCGTACTGGATGTTGACGAGACGCTTGATCGCCTCGTCGAGAGGAAATTCGACCCCCTTCACGAGACGAAGCAACTGGCCTTCGTAGTGCTCCGGAGATCCGAGTCCATAGATGGCGGAGACCGATGCGACGATGATCACATCACGCCTTGTCAAGAGGCCCGCAGTTGCTGCGTGCCTCAGGCGATCGATCTCGTCATTGACGGTCGACTCCTTCTCGATATAGGTGTCACTCTGAGCTATGTAGGCCTCTGGCTGGTAATAGTCGTAGTACGAGACGAAATACTCAACGCGATTGTTCGGAAAGAACTGCCGGAACTCGTTCGCTAGCTGAGCGGCAAGCGCCTTGTTCGGCGCGAGTACCAGCGTCGGCTTCTGGACCTGCTCGATCGTCCATGCGATCGTTGCCGACTTACCGCTTCCCGTGATCCCCAACAGAGTCTGAAAACGGTCACCGCGAAGGATTCCCTCGCTGAGCCTGGCAATCGCTTCAGGCTGATCTCCTGCTGGTGAGAATTCGCTCACGACCTCGAACGGGACCATGTCAGCCACGTTCGAGCACCATCTGGATCACGTCGTCAACACGTTCAACAGTGGCGGCCCAATCACCCGTATTGTCGATGACGATCGTCGCCCACTCCCGCCACAGGTCATTCGATGGTTGGGCCGACATACGCTGGCGTGTATCTGTCTCGTCTCCGCCCCTGGCCACAACACGTTCGAGTCTCACAGCGTCATCGGCGATGACGGCTATCCGTGTGAACGGGTCATCAGCGAACACCTTGAGAATCGGCACCTCAACCAGAACCGGGCGCTCGGCACGTGCGATCATCTCCCGGACATCGCGTTCGATGCCCGGATGTGTGATCGATTCGAGCTCGGCGAGAGCGTCTTCGTCTGCGAATACGATTCCTGCCAGCACCGACCGATCGACAACACCACCTTGTACAGCCTCGGGCCAGATCGTCTCGATCGCGGCTACCGCCTGGGATCCTTGCCTGAGCTGCTCATGACCGACACGATCTGTTGAGATGACGTGGAAACCAGAATCCGCGAACAACATCGCGACCCGAGTTTTGCCCGCGCCGATACCACCGCCGAGCAGCACCGGGCGCATACGCATGGGAGAGTCCTGGTCTGACATGAGTGAGACTGTACCCTGCGGGTGTGACAGGAACGCCAACGTGGCACCAGCGGCTTCGCATCACGTCCAACATCATCCATGTGGGGGCGTTCGTTGTCGCGGCATCAAGCGCATTCTTCAGTACGGGCCTCACACTGCAAGCAGGTATGGCCTTTGCTCTTGGCGTGATCGGGATAGGCATGTCGCTGACTGTCCCGATTCCATTCGAGGTGCGGGCGCTGCGTCCCTATATCTTCGTCGGAATCTCCATAGCGATGTACGTCGTCGCCGCCGCCCTCACGGGAGGACTCGCAAGCGGATATGTCCTCATGCCCGTTGCCGCCATATTCCTAGCGGCTGTCGGCGGTGGGATCCGGGCCGCCGGTCCAGCCGCAGTCGAATCCGTCATCGGTGTCGTCATCATCGGAGCGACCTCGACCGTCGTCTCGCCAGGAGACATCGTTCGCATCTCGGCCATCTACGCACTGACAGCAGTCGCCTTCGGTGAGATCCAGCGAGCGATCAGCACCGAGTCTGAGAGATCTGAGAACCTGCTCCTCGCAACCGACGCTGCTTCGACGAGGTCTGAGCGGCTCACTACTACCCACGATCTCCTCGAGGATCTCGTGACTGTCGCCACATCGCCAGATATCAACGCAGTCGCAACAGCACATGATGCGCTGCGCGATGTCGGTGTCATCACACCAGCCGCGTCTGCACAGATCATCGCAGACGGAGACGTCGTCCTCGCGAGAAGAGGACCCGATGTCGACGGACACCCCGATTCGACCATACCTATCGCATGGCAGGGGAGGCAGTTGGCGCGCCTCGACCTGTGGACGGGTGATTCGCCCCTCTCGCCAGAAGAGGTAGAGGCACTCGAGATCACCGCGGCCCCGGTCGGACTTGCCATCGACAATGACCTTCTTTTGCAACGCATTGCGGGGATCACGATCCAACGCGAACGGGTGCGACTCGCAAGAGAGCTGCACGATGATATCGCCCCTTCGATCGCATCCGTTGGCCTCGCACTCGACATGGCCTTGATGACCGGAGATCTGAGCGAGGAGCAGACCCGCAACCTGGATGCGACGCGCTCCAACGTCACACGACTCGTCGATACGATCCGGATGCGAGTGCAGGACCTCCGTGCCGATCGATCGCTGAGCATCGTCGAACTCGCCCATTCCCTTGTCGCTGAGGTCGATGCCGACGGTCCAACCGTTGTCGTCGATATCGACGAACGGACACCTCCCCGGCCAGCGATCGCTGCGGAGGTAGGTGCGCTCGTAAGCGAGAGCTTCCGGAATGCTGTTCATCACGCCGACGCCTCGATGATCACGATTACCGGGCGTATCACTGAAGCTGGTGGCACACTCACCGTCGAGGACAACGGAGCCGGGTTCGACCCAGATCGCGAACCTGAGAGCCGATTCGGTCTTGTCGGCATGCGGGAACGCGCGAATCTGATAGGTGCAACCCTCGAGGTCGCAACCTCAATAGGAACAGGCACATCCATAACAATGACATGGGAGGAGGATCGATGAACACACCGATCCGTGTTGTGATCGCAGACGATCATCGACTGATGCTCGACGGACTCAAACAGGGCCTCACCAGCCTGCCCGATATCGACGTCGTCGGGACGGCGGTGGATGGAACGTCCCTCGGGGCCGTCGTAGCGCATGCGAAGCCGGATGTACTGCTTGTTGATGTCGAGATGCCTGGAATGTCGGGTCTCTCAGCGATCAGCAGGCTGAAGGACCTACCACCGACGATCGTCGTCACGATGCACACTGCCGAGTCCTACGGCAAGTCTGCGAGGGAAGCGGGCGCCGTCGCGTTCCTATCCAAAGGGCTTCCACTTCCGGACCTCGCAGCAGCCATCCGCGCTGTAGCAGATGGCCAGTATCTGTTCGATCAGGATCTCGATGAAGTTCTGTCCGGCTATCGAACTCCGCAGCTTTCGTCCCGTGCGGAAGCCATCACCGAGCGTGAGCGTGACGTACTCCGATGTCTCGTCCAGGGTATCTCAGGAACCGAGGACATCGCCGACGAGCTGTATATCTCACAGAAGACCGTCAAGAACCATCTCGCCTCGATCTACGAAAAGCTCTCCGTGAACGATCGAGCCCAGGCCGTCGTGGAGGCCATGAAACTCGGCCTCGACCGAAAATGGTGAGGAAGAAGCCAGCAGAGTACAGACAGCAGAGCGCAGACATCCGGGTCTGCTAGCGAAGCGATCTGCCGTCTGTGTTCTGATGTCTTCATCAATGGGTCGTGCGACCCATAAAGGAATTCGGGGTGGATGCCGTAGATGTGAGTAACGGATCGCCTTGTACGTAGGAGGTACAGAATGCTTCGTCTGTGGACGGCCTTCCAGGCTCGAATCGCACGTGATGAAGAAGGTGCATCAATGGTGGAGTACGCTCTGCTGGTTGCACTTATCGCAATCGTGGCCATCGTGGCCCTCAACTTCCTGAGCTCGGGTCTTAATGACACGTTCTCCGAGGTTGGCTCTTCGCTCTAGAGCGAAAGAGGAATACAACAGAAGAAGGGGAAGCGCCAAGGCGCTTCCCCTTCTTCTTGTGTATGTGAGTGCACAACGCCATCACCACTCGATGTCGCAGACCGTACGCTGGATCGCTGCCATAGGCGTCCAGCGCTACGGAACCATCGCAATGAACTCTTCAGTGACAGCATCTGGGGACCAACCGTCACTCACCAGCCTGCGATGCAGCGGAGAATCGGGCTTGACGATGGCGACATCAATATCGTTCGCATCGAACACCTCTTCGTAGTCACCAGATAGCGCCTTCCGAAGCCCGAGCAGTCGGTCGAATCCGTACAGCTCTGCTCTGTCGTCGACATAGACCAGCTCCGTCGGCCAGGCATCGTAGATGAGATACCCACCGACCGCAGAGTCGTGGAACGGCGTACGGCCTTCGATGGCCGAGACCACAGATTCACGGGGAAACCGTTCGGCGTCGAGGAGTCCGAGGGGCCGAGCGAACATGGGCGACAATGCCAGGAGACCGAGCACAACGAGCGCAACCGCTGGGACGAACGTTGAGCCCCGAGCAGTACGGAGCTTGGGGAGCGGCAGCGCAGAAACGGCAAAAGGCAACAGAACGATCGTTGCAGGAAAGACAGCCCGTCGCGATGTCATCCCAAAGAAGAGGAAGGGGAGAACGACGATCAGGTCCTTCGGTGCGAGGGCACCCCTGGCGAACCCCACGAACAGGCCAACCATGACGATCAGGTACGGTGCCTGGGCGATATCAGCGAAATCGGGAGGTAGCCATTCCTCAATCAAACCTAGCGCCTCTCTTGCCTGTGAGAACTCGTAGAGCACTGCCCACGTGCCGATTCCGTGAGCGGTGAGCAACGTAGCCACGAGACCGGCACCGCCGGCCTTGATCAGGCGCATATCACGTGACCTGATGAGTTCAAGGATCACGAGAAGACCACCGAGAACCCAGGAGCCGTGAACCGCCGCCCAGATCCAGAACAGGGGAACAAGCGCCCACAAGAGTTGGTCTTTCCAGCGCAGGATCAGCACGAGCGCGGCCATCATCACATAGGAGACGATCACCGGCCGGGCCTGAGCGAAGGGAGCGAAGAGCCACATCGCAAGGATGAGCCCACCGGCGACGATCACGGGTGAGCGTCGCGAGTCATAGATGGCGAAACCGACGAGAGCCAGCACGATGGCGCCGATACCGAATACGAACCAGTTGGCCCATGCCAGCGAGTCCGTCATCGACTCAAGCTGTGCGTATGCGAGATCGACGAGCCATGACTGTGTGCGCCATCCCTCCCCGTTCGCCGTATATGAGAAAGGATCCGTTGTCAGAACGGCGCCGGTCGATGCCTGGACGCTCCCCGCGCGAATATGCCACAGGAACGAGTTATCCCGGATCAGTTCCGATGCCCGCAGTGCCAGCAGAAATCCGACGAGAAGTGGCGCAGCGTGCAGGACACTGAGTCCTGCACGCTGCTTGGATTCCCGGTCAGTCGACACGACGCTTGTCAGAACGCTTTCGAGATGTTCATGACCGCAGGGCCAAGGATCACGATGAAGATCGAAGGGAAGATACAGAACAACATCGGGAAGATCATCTTCACCGGTGCTGCGAACGCTTTCTCTTGGATCCGCTGGCGCCGTCTCACTCGCATCTCGTCTGCCTGAACACGGAGCATCCTGGAGATCGAGACACCAAAGGAGTCTGCCTGGATCAGCGACAGGATGAACGAGTTGAGATCATCAACGTCCGTGCGCTCTGACATGTTGCGGAGAGCTTCGTGTCGACTCACACCCACACGGGTCTCCTGGAGCGTCCTCGAGAACTCACGTGACAGTTCACCCGGTACGTTCTGAACGACACGACCCATAGCGGCCTCGAAGCCGAGCCCTGCCTCCACCGAAATGACGAGCAGGTCGATGATGTCAGGCAACTGCCGCTCCATCTTCTTACGACGATCGTCAATCGCACGGTTGAGCGAGGCCTCGGGTCCATAGAAGCCGATCGCGATCGCCATTCCACCAACCGCCAGTTTCATCATCGAACTGTCCATCATCGGCACGACGAAGAACGCTCCCACGACGCCAAGGATCAACGTGATGATACGAATGGCAGCCCACGTGTTGCCATCCATTCGATCGTTCCAGGCCGCGAGCACAAGCTTGTGTTGCGACTTGTCGACCCACCCGGTCGGCGTGAACCTCATCGCAAAGCGACCAAGTCCCTGCATCACGGGCGCTACGGCGCGCTCGGAGAAATCCTGCTCGAGCACATCGTCACGAGTCGAGAGACTCGAAAGCCGTGTCCCAGTGTTCTTGTTGGCCTTGACGACACCCCCACCGACATACACCGTCAGAGCACCGACGGTCACCCCTACAGACAGGACTGCGAATAGCAAAGGATCCATCAGACATCCACCTTTACGATCTTCTGCATCCAAAAGATGCCAGCAATAATGAACAGCACACCCACGCCCATGATGATCAGACCGATCGTGCTTTGCAGCATGGGGTCCAGGTATCCGGGATTGGCCGCAGAGATGAAGAGGAACAATGCGATCGGCATGATAGACAGCACGATCGCCGAGATCCGACCCTCAGCGGTCAGTGCCTTCATCTCTCGACGCAGACGGTTCCGCTGAACCATGGTCTCGGAGGTCGTTTGAAGTACCTCCGCCAGGTTCCCTCCGACTTCACGTTGAATATTGATCGCCATTACAGCCCATTCGAAGTCCTGAGACACCATCCGCTCAGCGATGTCTCCGAGAGCCATCTCCATAGGTCGACCGAGCCTGATCTCAGCGATCGCCCTACCGAATTCCCTTCGGGTCGGTTCGGGAGACTCCTCGCCGACCGCCTCGATCGCCTGGAGCAGGGAGTACCCGGCCCGAAGGGATGTTGCGATCAGGTTCAGAGTATCGGGAAGTTGCTTCTCGAACTTCTTCCGCTGCCTCGACGCCACTGTGTTCACGAACATCAACGACCCCATCAAGAGGACTGCTCCGACGATGACGCCCCAAATAGCCGACTGCATGACCGCCGTTACAAGCACGAAGGCAAGCAGCGACAGGCCGATAGCGGCGATGATCGCCTCTCCTGTCTTGAGCGGGATGTTCGACTGCTCGAGGGCGTTCTGGATCATGTTCGTCGCACCGCGTTTGTCCGCGGCAGATTCGGCAGAACGGGCCGCACGCCTGAGAATCGAGAACCTGCCAAAGAACCCCTTCGACGCTTCAGGCGAGGCGCCGAGGCTTCCGAGTCGGCCCCGAACAGAGGCAGTCGTCGACGAACGGGATTTCCCGAACAGGATGATCACGAGCAGGAACGCAGCGAGACCTGCGGCAATGGCCGCAAGCAAGAGCACGGCTTGTCCATTCGTCGATGAAGCGGTTTCGCTCGTTTGAGCGAAAGCGGGCGTCGCCGATACCAGCACGATCGCCGCCGGGATGAGAGTGAGTGCACGTCTCATCGGCGAACGAACGCTTCTGGGTGGAACAACTCTGCTGGGAGATGAATACCATAGTTCTCGAGATGTTCCGAGAAGGCCGGTCGTATCCCCGTTGCTTTGAGGTATCCGTTGTACTTGCCGTTGTCATCGACACCCATGCCGTAGTCGAACAGCATCAGATCTTGCAGCGTGATGATGTCACCCTCCATGCCGACAACCTCGGTCACGTGCGTGACCCGTCGTGTCCCGTCACGAAGACGGTGAATGTGCACCACAAGATCGAGAGCAGATGCGACTTGTTCACGAATGGCACGGATGGGAAGATCCATTCCAGCCATCAACACCATGGTCTCGATACGGGCCAACGTATCTCTCGGTGAGTTGGAGTGAACGGTCGTCAACGAGCCATCATGACCAGTGTTCATCGCCTGGAGCATGTCCAAAGCCTCACCGCCACGCACCTCACCGACGATGATCCGGTCCGGACGCATACGCAATGTGTTCCTCACCAGGTCACGAATGCTGACCTGCCCCTTACCCTCAAGGTTCGGGGGTCTCGTTTCGAGCGTCAGCACGTGTGTCTGGTTCAGCTGTACCTCAGCCGCATCCTCAACGGTGATAATGCGTTCGTTGGCTGGGATGAAGTTCGAGAGCACGTTCAAGAGCGTCGTCTTACCTGAACCAGTGGCTCCGGACACGATGACGTTGAGTCGTCCCTCGACACATCGCTTCAACAATCCAGCTACCTGCTCGCTCATCGAATCGTTGGCAACGAGATCGTCAACCGTAAACGGATCGACCGCGAACTTACGGATCGTGACATAGGGTCCGCCGATCGCAAGCGGATGGATGATCGCGTTCACACGTGAACCGTCCGGAAGACGAGCGTCGACCATCGGTGTCGCCTCATCGATGCGACGACCGACCTGACCAACGATCTTTTCGATGATCCTCTCGAGGTGGTTCGCATCGACGAATCTCGTATCCGTCTTCGTGATGCGTCCCGATCGCTCGACCCACACGGCGTGTGGGCCGTTGACCATGATCTCGGTGACCTCCGGATCCGCGAGATACGGATCGATCGGCCCATACCCAAGGACATCGTCGGCGATCTCCTGGAGCAGTGCAAGCCGATCCGCCCGTGCGAGCGGAACCGACTGTTCCTGTTCAAGTGCCCATTCGAGCATCTCCATCACCCGGAGCTTGAGTTCGGCATCCGACATCTGTGAGTTGTACAGGCTTGGGCCGAGGCCCTCGACTACCTTGTAGTGAAGTTTTCGCCTGAGATCAGACTTAACTTCCTCTCTCTGGGTCTCACTGGATGTATCAGCCGACTTCGCTGCTTTTACCCTGTCCGCGAGGCTCATGCGAACACCCCTTTTCTGATCCTATCGTTTGGTCTCCTCACCTGAACCAACCCCTCTTCTCCTCGGTGACAGGCTCGTCGATGGCTTCGCCATCGAACACGAGCGCTGCAACCGCCCTCAGATCCTTGGCCGGTCGTGACCTCGGATAGAGTGACACGACAGGTTCTCCCTCATTCACTGACCGAGGTACGAGCTTGTCCGATGACACAGCTGCCTGCACCTCGAGACCGAGTGAACGTTCAAGCTCGTTGATATCGAGCCTGGCCTTCGAGTTGACCCTGTTGAGCACCAACTGGATCTTCTCGAACGGGAACTTGATCAATTTCAACGTGTCGAGAGCGAGCTTGGCGTTCTTGACTGCCGGTAGATCCATGTCGACGACCAGGAGAACCACATCGCTGCGCTCGAGAATCGACAGAACCGGCTCATCGAGAAACGGGGCCGTATCGATCACGACATAGTCGAACATTCGTTTCAGCATGCCAAGCGTCTTCACGACCACCTGCGTAGACACCTCGTCGGCCAGTGAAGGTTCGAGAGGGGCCGAAAGAACACGCAACCCGGAGGTATGCGCGGCAAGCAGCGAGTCGAGCAACGGCTCATCCAGCTTCTCGATATCTCTCGCAGCGTCAACAATAGTGTGTTGAGGCTCGATCTGAAGTGAGATGCACACGTCACCGAACTGAAGATCGGCGTCCATGATCACAACACGCTCGGGCGCACCGCTCATCATGGCAAGCGATAGACCCACGTTGACCGTGGTCATCGTCTTCCCAGCACCACCCTTGGGTGACATAATGGTGACGACCTTGCCGATTTTCGTTCGTGTTTGGACATCGCCCCTTGCGATAGATTCCACCTTGTCGACGTGACCGAGCATCGACTCCACTTTCGCCGATGTAAGTGGAGAATCCACTACATCCTTGAAACCAACTCGGATAGCTGCTCTCAGCACATCGGTCGTGAGTCCCTCAGCGACAAGCACGATCGGGAGTTGTGGCTGGATGTCGAGCAGAAGGCTCGCTTCGTTCACCCCGGCTTCGTGAGCGAATCCAGGACCGATAATCGCTAGTTCCACCCCCTCCTCGACCAGCTTTCGCTGTGCATCGGATACGTTGCGTACCCGATGCACCTTGTGCCCGTCGAGCAGCTTCTCGGCGTTCTCCATCGCACCTGTATCGGTGTCGACGATGAGAATGGAGCGAGTGCTCAGTACGTCAGCCACTGCTCACCAGTCCGAGCTCCTGCTGGATTCGATCCAGCAGACCGAAGATGTCATCCACAACAACAGGCTGGCTGTCATACGGGACGTAATCGCCGGAAGGCAACAATGACAAAGAAATGTCGGTGTACTGACGAGCGTATTCGATCTGCTCCGCCTGCTGTGGTGTGACCTCGAAGACGACGACCGCTGACTCGGATGGCACCAGACCTGTATCCAGAGGCGCCGGACGGGTGTCAGGCCCGACCGCGAGTACCTGGACGTTCTGCAGGATGGTCTGTGTCACATCGATCGATGTCGGGATAGCACCGGACAGGTTGTCAGGCGTTGAGCTGCCATCGTCGCCTACCGGTACTTCGTCAGCGGGTGTTGCCGTATCAGCGGAGGACGCCTCGACAAGGAGATCCCTGAGCTCCTCGTTCGAGATCACCTCAAGGAAACTCAACGGTGTGAGCGACGCAGATGCGAGGATGTTGACTTTGTCACCTGGGCGGATGAACCCCCCGGACGATGTAACGTTGTCGACCTGAATCGCGATAGCGACTTTGCCAGGAGCGATCGCATCACGGAGACGCTGCTGCAAGTCCCTTGTGTCAGCGAATGTCGTCGCAGCGATCAACTGACCAGCAGCGACCGGTCCGGCTGCGACGTTTCCGTCGAGCACGGCATTGAGGTCGTTCGGATTGTTCACACAACCGAACTCATTGGGATCCTTGTTGGCGTTGTCGCCAGCTGCGCCCGTGCACAGGATCGTTGATCCATCGAAAACGACCTGCTCGCGAAGAGCAGTGCTCTCAACGATCCGGCTGGCAGCCTCAGAACCAGGCTCACCACCATCGATCGGATCCGTTGCTCTGTATACGACGACCTCTGCGATATCACTTCGCAGATCATCCTCGACGGAGCTCAAATATTGCCACACAGCGAAACCAGAAATTCCAGCTAACGCGACAGCGATTACAAGTACCAAAGTACGCCGGCCCATGTCAGTCGATCCTCCCCATTGCAAAATACGACTTCATTTCACGCGGAATACGAGAATCTCGTGCGTGGCCAACCAAGATTGCCACATGACCCCATTGGGGGTCAAGCATCACATGTTCAGGAGCGGCCGATGCCGCGCTCCTTGAGCTCTGCAAGGATCGCCTCGAGAGACGAATCTGCAGAGAAACTGGGTGCTTCTGTGGCTTCGTCCTCACGCTGGAATTCCCTGCGACGAGGACTGCTTGGCTTTCTTTCGCTCCACGACGAGCGCTCCTCCCATTCCGGAAGTGCCTGCTTTATTGACAGGCTTACTCGTCGTCTGTCGGCATCGATCTCGGTGACCTTAACCCTTACTTCCTGCCCAAGAGAAAGCTCAAGTTCGGGACTCTCGACATGGTGCATGGCGATCTCGGACACGTGGACAAGCCCTTCGACACCTTCACCCACGGAAACGAACGCACCGAAGGGAACGGTCTTCGTGACCTTGCCATCAACGATGTCGCCAACAGAGGTGGCCCTTGAGAAGGTTTCCCAAGGATCTTCGGCTGTTTGCCTGATGGAAAGTGAGATCCGCTCGCGGTCGTAGTCGACCTCCAGGACCTTCACCTTCACCTGGTCGCCAACCGTCACGATCTCGCCGGGGTGGTTGACATGGCGCCATGACAACTCCGAGACATGAACAAGCCCGTCCATGCCCCCAAGGTCCACGAATGCACCGAAGTTCACAACGCTCGAGACTACACCCGGTCGAACATCGCCCTCCTTGAGATCAGCGAGGAACGCGTGCCGTTGTTCGGCTTGTTCCTCTTCAAGGTAGGCACGACGTGACAGCACGACGTTGTTGCGATTGCGATCGAGTTCGATAACCTTCGCCTCTATGGGTTCTCCCACGAACGGCTGGAGATCTCTGACTCTTCGCAGATCAACAAGCGATGCTGGCAGGAACCCCCGCAGACCGATATCGACGATGAGCCCACCTTTGACAACCTCGATGACCTGTCCAGTCACGGTGCCGCCCTCGTTCATCACACCCTCGATACGACCCCATGCCCGTTCGTACTGGGCGCGCTTCTTGGATAGGACCAGACGTCCCTGATCATCCTCTTTCTGAAGAACGAGCGCCTCGATCTCATCACCGACCGCTACGACATCGTCGGGATTCGAGTTGTTCCTAACGGAAAGCTCATGAGGAGGAATCACACCCTCGGACTTGTATCCGATATCGACAAGTACCTCGTCGGGATCGACGCGAACGACTGTTCCCGCCACGATGTCGCCTTCTTTGAACTCGAACACCGTCTGCTCAACAGCTCGCGCGAAATCGTCCGCCGAAAGTACGTCAGGGACATCACCGATGCTCTTGGGTGCGCTGATCGCCGGGCGATCCCCCCTCGGAGCCGGTTTGGGGGTCTTCTTCTGCTCCTCAGATGTCTCAGATGCGGCAGCCTCGGGTTCAACGTCAGACACACCAGCCTCAGATGCCTCAGATGCCTCAGATGCGACAGCCTCAGGTGCAACATCAGACACACCAGCCTCAGATGCCTCAGATGCGACAGCCTCAGGTGCTACATC
>JAMBLJ010000027.1 GCA_023336815.1 Actinomycetes bacterium
CCCATGGTGGCGAGGGAGTAGGTGATCGAGGCACGTGCAGCCACCCTGGCAACGGCTATCTCGCCTTCGTGGTGCATCATGCGGGTATACCCCGTTGGTGCGAGAGCGAATGGCATCGCGACCGGGTGACCGAGCAGGGTTGTCGCAGTGTCGATCTGGGAAACATCCCTGAGGACGTTCGGCGCGAACTCAAGGCGACGAAAGAGGTCTCGCGAACGCTCGAGGCTGATCTCGCCCTCCGCTGCACCGTCTACGTAGTCGAACACGGCGCGTGGCGTTCTTCGTTTCGCACGTTTGCGCAGGTCTCCAACGTCAGCCATGTGTCGCATCACACGATCGAGATGGGTGCCCTGTCGGGCAGATGTTCCTGTGATGAGGGGGGCGAAGTCGCCCCATCTCGGTATCTGTCGCTTGACCATCCCCATACCTTGCCACATCCAGAACCCTGTGCCGATTCATAATTTTCCGAGAAGAGGATTGACGGATTCCGTAGTATCCCGCTAAGGTATTCATTATGAGGACCAGACGACATCATCCTTCCCGGGGGAGCGATTCTCCCCGCCGATAGTCGTCGCAGCCTCGCGCGCGCAGACCCCGGGTACCGCAGTTGGGGCAGTACCCGGGGTCATCCTTTTTCCCGTTTCACACACGCAACCGCTGGTAGCCTGGAAACCTGTCGGTGGGCAGAGAAAGCGGGCGATCTGGGTGACGATGACTGACGACGAGCAGCAACACATACTCCAAGCTGAGATCGATCAGCTGCGCGAAGAACGAGACAAACTCGCCCACCGCATCGACAAGGACCAACCACTTCGTCCCTTTCAGATCGAGCTGCTGAAACTCCAGAGACATCTCGAGGCCCACAAGATCCCGATGATCGTCGTTTTCGAGGGGCGGGACGCGTCAGGCAAGGGCGGGTCGATCCGACGCATCACTCGGTTCATGAACGAGAAGCGATATCGCGTGGTTGCCCTCGGAAAGCCGACTGAGGAGCAAACGTCTCAGTGGTACTTCCAGAGGTACGTCGAACGGTTCCCTTCCGGAGGCGAGATGGTGCTGTTCGATCGGTCGTGGTACAACCGGGCGATGGTGGAACCCATCTTCGGGTTCTGTTCGAAGAGCGAGTACAGGGATTTTCTGCGAGGTGTTGTCGGCTTCGAGAAGGACATCGTGCGTCAAGGGACGGTGTTGGTAAAGCTCTACTTCAGCGTGGACAAAGACACACAAGAGAAGCGATTCGAGCGACGGATCAACGACCCCCTTCGGCAATGGAAGCTGAGCGAGATCGATGTACAGGCCCAGGAGTACTGGGACGACTTCACCGAGATGAAGCACCGCATGCTGGAGCGAACGTCCACGGGTTCGGCTCCGTGGACGATCATCCGTTCGAACAACAAGCGCAAGGCGAGGCTCAACGCCATGAAGGTGATACTCAATGCTGTGGAATACGACGACCGTGATACAGACCTCGACTTCTCGGTCGAGGACGGAATCGTGATCTCAGGCAGAGCCGAGCTCCAGCGTATGGACAGAGAGCGTGATCAGCTCGGTCGCCCGAGCCACTGAGCGGTACCGACGCGGCGAGGGTGCCACCGAAGTGACACCCTCGTAGGCTCCGTCGAGACGAACTTTCAGGTTCTGTCCGCAACCTGCCGGATACGGAAGCTCTGGTACTGGAGCACCTGGACGATCGTTGCCAGACCAAGCATGATCGCAACGAGGTAGAGCACGACACCGAACCGGCGTGCGGCTTCGAGCCAGATCGACCACTGTTCGATCGTCTCAGCTGATACCCCGCCATCTGCGATGTTGATACCGGCAATCACGTGAAGGACCACGGCGCCGAGGATCAACATCATTGCCATTGCCATGCCAACGATGAACACCTTGGCCGTTGCAGGCATTTTCAGTGTCTTGACATCGGTATGTGCCGCCTCTTGAACCGAACCGCCGCCGACCCGGAACTCTCCGAGGATCTTGGCGATCGCGAACGAGATGGCTGCGAATACCGATGCGAAGCCAAAGAACATGGCCGCCGGCCCGTACTGACCCAGCGCAGCGATGTCGAGTGCATCACCGCCGGTGGAGATGAGGTTCGCCCTGTAGATGGCGATACCGATACCTCCGGCGAATCCCATGAGGGCCATGACGAACATGGGTGCCCACAGGGTCCTTCCTGCTGTCTGTGGCACGTTGCGGGCTGGTGCCTTTGCTGTCGTTTCTGTCGCGAAATCGTTGATCGTAAGTGTTGTCATGATGTTCCTCCTACTCGCCTGTGGCGACGATGGAACGGATCCGAGAGAACTGGAATCCGAGGACGTTCGCAATGGTGGCGAGTGCAAGGACGATGCCGGCGAGCAAGAGCGCAAGCCCGAGTTCGCGGAACGGTCCAAGCCATGCCCACCACGGGGCGATTTCAGCTGCCGTATCGAAGGACAGCGTGTAGAGATACAGACCGAACTGGATCATCGAGATCATCAGACCTGCAGCCATGAACGCAACGAACGCCTTCGCCGTGGCTGGCATCTTGAGTGTGACCACGTTCAATCCGAGTGCCTGCTGGACCTCGGCCCCGCCTTCGCGGAGCGACGACAATATCGATCCGAGCAGGAACGAGATGCCGGCGAGGATCAATCCTTCACCCAGGAACTGGAGGCCCTGGGCCCAGCCAGCACCCGCAACGCCTGTGGATGTCCCGATGTTGTTCGACCAGATGATCGCTGGGATCACACCGATCGCTACGAGCATGGGACCCATGACGACCATGGGGAACCACATCGTGCGCGCCATCTTGTGGATGGGTAGACGCTCGGGAACACCCTTCGTGACGGTCGCTGGACCGAAGTCGGAGTCGAAATCTCCGATAGCTCGACCGACACCGTGGTCCTCGGGCTGGAGAGCGGCAAGCGATACCTTCACGCTGTCGATCCTGAGCCAGAGCCTGACGAGGATCCCAACGAGGATGACCGCGATCGCTACCTTTGCGGTAACAACAGCGAGGGTGTTCAAACCGAACCCGATCGCCAGCAGCTGTGCGGTGTTCCCATCGGCGACACCTACGTCGTTCGCGGCAACAAGTGCGATAACAGCAACCACCATCGCCAGGACAAGGGCACCAATGCCGATGCCGATGCCGATCTTGGTATGCGGTACCTCGCTCCGATAGTCCTCCGTCTTGGATGGTGTGATCAGTTTGTCGAATGTAACTGCCATGAGGTCTCCTCTCCTAGGTGGGTTACGACCTTCAGCGGGTGTAACCAG